>NZ_JBXWNK010000004.1:0-344882 GCF_059610325.1 Ruegeria sp. YTSA064
ATCACCAGCGGCATCCGCCTTGGTTCTCCTGCTGGCACGACACGAGGTTTTGGAGAAGTCGAGTTCCGTCAAATCGCAGATTGGATCATCGAAGTTGTCGATGGTCTGGCCGCCAATGGCGAAGAAGGCAATGCCGCAGTCGAGGCAAAAGTCAAAGCCGAAGTCGCTGAGCTTTGCGCCAAGTTTCCGATCTATCCGAACCTCTGAAAAGTCCGGACTTTGGTCATTAAAGCGGCGTCCTTCGGGCGCCGCTTTGCTATATACATTGACGTGCACGTGAGAAATCAGTGGTGACTGATGCATCCAGTGTCGTTGGCAAAATCTGCTGGGTGCACATCAGATAAACAGATGCGGGCAATACAAGCCTCAACCGCCTCAAAAATATTGTTCTCGGAGGTGTGACGTCTGATCTGGGTTTTAGCCGACCGGAGGCTTTCTTCATGAGCCTCGCACTTGCGCGATCGCGCCTGAATTGCGAATCAGATCAAGCCGCGCGACCTGAGGATAAAGATCGACACGGCGGTCAAAACCAGCAAGCCCAAAGCAAGCGACCCCAGAAAGCTTAGAAACCACCCCCAGCGCCGGTCAGCAAGGTTGATGGCATTCAGATGGCTTTGCACATCCTCTGAGGCCTGCTCGAGTTTGGGTGTATCCAGCAACAGCCGTAGCTTTGGATGAACTGCCATCTTCTCGGCCTGCGCAAGCACCAGTGCCTGCTTATAGACCTTTCGCGGCAATCGACGTCTCGCGCGGCGAACCGATGCTGTCAGGGTTTTGTCCCGCACACCAAGCTTTTTACGCAGCAGTAAGATGGTCTGCGCAATTTGGGTCTGTATATCGAATTCCTGCGACATTCACATCTCCTGACGGGGCAATCTAACCGCGCTCAATGCTGACGACAATGGGGCTGGTTGTTCCAAGTGGTGGCAGGTATCACATAGCCATGTTGAACACGATCATTCATGGCGACCCGACTGACCAACCTCCTTTGTTGATTGCGCATGGCCTGTATGGCTCGGCGCGAAACTGGGGTGTGATTGCACGGCGCTTGTCAGACGAGCGGCAGGTGATCGCAGCCGATATGCGCAATCATGCCTACAGCTTTTGGAATGATCAGCATGGATACTCCGAATTGGCGCAGGATTTGGCCGAAGTGATCGACAGTATAGGCGGTGCCGCAGATGTCGTCGGGCATTCTATGGGCGGAAAGACCGCAATGGTCCTGGCCCTAAAACACGGAAATAAGGTTCGCAAACTGGTGGTCGCCGACATTGCTCCGGTTTCCTACGGACATAGCCAGATCAAATTCATTGAAGCGATGCGCGCTGTTGATATGTCACATGTTGAGCGACGATCTGATGCTGAATCGCAGCTGGCGGATCAGGGAGTCGAAAAAGCACTTCAGAGCTTCTTCACGCAATCTCTGGATGTCGAGAACAAAAAATGGCGTTTGAATCTTGATGTTCTGGCTCATGAAATGCCCAAAATAATGGGTTTCCCAGAGGTGTCTGGCAATTGGGATGGTCCGACTCTTTTTCTTTCTGGTGCCGCATCGGATTATGTCTTGCCCGAATATCGCGACCAAATCCGTCAGATGTTTCCCGCTGCACGCTTTGCTAAAATTCCCGGCGCAGGCCATTGGCTGCACGCCGAGAAACCTCGTGAATTCGAAGCGGCCGTCAGAACCTTTCTGAACGCCTGATCATGCACCTTGATAGAGACACTTTGCCACGAGCCATGACGCGGGTGCGGCAACAACAGCACCTGCAGCTGCCGCGGAAATGATCGCCACCGAACTGACCATCCCGGCGGCCAGAACGGCGATTACAGCACTACCTGCAATTGCGGTAGCGATCAGAGAATAAAGCATGGCTGCAAGGCGTATCATGGCCAGTCGTCCTGTCTTTTGGTTCCTGTCCAAGTCATTACACCCCTAGTACATTCGTGGCTTTGATTTGGGTCAGAATTCGTCGCTACATTCCGCGATCCATCGGACCGATGGTTTCTCCGCCACCCTCAACCCAATCTGAGTAGCCACCCAAATTGTAGACATGAGAAAATCCCATATCCTTAAGCAGTTTTCCTGCCAGCGCTGCCCGGCCTCCTGACGCGCAATGCAGGATGATCACCCTGTCCTTGCGCAATTCAGGATCATGAGACGGCAAATCTGGATCAGCCCGAAATTCCAACATTCCGCGTGGGATATGGTGCGAACCAACGGCGCGACCGGTACGTTCCAGTTCTGGTGCGTCGCGAATATCCAAAAGTAATGCCCCCTGTCCCAGCAATTCCTGCGCCTTGCTGGCACCAATACGCTCAACCGCGGCGTTCGCTGCTTGCATCATGTCCTTGACCGTCAGTGCCATCTTCGTCTCTCCTGCTCGTTGATCCGCTAAAGGCTAACATGCAGAAAATTGAAGGTGTAGAGGTTCAGGCAATCAATGTTCCCTGAAGGCACGTGACATACTGTCGACAACCGGTTTGGCGATATAAGCGGCAAATGTGCGCTCTTCGGTTTGGATCATGATCTCGGCAGGCATTCCGGGCGTGGGAACAAACCCTCGTACGCGGCTCATCTCATCGGCGGTCAACGAGATGCGCGCCAGATACACCTCTTGCGGCATGCCAGCAGAATCTTCGACAAGCGAGTCGGCCGATACGTAGAACACCTCACCTTCCAGAACAGGCGTCGTACGCTGGTTGAGGGCCACGAGCCGTACCGTCGCAGTCTGGCCAGTTATGACGCTGTCGATCTCGGTTCTCGGGATTTGCGCTTCGATAATCAACGGCGCGTCAGCGGGTAAGATCTCGGCGATCTGTTCGCCTGTTTCGATAACGCCACCGGGCGTGTGATGGTGTAACCTTACGACGGTTCCTGTGACCGGCGCCCGCACCACAGCACGGTCAAGAACACTGCGGGCCTGGCGCGCCTTTTCGCGCACACTTTCCAGATCGGCTTCGATAACGCCCAATTCGTCCAGAGCGGCCTCACGATAGGCTGATCGTGTCCGCAGAATCTGTTCTTCGTATTTCAACAACATCTGATTGACCTCGGCAGTCTCTGCCCGCAGGCGTGCCAATTGACCCTCAGCCTCGGCCTGTACCCGGCGGATCGTGTTCAGATCGCCCTTGCGCACAAGCCCTTTCTCAAACAGTGAAAGTTTGGTGTCATATTCTTCCTTCAATATGTCCGAGCGGCGCTCCATACTGGTCAACTGCGCCTCAAACCCCGAGGCACGGATTTTCAATGCCTCCATGTTCCGCTGAAGCAGGGCGATGTCGTTCAGTAAAGTCTTGCGCGAAACATCAAAGCTGAGTTTCTGATTGTCGAGGATCGTCATGACCTCAACGTCGTCTGACGCATCAATCAGCGCTGGCGAAAACACCAGGTTTTCCTGTTCGCTGTGCTCGGCCAGAAGCCGCTCAGTCATCGCTTGAAGGCGGATCTTGCGGATGAACAACTCGCGCTCATTTGCCTCGGCCGAGGTCTGGTCCAATGTCATCATGATCTGTCCGGCCTGAACGGATTCTCCTTCCGCGACCAGAATGTTCTCGATGATCCCACCTTCCAGGTGCTGCACGATTTTATTACGACCGGTGGCGACAAAGCTGCCTTGCGCGATGACCGCAGCCGCCAGAGGTGCGCGGAATGACCAGACGCCGAAGCCACCAAAACAGATGATCAGCATGGCTAACCCAATCACTATGAACTTGGTGATCGAGCGCGGAACCTCGGCATACCAAAGCCCGGATTCGTCGGTGCGTGCCACTTCGTTCATCGCTTAATCCCCCTTGCCCTGAATTTCGGGTGGTTGCTGGCGCGGCCCGTTGAGCTTTTCCAGCACCTGTTCGCGTTGCCCGAACAGCGCCACACGTCCGTCAGTCAGCAGCATGATCTTGTCGACCACATTCAGTAGTGTTGGTTTTTGTGTGATGACGACCACGGTGATCTTGCTTTCCTTGGCCTGTTCAATCGCCCGTGCCAGCGCCTTGTCGCCCGCCACATCGAGGTTCGAGTTCGGTTCATCCAGAACAACCAGTCGCGGGTTTCCGAAGAAAGCCCGTGCCAAAGCGATACGTTGCTTTTGCCCGCCAGAAAGGGGCGAACCGTCTGCGGCCACCACGGTTTCATAACCTTGTGGCAGCGTCGCGATCATGTTGTGTACGTCTGCCAGAACGGCGGCATCGTGGATCTGCTCATCTGTGGCGTCCGCACGCATCCGGCCGATGTTGTCCTTGATGGTACCTGGGAACAGCTGCACGTCCTGCGGAAGATAGCCAATATTCTCGCCAAACTGGCGTGGATCCCAATTGCGGATATCCATCAGATCCAACCGGACGCTTCCCGAGGTCGGAAGAATCGAACCCACCAGCGTTTTGCCCAGCGTAGTTTTCCCCGCGCCTGAATTCCCGATGACTGCCAAAGTTTCCCCGGGGTTCAGTGCAAAGGTAATCCCGTTTAGAACGACACTCTTGGTTCCACCCGGGACATAGAGCAGACGCTCTACATCCAGCCGTCCCTCGGGCCGCGGCAGGCGTAATTTTTCGTATTGCAGAGCCGAACTCGACAGCAGAGCCTTGATCCGGCCAAAAGCACCTCGCGTCAGCAGGAATGTATTCCAGCCCTCAATCGATCCCTCAATCGGAGCGAAGGCCCGGCCCGCGATGATCGAAGCGGCGATTACCATTCCTCCGGTGATCTCTCCCTGCAGGGCCAAAAAGGCGCCCCACCCCAAAATGCTGATTTGTGTCAGCAAGCGAACGGCACGGGAAATAGCAGCGAAGATGACATTGCGGTCCTGCGCTTTGACCTGCCAGGTCAGCGATTGTGCGGTGTCACGACCCCAGATGCGCACCGCCTCGGGGATCATCGCTAACGCGTTGATGATCTGACTGTTGCGCGACATCGAATCCAAATGCTGGTTGGCCAAAGATTGCGCCTGATTGGCCTTGGCAAAGGGCTTGGCCGTCATCTTCTGGTTGATCAGCGCGATCACCATCAGGATAAGAGCCGTCGTCACGACAATCATCCCCAATTGCGGGTGGACCAGAAAGATCATCAGGATGAAGAGCGGCGCAAACGGAACATCGAGAAACGAAATCAATGTGCCAGAAACCAGAAAGCCCCGCACCTGCTGCAGATCACCCAAGGTCTGATATTCACGTCCATTACCATGCAGAGAAGCGTGTGCAGCGGCACTCAAAACCGGAGCACCAAGACGCGCGGCCACTTCAACCGCCGTGCGCATCAACATGAATCGCCTAACCGCATCAAAGGCTGATTGAAAAATGACCGCCCCGGCGACGATAGCGGTCAGCATGATAAGCGTATCCAGCGACCGGCTGGTCAGAACTCGGTCACTGATTTGAAACAGGTAAATTGGGATCGCAAGGATCAGAACATTAGTTGCGCAAGTCAGAACCAGCACGAAAGCCAGATTACGCCAAATCGCCCGCAGCGATGTGCGCAGCGTCTTCTGGAAATCTTCGGGCGGGGTGCGTTTGTGAAAAGTTTGGGGTGGCCCTTTCCCGTCGCCGCCTCCCGTTTCCAGGCGCATCAACGGTTCATTTGCCTTAGCCTCGATCGTGGTGCCCATGCGATTTTTGCCGTCCGACGGCACAGAGGGGGTCATGCGCGCAGTCGATTGATCGGCGGCGTCACGATCAGGGGCTTCCGCATCGGCCACCCCAGCGTCGCCACCCACAGGATCCTTGTCTTTTTTGGGCCGCGACCGCGTGCGCCGAAGGGGAGAGCCAGCGCACGATTTTGAATTTGCATTCTGCTGCTCTGCCTCTGCTTCTGCCTGCGTCGGTCTGTATGTTTGTTGCGCCGCACGTGGCAATTCTTCTGGATCATTGGGGTGCGTCGCAGGTTCTGCAGCTGCCGTTCCAACGCAAGGCTCAGGCATCCGCATTTCAGGGGTCAACCGTAATCGTGCCTCTGTTTTCGACAAAGAATTCCCGTTTGACTTGGCCACGCGATCACGGGTTTTGAGGGTCAGCGGACCCCCTCCTCCGTGCCTGTCCAATGGGCTAGCAAATCGGGTGCGGCGCGACGAAAAAACGATCGACATAAACTAACCTTCCGGTCACTCGTAAATCAGGGAAAATCAGGCCAGCATGGTTTGCAGGCCATCAGAGGAATTTGCCATTTCGCTGGGCGTGAGGTCATTGCCGTTTGGAGCGATGTCGCCTTGGTGTCCGGGCATCCCCGCCTCTGCCATAATCGCGGCAATGGCTTCGTTAGTCATTTCCGAGACTTCCTCATTGGTCGGCATGTCAATCAGGCTCGCCTGATGCAGCAGCAGGTCCGAAAATGCACCGTCCTGCGCCATCACGACTGAATCCACGCCAGCCTTGGTGATGTTCGCCGCGTTCAACATCGCACTACTGCCAGCTATTACTTGAGTCTCATCAGCGTGTTGGCCATGCAGGTGAACGTCATCCTGATCAGCGAGGACCGTCGATTGTTCGGTCACATTGACCTGAACCAGAGAACCATCCACTTTGAGTACCCGCATCTGTTCCATGCCGGCGAACATCGGATCGTTCATCAGCGCTTCTTCCAGCGCGGCCATGTCGTCTTCACCAAAGGCCATTGCTTCGGCCATTGAACTATGCATCTCCTGATGCGTGTCTTCGCCTTCTTTCTTCAGAGAAACCTCGTTCATGACCAGGTTCTCATCCGATCCTTCGATGGGCCCAGGCAGTCCACCCATAACCACATCGTCATCCATCAACACATGGGTCTGGATGAACGCATCGACCGTAATCATGTCGCCTTCGATCATGATCAGATCATAATAGCTGCCAAGCTGGAGGATATTTGTGACATCCACCATCTCATTGTCGCCCAGTGCATAGAGCGTCGTCGTCGCGTTGATCTCGGTATCAATGTGATCGATATCTGTCGCATCAATGTTCTGCTTCACAAAATTAGCGACGATCAGGTCAGTGGTGATCCAATCAACATGTATGAATGCCGGAGCGTCGTCGTTTGCCCCCTGCATCAACCAAGGGGCTGAATTACCTTCTACTTCGATCGTCGATGAGTGCACAACATTGGTGCCCGATCCGCCATTCGTGCCTACATCCATATCCGACACAACAGCAACTTGGCTGATCATGGCCAACTCGATCGATTTACCACCCACCGCGATGTAGGGCGCGTCGACCCACGCTACAGTTGCGTTCACTTCGTTGATCGCCAGATTGCCGCCTGCAATCACCGTGTGGCCATCGGCAAATTCGGAATCCTCATCCTGATCCCATTCCGCGGGCATCGCATCAGGCGTTTCGTCCTCTTCCTCTTCGTCGGGCCTGTGATGCTCTGGCAATAGGTCATCCCAAACCGGGGCTTCGTCCACATACTCACCATTGACGATTACACCCATCGCGTCTTCGCCGTGGAACTGATAAACAACTGCGCCTTCAACTTCGATATTGATCGGTGCGAGCATCTCTGCGGCCAATGTCTCCACATATTCGATAGACAGATAGTCGGAGATCGAGAATGAAGGCACAGCAAACCCATGCATCGAGGCCGCAACCTGCGCTGCTGCTTCTGCCTGGGCGATAAGTTGGTCGACGTCGCGAAAATCCCCTTCGCCAACGACATCATTGTCGCGTAGAAAAATGTTCTGGAATGTATAGGTTACTGCCGAGCCGATAAGTTCGGTCACAATTTCAAGCTTCTGTTCGATTATGAACGTTGCGCCAATGCCGGTGGTCGTCTCAGGCAACGGTGGACCGTCAGTGAGTGGTGGCTCTAGTGTGATGGCCGTTTGAATGTCCGGTCCCTCAACCAGTGGTGGAAGTTCAGGAGTGGCCGGGGGGGTGTTGAACCCATAGGGTAGCGGGCCAAATTTGCCCGGGTCTAATTCAAGATCTGCTTTGACCCGGATTTTTGCGGGCTCTTCCAGTTCGTCGAGTTCCGCCTTGCGTCTGACGGCGGTGAACTCTTCGTACTGATCCCTCAGCCGGGCTTTTTCAATCGTGAGATCAAAAGTTCCAATAAAGTGTGCAATCTTTTCGGTAACACTATCGAATGACATTTCGATGATCCCTTACCCCCTTACCTGCATAAATTTCCGGTTCGGGATTTACTGGGCCAAGGCCACATCGAGTGGCCCCGGCGATTTCATTTAACGGGGGCCGAGAATGCGGCTCCCGAAAGGTTGGTCTTACACGTCGGTGTCGTCGCTTGCGTAGGACGATGTCATCGAACCACCAACCATGGTCGTATCGACCGAGTTACCAAGCACGTTGGCACCCATGACGATCGATTGGTTGAAGGCCGATGTATCGACTACTGCAGCTGCTGATGCGTAGGACTCACCGTTGACGATACCATCGCCACCGTTGTTCGAGCCCCACATTCCGCCGTCACCACCAGCACCACCGGCACCTGAATATGCGCCGGAAGCTTCGCCACCGGTGTTCATCGCACCCGTGGTTGCACCGCCAGTCGACGAGCCCATGACGTCACCACTGGTTCCGCCATTCGACGCCGCTGCACCGCCTGCACCACCGGCGCCGGACGTTGCGGTACCGGTTGCGTCACCCGAAGCCGACGAGTCTGCATCATTGTCAGATGACGCGTCACCACCGTATCCGGCAATCGCTTCGGCAAGGCTTTCTGCATAACCGTCATTGGCTGCATCGGACCACGCTTCGGAATCGCCACCGTTTCCGGCTTCGTTGGTTGCGTCAGCAGAACCTGCGCCGCTTGCCGCCGAGCTTGACTCGGGGTTGGCTGTTCCGCCTGCACCACCAGTACCTTCGGCGGTTGCCATACCATCACCGCTGGCGTCCGCAGATCCATTGGTTGTGTTGGTTCCACCGTTACCACCGGAACCATCAACGTCCTGATCGTTATCAGCCGAGCCGTCGATGTCACCGGGTGACTGCGTGATTACCGGACCAGCGGCATCTTGGTCACCAACGCCTTGCGCTGCCGCATCTGTGTCTACGTAACCGCCACCTGCGCCCCCGGTTCCTGTACCACCAGTACCTGTACCACCAGTACCTGTACCACCAGTACCCGTACCACCGGTACCCGTACCGCCAGTACCCGTACCACCGGTACCAGCACCACCAGTACCACCGTCACCGCCGGTACCGTTCGAGTTACCAGCTGCAGCTTCTTCTTCACCGTCTGGATCTTCCTCTTCGACAAGGAGTACCGGGAATGGGAAGGCTTCTTCTACAGAGCCCGAATCTCCACCGGTACCGTCACCACCGTTGGCGTCGCCACCAGTGCCGGAACCGCCTGTGCCTTCGCCACCAGAGCCTTCGCCACCAGAACCTTCACCACCTGAGCCTTCACCACCTGATCCTTCGCCGCCAGAACCGCTACCGCCATCGGCATCGTTCAGGCCAA
Source organism: Ruegeria sp. YTSA064 (assembly GCF_059610325.1). Lineage (NCBI taxonomy): Bacteria > Pseudomonadati > Pseudomonadota > Alphaproteobacteria > Rhodobacterales > Roseobacteraceae > Ruegeria > Ruegeria sp. YTSA064. The sequence continues at coordinate 9,383 of NZ_JBXWNK010000004.1, forward strand.
GTGCACCCGCACCCGCCAGACCCAGACCGATATTACCACCAGAGGAAGATTCGTTAGCTTCGTTGGTTCCTTCGCTGGAGTTGTCAGCCGAACCGTCATTTTCAGCGTCACCATCTCCACCATCAGCATCTCCGGTTGACGAGTCATTGCCTGCTAGGCCGAGACCGGCAGCCAGCGCGCCTGAGGCGTTATCACCACCATCTGCATCGCCATCAGCGTTCGATCCGGACAGAGCAAGGCCAAGACCAAGACCAAACGATTCAGCGTTACCACCGTCGCCACCGGTCGAGTCGCTGTCTGCGCTTGCTTCACCGTAGTTATCCGCATTGGACTCGCTATCGGCGTCACCGCCATCACCACCAGTGCTGTCACCGCTGGAGTGTGCACCGGAAAGACCAAGACCAAGGCTTGCGTTATAGGCATCACCCGAAGATGCGCCATCACCACCGGTCGCTGAACTATCAGCACTTCCAGAATGACCACCGAGTGCAAACGAATGGCTGCCGCTGGTGTCGCCATCGGCATCACCTCCATAGCTCTCTCCGCCATCACCCGAGTCGCCACCATCGTTATTTACGTCGATACCGTCTTCCGCGTAGGCCTCACCTCCATGAGCGTTGCCACTTTGGCTAAAGTCACCTGAATTTGATACCGATGCGTTACCTAGTGAGTCGTTATCCTCTAGGCTCGCGTACTGGCTGTTGATGGATGCGAAGTCGTTTCCTGGGCCATCTTGTGAGATATCAATGTTGATATCATCACCGGGATCATAGTCCAGGTCGTCACCAGCGGTGATTACGTCGCCTACATCACCATCAATATCTTCGATATCGACATCTACTTTGTCGTCATCGCGCGGAATCCACTCGCCGCCACCGAAGTCGATGTTCACTTCGTTGTGGTTCGAGTTGTCATTGTTGTTGTTGTCTTCTCCACCGTTGGTGTTTTGCTGGTTCTGATTTTGGTTTTGGCGCTGATCCTGATCGTTGTCATTATCATTTCTTGAACGTTGTGATTGATCTTGGTCCTGTGAGTCAGAATTGTTCGCAGAATTATCAACATCTTGCTCTTGTTGCTGTTGTTGAGCGTTGATGTCCGCTTCGATATTTGCTTCGTCTACCGCGATATCAGTATCAAAATCGGCGTCCAGATCGTCGATTTGGACTTCATCAACTGTTGTTACGGTTGTCGTTTGATTAGGCTGGCGTCTCATAATAAATTCCACTTTTACGGAAGCACCCGACCGCCATTCATCTACAAAGCGGTTACTGGCGCGGTTAAAACAAACGTCGCGCACAGAGCGTCAAACTGGACACTCGCGCGGCAGTGATCGTCTTCTGTTTGGTTTGCCCCCCTTTCTCGGCTTAGCCGATTCCGTGACCACGGGGGTCTCGCCAAAATACGCGAATCCATGGGCACGTCAGGTTCAAGTGCGCTTTACAAATCAAAGCACCATCATGGTTGCAGTCATGAGCGGGCATGCATAGCTGGTCGAAAGCATTAGTTTCTTTAACTGCTTATTATTAATGCGCTTTATTGGGAAAATTGCCCCTTCCATCGCCAAATCGAAGGGGAAACAATCTCGGCAGATCGAACATTATTATTAATGAAGCCATTTCATCAGGTTAGGCAATCTGGAGTGAAGTTGAACCTGATCAAAGGTTCTAGATATGCGGCTCCTAAGTACTGCCTCTGGTTGCTGAAACCCGTACTTTCAGGTATGATGAAATGTAATTTGAATAAAAAAATTTTCTCACGTCGCTTAACCCTGTGCCCGCATTTTTTGGCTTCAGAAGGTGACGTTTTTACTAGTGGGGGAAGATCAGTGAGTTATTCCTTACAAGACCATGCCCGTAGTCAGATCGAATATCCCGAAGAGCTTTCGATCATATTTATCGGTAAAGAACTGTTCTATTCGGACCAAACCCTAAGAAGTGTTCAAACTGAATTCGGTGTTGGTGCAGAGCGTTTTGATCACCTGGAAGACGTGCTGGCCAAAAGTAGTGTCGCGAGTTCCGCCGAACGAATAATCGTGGTGGATCAGATGATGCTGGATGAGCTGCTGGCTCGACCCGCCGATTATGCAAAAATTGCCGAAAACGGCTGCCTTGCCTTCGCCTATCGCAAGAAAGGCCCCGCTCGGATATTGTTCGAACACTGGGACCGCACGAGTTTTGGCAACATCGGATATCTGCCGATGAACGTCGCTCCGGATGTGTGGCGGGCGATATTGCGGCTTCTCATGCATGAGGAACTACACCTACCTTGTTTTCTGGCCGACAGTATGGCGGCATCGCCAGGCGCAGCGGACGTACCAATCGAAAAACAGCCTGCGACCAGAACTCGGTCACCCGACAAACTACTGCAATACGCAAAGCTTACACGCCGGGAAAAACAAGTTTTGAGGCTTGTTTCCAAAGGCCAAAGCAACAAAACGATTGCGACCAGGCTGGGCATTACTGAACATACAGTCAAACTGCATATGCATAATGTTTCGGGCAAAATCGATGTGAGCAACCGGACCGAGGCCGCTCATTTCTATTTCGAGGTCGCGCCGAACGAAGCGCGTAGCGCAGCCGTTGGATGAGGCTTTCGAAACCCGATTTGACCGGCTCATCCTGCTGGTGGGTCGCCTCAATTACATGTGGACAAATACCGAAAGCCTTCTGATCCATCTCATTGCTGGGCTAACCGAGGCCAACAAAGATGTAGCAGTGATCATTTTCCTGACTTTGAACACGACGCGAGCCCGCATCGATCTGGTCGAGCGTCTTGCGAAGATGGAAGGTCGCGCACCTGAAATCCGTGATCCGATCCTTGAACACACCCAGCGATTGTCTCGCTTGTCCTCCATCCGGAATAAGTACAACCACTGCATTTACTCCTTTGATCAGGAAAGCGGAAATCCCAAGACCATCCTGATGAGAATCGCTGATCGCAAAACTGATATTAAATTAGGGCGGGAAGATACGGTGGATGACAAAGCGATGAAAGAAATCGAGGATGTCGTCTCTCAGCTTTCGGACGCGAACAAAGACATCTGGAAACTGATATCCCGGCTGGGTTTCCCGGTCTGAAGCTCAACTGGTGCGGGCGGTGGGACTCGAACCCACACGGCGCTAAGGCCTTCGGATTTTAAGTCCGATATGTCTACCATTCCATCACGCCCGCATATCACCTGAGCGATAAATTCAAACCACACTGATGATCTAGGCAATCTCTTACAAGCAACCAAAACGATTGAAAAGATACTCAATGGATTGATCCATAAATTCGAATGTCGGTGCGATCAAAATTCAGGACCGGACGTGTCAAGGAAACGCTTTACTTGACAGGGTTCGGGCAATTCGTTCACGTCTGCGCATAAACCGGTCAGGGAGCGAAGAATGAAGATAATCAGCAACCCGTTTCGAAACGGATCCAAGCTTGCAGATCAGGCCCCCTACCCGTCAGTCGAAACCGTTCGACTGGGGCGGCACCGTTCGTTCTGCCCGGATTTTGAGCCAACGCCCTTGGTTGATGCATCAGCGATTGCACCGGTCGCAAGTCTCTGGGTCAAAGATGAACGGCCCCGCATGAGTCTGGGATCGTTCAAGGCCCTGGGCGCTGCTTATGTTATTGCCTGTCAGGCGAACGAGGCTTCGGACAAACCAGGCAGCGACACCCTCAAAGGGCGTACATATGTCACGGCAAGCGCGGGCAATCACGGGATGAGTATGGCCGCCGGTGCTCGTGTCTTCGGGGCCGATGCGGTGGTATACATCGCGGAAACCGTTCCCGAGAGCTTTGCCGAACGTCTGCGCGCGCAAAACGCACAGGTGGTTCGGGCCGGTGCGGACTACGCAGCAAGCATGGAGGCCGCCAACCTTGCCGCGCAAGAAAATGGATGGACCCTGCTCTCGGATAGTTCTTGGGACGGGTACACCGAACTCCCACATCTTTTGATGGAAGGGTATCTACAAATGGCTGTCGAAGCAGCCGAGCAATGCCCCGAAGCGCCCACCCATATTCTGCTGCAGGCCGGTGTCGGAGGCATGGCTGGCGCTGTCGCCGCCTATGCACGCGTGGTTTGGGGTGACGAACCACAGATCATTGTTGTGGAGCCGACGTCCGCCCCTGCGCTTCAGGCCAGCATCGATGCCGGGCACCGCGTTTTTGCAGATGGGCCAGACAGCATCATGGGTCGGTTGGATTGCAAAGAACCGTCGCTTATTGCGTTGAATGGGCTTGCGCGGGATGCTGATGCATTTCTGACCATCAGCGACACTGACGTAGCAGCCCTATTGCCTGTCATGGCAGAGGCAGGGTTGGAAACCAGTGCCTCGGGAGGCGCTGGAATTGCTGCTGTCTTGAACGACGCCAGCCGCACCGGTTTGGAAATTGGCCCTGATGCCAAGGTGCTATGCATGTTGACCGAGCAGCCGGCATGACTGGATTCGCTCCGGCAGAGTTCGAGGCTCGGGTTGCGCGCGCTCAAACGCGGATGCAGCGGTTAGGTCTTGCAGCCCTTTTGCTGACAACGGAGCCCGAACTACGATACTTCACCGGCTATCTCACTCGGTTCTGGGAAAGCCCGACCCGACCCTGGTTTCTGATTGTACCGGCCTCCGGCAAACCGGTTGCAGTAATTCCCTCCATTGGTGCCGCGCTCATGGCGCAGACTTGGATTGATGACATTCGCACCTGGAGCGCACCCGACCTAATAGATGACGGGGTATCCTTGTTGGCGGATACGCTGAGCGAATTGACGGCCGAGGGCGATGAAATCGGCTGCCCCGATGGGCATGAGACACATCTGCGCATGCCTCTGGCCGATTTAAGACGCCTTCAATCAGCTATAGGAACGCGCAAAATTGTCGGGGACCATGGCATCCTAAGGGGGCTGCGCATGGTGAAATCTGATGCCGAAGTCGCCAAGATCCGAGCTGCCTGTCAAATCAGCGCGCGCGCGTTTGCACGGGTGCCGGAAATTGCCTCGGCCGGCACACCGCTGGATCAGGTTTTTCGACGTTTTCAGATGCTTTGCCTTGAGGAAGGCGCGGACTGGGTCCCCTATCTGGCCGGCGGTGCCGAACAAGGCGGGTACATAGACGTGATCTCCCCTGCCAGTCAAACGCCACTTAGGTCGGGTGATGTTCTGATGCTGGATACAGGCCTCGTACGCGATGGATTTTTCTGTGATTATGATCGCAACTGGTCGGTCGGTCCGGCAAGCGCGCCGGTTCGTGCGGCGCATTCGCGGCTGATCGAAGCATCGGACGCCGCCTTTGAACAAGCTCGTCCCGGTGCCACCGCGTCGCAATTGTTTCACACCATGAATACAATCTTGACTGACGGAGGTGTTGGTACGGATGCTGGTCGACTGGGCCACGGGTTGGGGATGTCACTGACTGAATGGCCCTCGCTTATCCCTGATGACCATACAGAATTGGAGGCCGGGATGGTGTTAACTCTGGAGCCAGGCATCGCCGTGAACGATAAGATCCTCGTTCATGAAGAAAACATCCTGATCACCGATGGCGCGCCCGAATTCCTAAGCCCGCGTATCGGACCGGAGATCCCTGAGCTATGAGCACCTTGCCCTATATCCTAGATGCGGATGATCCCTCAGCGGTGCCAATGGGCCTGATCGTGCTACAGACGGATGAGACAATCGAGCCTGAGTTTCGTACACTTTTCGCGAATGACAAAAGCCCGCTCTATGTCAGCCGCATCCCCAGCGGGAATGAGGTTAACACTGATACTCTGGCGCAGATGGAAACCGACCTGTCAGCAGCGGCCGATTTGCTGCCCAAGGCACGGCGTTATCGGGTTGTGGGATATGGCTGTACGTCCGCCAGCTCAGTTATCGGTTCGGATCAGGTTGAGAAAATGGTCAAGCAGACCTGTGATGTTCAAACGGTAACGAACCCTTTGCGCGCAGCGACAGCTTGCGCCGAGGATCGAGGGGTATCGAAGTTTGCGCTGCTTTCCCCCTACATCGAAGAAGTGAACACCCCGCTGCGTCGCGCATTTGCGGATCAGGGAATCACAATGGATGTATTCGGCACTTTTGGCGAGGCAGAAGAGGCCAAGGTGGTGCGTATATCAACCGAATCTGTGGTCGAAGCCGCGGTCCGTCTGGGCAATGATTCAAACGTCGATGCGGTGTTCTTGAGCTGCACGAACCTGCGAACCCTTGCTGCGATTCCCCTGATCGAAAAGGTGATCCGCAAACCGGTTCTTTCAAGCAATCAAAGCTTGGCCTGGCATATGAAGAAGCTGAACATGTCGCAAAACTAGGCAAAAGCGGCGTTATCAGTAATCCATTTGCTTTACGGGCTTGCGACCATTTGTTAGCCTCGGGTTTAATACACGAGAAGATCAATGAAATCCGGACCAACCGGATAGTCAATTGACGCAACAGGGGGTCTTGTGACCGACACAAATAGCGACGCTGCGTTTGTCGAATTTCAACGCGTGCAAAAGTCTTATGACGGCGAGAATCTCGTCGTTAAAGATCTCAACCTGGCACTGCCAAAGGGCGAATTCCTGACTATGCTCGGGCCGTCCGGTTCAGGCAAAACAACCTGCTTGATGATGCTTGCCGGATTCGAAACCGCCACACATGGCGAAATTCTTCTGGATGGGAAACCTATCAACAACATTCCGCCGCACAAACGCGGTATCGGGATGGTGTTCCAGAACTATGCTTTGTTTCCGCACATGACCGTAGCCGAGAACCTCTCGTTCCCGCTTGAGGTTCGCAAGCTTGGCAAGTCTGAACGGGAAGAGAAAGTTAAACGGGCTCTGGATATGGTCCAGATGGGCGCCTTTGGCGGCCGCCGTCCAGCGCAGCTTTCTGGTGGTCAGCAACAGCGGATCGCCCTGGCCCGAGCACTGGTGTTCGAGCCCGAATTGGTTCTGATGGATGAACCGCTGGGTGCGCTTGACAAGCAACTGCGTGAGCATATGCAGTTCGAAATTACCCGTCTGGCGCATGAGTTGGGTATCACAACCGTTTACGTGACCCATGACCAGACCGAAGCCCTGACCATGTCCGACCGCGTGGCGGTATTCGACGATGGCCGCATTCAACAGCTGGCGCCACCGGATCAACTATACGAAGAGCCTGAAAACAGCTTCGTTGCACAATTTATCGGTGAAAACAACACGCTAGAAGGCGTTGTTAAATCGATAGACGGTGACACTTGTCTTGTGCAGTTGGATGACGGATCGGAAATCGATGCTGTTCCGATCAACGTACATAATCCGGGTGAACGGACCAAGGTCTCGATTCGGCCCGAACGTGTGGAATTCAACAAAGACCGACTGCATGCAGACGCACATACGCTAAAGGCCACAGTCAAAGAGTTCATCTATATGGGTGACGTGTTCCGCTTCCGCATGTCGGTGGCCGGGAATGACGAGTTCATCGTCAAGACGCGCAACGCCCCCGATGCCGTTCGCCTGCAGCCCGGCCAAGAGATCGATATCGGCTGGTTGGCCAAGGATTGTCGTGCGCTCGACGCATAGACCAAACCGCGCGGCACAAGCGCGGTTTCACCGAGGGACCGGCTGGCGAAAACCCGTGCGTCAGCTGACACTATGATAAACGGGAAGTACTGGGAGTAACACATGAAACCAACCAAAACACTGCTGACCGCAGCGGCGCTGGCGACAGCGGCTGGCGGGGTGTCTGCTGAAGAGATGACAATCGTTTCTTGGGGCGGAGCCTATTCCAAATCGCAGCTGAAGGCTTATCACGAGCCCTATTCGGAAAAAACCGGCGTCACCATCCTGAACGATGACAGTTCAGCCGAAGCGGTTGCCAAACTGCGCGCGATGAACGAAGCGGGCAACATCACCTGGGACGTAGTTGACGTTGTTGCGGCAGATGCGATCCGTCTGTGCGACGAAGGTCTGGCATTGGAAATCGACCCTGACACCATGCTGGCCCCTGCCCCCGATGGCACTTCTGCGGCGGATGACTTTGGTGACCTGCTGGTCAGCGACTGCTTCATCCCTCAGATCGTCTATTCGACCACCTTCGGCTACCGTACCGATCTGGTTGGTGACACTCCGCCGACTGACGTCTGTGCAGTATTCGATACTGAAACCTATCCGGGTAAGCGCTCGCTTGAAAAGCGCGCCATCAACAACATGGAATGGGCCCTGATCTGTGACGGCGTCGCCAAAGATGATGTTTATGACGTGCTGGCGACGTCTGAAGGACAGGATCAGGCGCTGGCCAAGCTGGCAACGATCAAAGACGATGTTGTCTGGTGGTCTGCTGGTGCGGACACACCGCAACTTCTGGCTGATGGCGAAATCGTCATGGGTTCGACCTATAACGGTCGTCTGTTCAGCGTGATCGAAGAGCAAAAGCAGCCCGTCGCCATGCTGTGGGACGCGCAAATCTTTGACCTAGACGGCTGGATCATCCCGGCAGGTCTGAGTGAAGAACGTCAGCAGCGCGCACTGGACTACATCATGTTCGCGACCGACACCCAGCGTCTGGCAGATCAGGCCAAGTACATCTCGTACGGTCCGGCCCGCGCTTCGTCGGCTCCGCTGGTGGGTCAGCACGCCGAACTGGGCATCGACATGGCACCGCATATGCCGACCGATCCGGAAAACGCCAAGAACACGTTCCTGTATAACTACGAGTTCTGGGCGGACTACCGCGACGATATCGAAGCCAAGTTCCAGGCATGGCTGGCGCAATAAGCGCTTGATTTTATGATACAGTCTGGGGCGGTGCGCCGCCCCAAACCCAAGCAGAACCAAGGGGCAAATATGACCGACGCAAGCCAAAACGCGGGGCCGATGCTGGCAGCGGATGGGACGCCGCTCAAGCAATCACTGGCACGTTCACTGCGGCGACAGAAATTGCGGGCGCTGATGCTCATTGCTCCGCTGCTGCTATTCGTCATATTCTCGTTCATCGTGCCCATAGCATCGATGCTGTTTCGGTCTGTGGAGAACAGCATCGTTCAGGAAACGCTGCCGTTGACGGTCGAAGCATTGCAGAACTGGGATGAATTCAGTGGCGAAACGCCCGACGAAACCGTCTATGACGCCTTCGTGCGCGATATGGTCGTGGCCGTCGACAACAAAACCCATACCCGCCTGGGCTCGCGTTTGAACTACGAAGAAACCGGTATGTCCTCGTTGTTCCGCCGTTCAGGGCGCAAGCTTGGCAAGCTGGACCCCGAGACCGATGGCCCGTTCAAAGAACAACTGATCGAGATTCATGAGGGTTGGGGTGAGCCGCAAACCTGGGCGGTCATCAAGACCCATTCGCCAGCTGTAACTAACGGTTATTTCCTTAACGCGGTCGATATGCGTCGCACTCCTGAAGGAGCGCAGTCGCAACCTGAGGACAAACAAATCCTGATCAAACTGTTCGGCAGAACCCTGTTCATGTCACTGATCATAACCGGAGCCTGTATCCTGCTGGCCTACCCGGTTAGCTATTTGCTGGCGACGCTTCCGATGCGGGTTTCAAACATGCTGATGATCCTTGTCCTGCTCCCCTTTTGGACTTCGCTGCTGGTACGGACATCAGCCTGGAAGGTGATGCTGCAGCAACAAGGCGTGATCAACGAAACGCTAGTCTGGCTTGGACTGGTGGCTGATGACGCGCGACTAGTGATCATCAACAATCAATTCGGCACGATAATTGCGATGACGCATATCCTGCTGCCGTTCATGATCCTGCCAATGTATTCGGTGATGCAGACCATTCCGCCCTATTATACCCGTGCTGCAAAATCCATGGGCGCAACCAACTGGACGACCTTCTGGCGCATCTATTTCCCGCAATCCATTCCGGGCATCGGCGCGGGCTCGATCCTCGTGTTCATTCTGGCTATTGGCTACTATATCACACCCGAAATCGTCGGCGGCACCAAGGGTGTCTTCATTTCGAACCGGATCGCTTACCACATCTCGTCCTCGCTGAACTGGGGATTGGCAGCGGCATTGGGGACGATCCTTCTGGCGGTCGTTATGCTGCTCTACTGGTGCTACGACAAGATCGTCGGCATTGATAACGTGAAACTGGGATAATCGACATGGCCGCACTTACTCCGATATCCCGCAAACCACTTTCAATGGTCCTACCCAGCGTCGCGCTGGCTGGAGCCTTCGCCGGTATCTTTGTCGGCGCGGGCAATGGGTCGATACTGCTCGGCATAATAGGTGGGGCTGCTCTGATCGCAGCCGTGGCCTGGATCTACATCACTGTCCTCAAGAATGAAAAATTGGCCCGCTGGATTAACATTCTGGGCTTTGGCATTATCGGTTTTCTGTTCTCTGGCGCGATGGGTGGCGTTCTTGGCCTGCTGGGCGGATGGTTCTTCGTCTGGTTTATCTATTGGCTGTACGAAGGCCGTTATCGTCAGAAATTGTTGCCGTACCTGACCCCGAAACAAGTGTTCTATCACTACCTGTTCCGGGTGATCTGCGGTGCGATTTTTGTCTTCCTGATCACCCCGATTCTTGTGGTGCTGCCGCTGTCGTTCAACGCGCAGGACTTCTTTACCTTCACGCCCGAGATGCTGCGTCTGGACCTTGAAGGGTATTCGCTGAAGCATTATCGCGACTTCTTTACCAACAATGAATGGCAGCGCAGCTTCAAGAACTCGCTGATCATCGCCCCGATTGCGACAATCATCTCGGTCTCGCTAGGTACGTTGGCAGCCATCGGCCTCAGCCAGAGCCATGTTCCCGGCCGGCGCGCCATCATGGGCATTCTAATCTCTCCCATGATCGTGCCGCTGATCATCTCGGCCACCGGCATGTTCTTCTTTTACAGCGATATCGGTCGCTTCATGGAGGGCACGCTAGGCATGAACAAGAATTTCGTTGGCTATGTGAAAGTTATCCTTGCCCACGCCGTTCTGGGAATTCCATTCGTGATTATCACCGTGACCGCGACGCTGGTCGGTTTCGACCGTTCACTGACACGGGCGGCGGCGAATATGGGCGCGGGTCCGGTGCGGACGTTCTTCAAGATCCAGATGCCCTTGATCCTGCCGGGTGTAATATCAGGTGGACTGTTCGCCTTCATCACATCGTTTGACGAGGTGGTTGTGGTGCTGTTCGTCGGCTCGGCCAGCCAGAAGACCCTGCCGTGGCAGATGTTCACCGGCCTGCGTGAACAGATCAGCCCGACCATTCTGGCGGTGGCGACAATCCTTGTTGTGATTTCCATCGCGCTGTTGACCACAGTTGAATTGCTGCGCCGCCGGTCCGAGCGTCTGCGGGGGCTTTCCCCGTCTTGACGCAGGCCCGCGCGTGATCTAACGATTCACCCGTTCATCCCAGCCGCGATGGCGTCGCGGACACACTGGGATGATCGGCTCTCGGAACCCGAGACCGCCTGTCCTGAACGCCGGGACAAGTGGCCGGGTTTGCCGCCCGGCAAAGATGAGAGACCTTGTGATGACAGACATAACAAAACGCCCCGAATTCTTCACCTGCCACAATGGCGACAAGGCGCCCCTGCCGTTCAGCAAAGGTGAATATGACCGCCGCCTTGGCAAACTGCGCGCCATCATGGCCAAGCATGACATCCCCGCAGTCCTGCTGACCTCGATGCAGAACATCGCCTATTATTCTGGCTTTCTATATTGTTCCTTTGGTCGCCCTTACGGCTGCGTGGTGACGCAAGACGCCTGCACCACCGTCTCGGCCAATATCGATGCGGGCCAGCCGTGGCGGCGCTCGGTCGAAGACAATGTCATCTATACCGACTGGAAGCGCGACAATTACTGGCGCGCCGTGGCCAGCCTGATCGGCGGGGCCAAACGAATTGGGATTGAAGGCGACCACATGACTTTGGCGGCGCGCAACACGGCGCTGGACATGCTGGGTCAGCCCGAACTGATCGACATCGCACCTGACACAATGTTCGCCCGCATGGTGAAATCCGTAGAAGAGATCGAGTTGATCAAAGGCGGCGCACGTACCGCTGACGTCGGCGGGGCTGCCATCCATGCGGCCATCCGCGAAGGCGCAACCGAGATTGAAATCGCCATGGCCGGTCGCGATGCGATGGAAGAGGAAATCGCCCGCGCCTACCCCGACGCAGAATACCGCGACACATGGGTTTGGTTCCAGTCGGCGCTTAACACCGATGGTGCCCATAACCCGGTGACCAAACGCGCGCTGCAAAAGGGCGATATCCTGTCGCTGAACACCTTCCCGATGATCTCGGGCTATTACACCGCGCTGGAGCGCACCCTGTTCCTGGGCGAACCCGATGCAGACAGCCTGCGCCTGTGGAAAGCCAACGTCGCGGCACATGAGCTGGGCCTGAGCCTGATCAAACCCGGTGCTACATGCTCAGGCATCACCGCCGAGATCAACCGTTTCTTTGCCGATGAAGGCCTGCTGCAATACCGCTCATTCGGGTACGGCCATTCCTTCGGCATCCTCAGCCACTATTACGGTCGCGAGGCTGGTCTGGAACTGCGCGAAGATATCGACACGGTGCTGGAACCCGGCATGGTCGTCTCGATCGAGCCGATGCTGTGGATTCCTGAGGGCCAGCCGGGCGCGGGTGGGTATCGTGAGCACGATATCCTCGTGGTCGGTGAGGACGGGGCCGAAAACATCACCGGTTTCCCCTACGGCCCCGGCCACAACATCATCGGCGCGTAAGGAAACAGGTGGGGATCTATCGTAGCCCCATTCTACTCGCAATCCAGTTAATTCGCACAATCGCTCAGAGCGCATAGTCCGCTCTGAGCCCAGAGCTACGGATGGTGTATTGGAAAGCCCATCACGTAGTAGACTGGCAAAACAAACGATAAAAAATGAGCAAATGTTGCCAAAGGGTGTTCAATCGCAACGCGCAACGTCGATTTTTCCAAGTGGAACATCTTTACCGTATCAGCTCGATATCGCGGAGAAAATGCCAACAAAACTCCGTACGTTCCAAGCATCGACAAGGCGACAACGGCAAAGCTTTGATCCTGTGTCATAGTGAGGCCCTGAATTTTGTTTGAACAATTTTTGCGCAAAGTTTGCTCATATTTCAAGGTCAGCAAAGTCCGCGTTGCGGACATTCAATCCATTAGGTTCCTTCAACTTTTTGGAAAGCCTCTATTTAGAATGGATTCTCAATGGCAAGGTTTTCATCCTGGCCTAAATCACCGCATGCCAAGGCCTGTGGTGCAAGGCCCCGGCCTTCTAAAGCCTTGCGCGTTCGTGAAAGATGAAACCCAAAAAATTCAACAACAACTGTGCGGCCAGAATCTGGGTGCTTTCGGTCGGGTCATAGGCAGGAGCGACTTCGACCAGATCGATGCCGACCACATCGCCACGTTTTGCCAGCCCCTGCAGGACCTCCAGCACGTCATAGTATAGAAATCCGCCATGGCTGGGCGTACCAGTGCCTGAAGCGATTGAAGGGCAAAACGCGTCTATATCGATCGTCACATAATACCGCGCCCCTTGAGGAATGCGTGCTAGAACGGCCTCGGTTCCCAGCTTACGTACCTGCCTTACCGACAAGATGTCCGAACCACGTGCACGGGCGTCCTCGTACCCCTCCTTCGCGGTGGAGGATACATTGCGAATACCAAGCTGCGTCATGCCCGAGACATAGTCTTTCTCAATCGCGCGCCGCATGGGGTTGCCATGCCCGGCAGTGACCCCATGACGTTCATCCACGAAATCCAAGTGGGCATCGATCTGAACCACATGTATGGGCCCGTTCTGAGCACAATCCTGGGCAAAGGCGTTGATGCAGGGGATGTTGATCGAATGATCGCCGCCGATGGTCACGGGCATAGCCTTCGCCTGCAGGATTTTACCTACGCCATAACCGATATTTGCATGGCTCTCTTCGGTCTTGGTGTGGATAATATCTGCGTCCCCAAGATCGACCATCCGCACCGAGCTATCCAAATAGGTCGCGTCATCCTCGTGGTCATAAGCACCGGCATGACCAAAACTGAACAGGGTCGAGGCCTCGCGCACGGCCCGCGGACCAAACCGCGCGCCGGGCCGCCACTGGGTCCCGAAGTCGAACGGCGCCCCCAATATCGCAACATCTGCATCGATAACATTCCAATCCGCGAGGTATGGAGATTTTGCGAAGGTAGAAATACCAACAAACGGTAGATTCAATCTGCCAGATTCATAGCCATGATCCTGCATGGGGTGTTTTCCTTTTTGTATTTCCCGGCAACAGTTATCGAAAAAATCCGATCCCCAGAGCTTTGTCGAGCATCATGTGCAGAGAAACGCACGATGTCGAGCCAACGAAACCTGCCAACATCCAAATTACGTTTTGGGGGTTCATAATAATAAGTCGCTACGAATGTCAGGTCGCGGCACGTAAGAAATAATTGGCTTCATAGTACCAACAACCGACCTCTTTAACTCGGGATGTTACGAACGCCTCACGCGGGTGTTTCGTGTATGTGAAGAGGTTTGCGGGCAGAATGGGCACGAACGAAACCGGAGGATGCGATGTCGATCACTCGCCGAGGATTTGCGGGACTTCTTAGCGCTGGGATGGTCTTGCCCACAACGCTATGGGCACAGGAAGACCCTGTATATGAGGCCGTGCGTTCAACCGTGTTTGGAGATAATGCGGAATTCGAAGCCGGTATGGAGTTTCTGACCGAGAGAGATAACCCCGATGTTGTCCCTGCGCTTTTGACTTCGATGCGGTTCAGCGGACGTCGCGTACGCGACATCGCCAAAGTCATGGAAGCTTTGACCGGGGAAAACCACGGCACGGATTGGTTCGAATGGATGCTATGGCAGGAACGGAACGCACAGATTGTTCCCCACCCGTCACTCGCGCCCTTCAAACGCGAAGTTCTGTTGGGAATTGATCAGAATTTTGACCTGTTTCTGCGACCTGAGTATCTGAAACGCGACAAAATGAAGATCCGACTGGAAGAGATTTCCTGGGGCGGCGTGGTCAAGGATGGCATCCCGTCACTGGATAATCCCAAACTGATTTCGGCAGCGCAGGCAGATTATCTGAAAGACGATGATTTGGTCTTTGGCGTTTCGATCAACGGAGACGAGCGCGCTTATCCTCTGCGGATCATGGGCTGGCATGAGATGTTCAATGATGTAATCGGTGACGTTCCGGTTGCGCTGGCTTACTGCACACTTTGTGGTTCGGGAATCTTGTTTGAAACGCAGGTCGCAGGGCGACGGAAACCCTTGATCTTTGGTTCATCCGGTTTCCTTTATCGTTCAAATAAGTTGATGTTCGATCGTGAAACGCATTCGCTCTGGAACCAGTATACCGGCAAACCTGTTGTAGGCCCGCTGGCAGAAAGTGGGATCGAGCTTAGGCAGCGCCCGGTGGTGATTACACGTTGGGATAGCTGGAAAGCTTCACATCCCAATACCCGGGTTCTGTCGCTGAACACTGGTTATCGACGCAACTATGGATCCGGTGTCGTGTATCGTGACTATTTTGCCTCGCCTGATCTGATGTTCCCTGCGCTGGTCGATCAATCCAAGCATCGACAAAAAGACTATGTGTTTGCCGTTCGCCAATTTGGCGCAGCGCGGGCCTGGCCTCTGGATGCGTTTAAGGGCAAACCGGTCATCAATGATGTAATCGGCGGGCGGAACCTGATGCTGATGGGCGATCCAGACAAACGCAGCGTGCGCGCGTACGAACGTGGTCCGCATCAGTTCCGTGCAACACCGAACGGCGGGTTGCTCGACGAAGCAGGGACCAAATGGACCGTCACCGAAGAGGCGCTGGTCTCCCCGAATGGTACGCAATTGCCGCGGGTAGCCGGGCATATTTCCTACTGGTTTGCCTGGGATAACTATCTGGGTGATGCAGCCAGCGTTTATGACGGCTGATCAAGAGTGTTCTTCGGCCGCTGTCGCGGCCAGTGCGCGGTTATATGCCTTGAGTGCGTCGACGTGATAGAGCGCTCCGACAGGATCCTCACACCCCTCTTCGTCGACTATGACAACCGGGATACAGGGGATGTCGTCGCGATCAAAATAGGGCATGGCAGCCTCGAGCGTGGCGCTGGCCTTGACGCAAAGCCCTTGTTCGATCAGCGCCTGCGCTTCTTCTTTCGTTATTGAGCGGGTGCCACCAAGCGGTCGCATCACGGTGCCGGCCCGCAGCATGGCCAGCAAATAGGCCTGAGGCCCGGCGGCCAAATGCACATTGCGACGTTCCAGCTGTGTCAGGAAGAACGACCGATCCACCAGACGCGAGGCCAGCGCTGTGGACATCGAGACCGAAACCATCACGGCGAGGCCGATCTGCCAATCTCCGGTCAATTCAAAAACGATAAGCGTTGTCGAGATCGGAGCACCCAAAACCGCCGCAGCAACGGCACCCATCCCGGCAAAGGCATAAAGCGTATGAGTTCCCGACACGTCGGGTAGCAGGCCGGTGGCGATCAGACCAAAAGCCAACCCGGTCAGCGCCCCAATCATCAGTGAAGGGGAAAAGACTCCACCCCCCATGCGCCCACCCATGGTGATGGCAACTGCAACTGTTTTCACAACGGCCAACACAATTGCCGCAGTTAGCACTATGTCACCTGTCAGGGCGCGTATTGTCGTTTCATAACCCACGCCGATGATATGGGGGAACCAGATCGCCAATAGACCCAGCATCGCACCAGACACTGCCGGGCGCAGCCAGCCTGGTAGCGATAATCGATTTTGGATGTGTGTGCCGATATCTTCAGCAAAAAAAATCGAGCGCATCAGCAGCAACGATACCAACCCACAGATCAGTCCGAGGATCAGAAAGGCAGGCAATTCGACATAAAACTGCAGCGAACCGGGCGTGTCCAACGTAAACTCGGTCACGTCGCCATATGCCAGACGGTTGATCACTGTACCTGCGACCGATGCGATAACGATAGGGGCAAAGGCATGCACGGCGAAATGGCGCAGCACAACTTCAAGCGCGAACAGCGCTCCTGCAATTGGGGCATTAAAGCTGGCTGAGACAGCGGCAGCCACAGCACAGCCTAAAAGATCACGCCCAGTGATCCCATCTGCGCGAATACGGTCGCTGACCCAGGTCGAAATAACCCCTGCCATATGCACGACTGGCCCCTCTCGGCCCGTCGAGCCACCCGAGCTTAGCGTGATCAACGAGGCAATGAATGATGCGATACCGGCCTTTTTCTCGACGCGCCCATCAGTTATGGCCGATCCCTCAATCACATCCGCGACTGAACGTACCCGTCCATCATCTGTAAATCGGTTTAATAGAACCCCGACAACCAATCCGCCTATGACGGGTGTGATGAATATCCAGAACCAGTGCAGTTTCTCAGCATGGCTATGAAGGAAAAGAATGTTGTCAGTGCTATAGAGATAGGCTTGCAGCGACGCGATGGACATGCGGAACCCCAGCGCCATGAAACCAGCAGCAATCCCGATGATCAGCGCGATAAACCAGAATTGTATCTGGCTGGGACCACGATGGAGCATCACGCGCCAAGCATCTTTCAGGGCCGACAGCGCCTGATTGAATTGATTACGCAGCACAGTGCGGGTGGACTGGGTCATTGGCCCTCATGGGGATCGCGTAAG
The DNA here is from genome assembly GCF_059610325.1 of Ruegeria sp. YTSA064. NCBI lineage: Bacteria > Pseudomonadati > Pseudomonadota > Alphaproteobacteria > Rhodobacterales > Roseobacteraceae > Ruegeria > Ruegeria sp. YTSA064. Next base: position 26,933 of record NZ_JBXWNK010000004.1, read on the forward strand.
AATGGTCGCTGACCTTTAGTAAGCGACGTGGAGCGCAGAGAAAAGTCGGTTCACGGTGGTTTGTTTACAGTCGTTGCGCGTTAAGCCTCAAGCAGGGCACGGGCTGCAGCGCGCGCCTCATCCGTAATTGTGTCACCCGCGACCATGCGCGCAATCTCATCAATGCGATCAGGAACGGACAATGGGGTCACGGTTGACAGGGTCTGATCCCCTGCCACCTGCTTCTGCACCCGCCAATGATGTGCTGCGCGGGCAGCGACCTGCGGCGAATGCGTCACCACCAGCACCTGCCCGCCATGGGCCAGCGACGCCAGACGCCGCCCGACCGCATTAGCGGTGGCTCCGCCAACGCCCCGGTCGATCTCATCAAAGATCATTGTGCGGGCACTATCCTCGCCGGTCAGGCAAACCTTGAGTGCCAGCAGAAAGCGGCTGAGTTCCCCGCCCGAAGCGATCTTATTAAGTGGCCCTGAGGGCGCGCCGGGATTCGTGGCGACGGTAAAGGCTACTGCATCGATGCCGTCGGGACCGGGATCGCCGGGCGCAATCTCGGTCTGGAAAACCGCGCGTTCCATTTTCAACGGCGCAAGTTCCCCCATGACCGCTTTGTCGAGCGCTCTGGCTGCAGATTGCCTTAAAGAACTAAGAGCTTCAGCTGCCTTGTCATAAGTCGCCTGTGCAGCGGCAACGGCAGCGCGCTTATCGCTGATATCTGCATCGCTGGCGTCTAACCGGTTTAGACGGTCGCGCAGCGTATCAGCGAAGGGACCCAATTCGTCTGGTGCCACATCGTGTTTTCGGGCCAATGCGCGGATCGCAAAGAGTCGCTCTTCGATCTGCTCCAGCTCCGAGGGGTTAAACTCAAGCACTTGCAGGCAGGAATTCACACCATCCTGCGCCTCACCCAATTCGATTAGGGCACGGCCAAGCGCAGCGATGGGTTCTTCTAACTGCCCCTCCGCATGGTCCGAGACACCTTCCAGCCAGCGCACTGCGTCGGCCATGGCGCCTTCGGCCCCATCTCCGCCCATCAACGCAAAAGCGCGGGCTACGTCATCGCGGATGCGCTCGGCCCCCTGCATCATACGGCGGCGAGCGTCGAGGTCGGCATCTTCACCCGGCTGCGGATCTAGCTTGTCCAACTCAGCCACGGAATGACGCAAGAACTCTTCCTCCGCGCGCATGGAGGTCAGCGCAGCTTCGGTCTGAGCCAACACTTTTCGAGCAGCGGACATTTGACCCCAGGCGGAGCGAACAGCGGCTAGTTTGTCCTCTGCCTCTGCATACGCATCCAGCATTGCGCGATGACCACGCGGATTCAGCAAGCCCCGGTCATCATGTTGGCCATGCAACTCGATCAGGGTTCCTGACAAAGCCCGCAACACCTCACCCGAGCAACGACGATCGTTGACCCAAGCAGTCTTACGTCCCTCAGCCGTATTGACCCGACGCAGGATCAACTCCTCGCCCCCAGGCAAACCGGCGTCTGCCAACACGGCATGGGCAGGATGGCCTTCAGGTAACTCGAACTCAGCGACAACCTCACCTTGTTCAGCGCCTTGACGGACCAGTTCAGCCCGCCCGCGCCAACCCAATACAAAACCCAAAGAGTCCAGAAGGATCGACTTGCCTGCCCCGGTTTCACCGGTCAAAGCGTTCAAGCCCGGCTGGAACGTCAGCTCCAACCGGTCGATGATCAGCATGTCGCGGATATCAAGGGCGCGCAGCATCGGGTCTTAGCGTCCCACGCCTTTAGCCATCGCGTTTACAACCACTCACCTTTGATGGTCTGGCGATAGATCGTGCTGAGCCAGTTATTGCCTCGGCTCTTCAGATCCAGCCCGCGTGAGGTCAACAGTGTGTAACCTGCATCGTACCATTCAGAGGATTGATAGTTGTAACCCAGAATTGCTCCGGCGGATTGCGCTTCATCTACCAGACCCAGTGCCAAGTAGGCCTCGATCAGACGATACAGCGCCTCAGCAGTGTGCGAGGTGGTTTGGAAGTCTTCCACCACAACACGGAATCGGTTGATGGCCGCAGTAAAGTGGTCCTGACGCAGGTAATAGCGCCCGATCTCCATTTCTTTTCCGGCCAAATGGTCAAAGGCCAAATCAAACTTGAGAACGGCAGAAGTGGCATATTCGCTATCAGGGTAGACTTCGATCACCGTACGCAAGGCCTGCAGCGCCTGAAAGGTCAGGCCCTGATCGCGACCAACCTCATCGATCTGGTCATAGTAGCTGAGCGCCAGAAGATATTGCGCATACGCCGCATCTTCGTCGGTTGGATAAAAATCGATGTATCGCTGTGCAGCGGCGCGGCTTTCTTCGTAGTTTTGATCCGAATGAAAGGAAAACGCCTGCATGATCAGAGCTCGCTTGGCCCAGTCGGAATAAGGATAAAGCCGCTCGACCTCAGAGAAATACCACGCGGCGTCGTCAGAACGGTTCTGAGACAGCTCATATTCACCACGGGTATAAATCTGCTCTGGTGTGAAACCTTCGAGGTTCTGGTTGCGGTCAGCGCCCTTTTTGCTGAAAAGGCCTCCGTCCCCGCACGCCGTCAAAGATGCTGCCAGAAGAATCGCCGCTGCGAATCTGACTGCCGCTTTGGTGCCAACCATTCCGCCCATCCTTGTCGTTAACTTAGCGGGATTTATCCCTGATCGGACCTCGGTCTAGCACATAAAATTCCAGTGCAAAACGCCTTATCCACCCTATTGACGCAAATGTCGCCAGAGTTGACCGGGTCACGCAACTTGTGGAATTTCACTCCGCACCAGACCCTGACCCGGCAAGCGTGCGGTTTGTTCAGGCGTGCATAGGATCGGGCGCACCGCACCAGGTGTCTCGAACAGCTTGCGCAGCAGCGTGTTGGTCATAGAATGACCCGACTTTTCACCGGTAAAGCGACCCAGGATCGGACCGCCTGCCAGATAAAGATCACCCAAGGCATCCAGCATCTTGTGACGCACGGCCTCATCATCGTGGCGGAAACCACCCGGCGTCAGAACTTCATCACCTTGCACAACGACCGCGTTTTCCAGCGTTCCACCCAACGCCAGACCGTTCTCGCGCATCGCCTCAACATCCGTACGGCGGCAGAAAGTGCGGCTGTCGCACAATTCTCTCGCAAAGGACCCGTTGCGCATATCCAGAACTTTGGTCTGACTGCCAATAGCGTGATCTTCAAAATCAATGTGGAATTCGATCTCAAGCCCGTCGGCAGGAACGATCGACGCGCTTGCGCCCTCGCGCGAAACGGTGATCGGTTTGAGAACTTCGTAGGCCAGCACGGGGCTCGCCTGACGACGCACACCTTTAGCCATGATACCGCGAACGAACTCGATGGACGAGCCATCCATGATCGGAACCTCGGGACCGTCAATCTCGATCAGAGCGTTATGTATGCCGCACCCGGCGAGTGCCGCCATGATATGCTCAACGGTCGACACCGAAACATCCGCTTCGTTCACGAGACGGGTGCAAAGCGGCGTACGTTCGACGACATCGTAGATCGCGGGAATCATCGCATTGCCCAGCTCGATATCAATCCGTTTGAACCAGATTCCATGACCTGCGGCCGCAGGCTTCAGAACCATCGTCGCAGGCTTGCCGCTATGCAGCCCAGTGCCCGTAAACGTGACTGAAGATTTGAGCGTATGTTGCAATGTGAGCCTCGGTGAATTGTGTCCAGCCTGCCAGGGGCTGTGTTGCACCCTCAACTAAGGAAGGGGGCGTCAAGGCTCAACTCACTCTTTGCAACCGAATGAAACATGATTGTTACACATCGGCAAATCCCTGCTTACATGGGTTTAATACCTTGTGTTTCAACAGAAAAGGGCCGCATGTTTGCGGCCCTTTGAAACGATTTTGTTACCGCGATCAGTTGGCTTGACGCCGCAGGAAGGCCGGAATTTCGATGCGCTCCTGGTCTGGATCAACCTCATCCTGCGCAGGTGCCGTGGCGTCAACCGACCGCATAGCAGGCTGTTGGCGCACCGGTTGCGCAGGCGTATCGGCCGCATGACCAGTCATACGATCGATCAGTCGGTTAAATCCAAAACGCGGACGATCCTCGGCTGCCTGCTGCGGCTGTGGAGCAGGTTCACGAGGGGCTGCAGCCGTTGGACGTAGCCGGTTATGCGGTACCTTCTGTACGGCTGCCTGCAATCGCTGCATCGCTTCTGGCGACGGAGTGCCGGGGGTCGGAGCACGCTGATCGACGTAAGCCTCGGGGGTTTCTTCCACTTCTGGCTGCGGCTCGAATTGTGCCACTTGTGGCTGATAGGCAGGCGGAGGCAGCCCGTCATCATCCTGTTCAGCCGCGGGCTGTTCGACTTGCCAGCCCTCGTTGAACTCAACGTCTTCGATGGATTCAAACAGCGTCGGAGCAATGTTGTCCTCTTCTGCTGCCGGGGCGCCGGCAACCGGCTCCTGCGGCTGCTCTTCCGCTGAAACCGTGCGGGTCAGCGGAGCCGACATCGAACGGCGTGCGACTGGCACGTCGTCGGTTTTTTCGCTGGCATCAATACCCGTCGCAACAACAGACACGCGCATGCCACCTTCCATCTCGGTATCGAGGGTCGAACCGACGATAATGTTGGCCTCGGGATCCACTTCCTCGCGGATGCGGTTGGCGGCCTCGTCCAATTCGAACAGGGTCAGGTCGTGCGAACCAGTGATGTTGATCAGAACGCCCTTCGCGCCCTTGAGGCTGATTTCGTCCAGCAGCGGGTTGGCAATGGCCTTCTCGGCGGCCTGAATGGCGCGGTCTTCACCAGTGGCTTCACCCGTACCCATCATCGCCTTGCCCATCTCATCCATCACAGCGCGGACGTCGGCAAAGTCGAGGTTGATCAAACCCGGACGCACCATCAGGTCGGTCACGCCCTTGACGCCCTGATACAGAACGTCATCCGCCATCGAGAACGCTTCAGTAAACGTGGTCTTTTCATTGGCCAGACGGAACAGGTTCTGGTTCGGGATGATGATCAGTGTGTCGACAACTTGCTGCAATGCGTCAACGCCGTCTTCGGCCTGACGCATCCGCTTGGCCCCTTCGAACTGGAAGGGTTTAGTCACAACACCAACGGTCAGAACACCCAGTTCTCGCGCAGCCTGTGCTATGATCGGGGCCGCCCCGGTACCGGTCCCGCCGCCCATACCTGCAGTGATAAAGCACATATGTGCCCCTGCCAGGTGGTCAACGATCTGTTCGATGCTTTCTTCGGCAGCCGCGGCTCCCACGGTCGGGCGTGCCCCCGCACCCAGCCCTTCTGTGACTTTGACACCCAGTTGCACCCGCGCTGATGAGCGGCTTTGCTGCAACGCCTGCGCGTCTGTATTGGCGACGACAAATTCGACGCCGTCCAACTGCTTTTCAATCATATTGTCGACAGCATTGCCCCCAGCGCCACCAACGCCAAATACGGTAATCCGAGGCTTGAGTTCGTCGTGCCCGGGCATCGAAAGATTTAATGTCATGCTCTGTCCGCCTGTTTTATATGTTGCCGCAAAATGCGGTTTATTCTGACCTATCCACAATTGATTTTACTGTGTCATTTCGGAAACGTCACCAGAAAAATCGCCAGATTCCACAAAATATGGAGGAAATAAGGCAACAAACTGCCGCATTTCGCTGCAACCGCGATATGTTGCGGCAAATGGTTCATGTACCACTACGTACGGAAAACCACACCCGCCCTACGGGGGTGCGAAACTCGTTGATCATTCAATATGGTCGCGGAAAACTGCTCAACGTCCTGCCGCTAGGCCTCTTTCGGGCCTTGTGGATATCTTGCGGGATTCTGGCACGGGCTGCAACCGATTTCTTTAGCCTACTGGAGTACTTGGGCAGTTTAGACTGTCGTCTGTAACACTTCGGACTTCTTGCGTTTCGCTCCCTACAAAACGCGCGAGACGCACCATCAGCCGGTCATCATGAAGGAAGGGCCACCAGCAAACTGGTACGCCATCGGGCGCATCATCATAGAGAAAGCAAATCTGGCCGTTTGGCGTGGTGATCTGACCATAAACGCATCCCCGCCCCTCCATCCGCCAGACAGAGAGAGTCGGGCTCAGGAACTCTTCGGTTCCGACCAGCATACCGCTGCGGATTTCGTGAAAGGTGATCGTTTTACCTACAACAGCGTTCAGAAACGCCTCAGGCGTGATCAGTGTCTGGGTCTCTGCGACGGTGGGTAAGAACGCCGCGCAGAGCGCCACCCGGCGCAGTTGTTTACCAATTGTCACGGAACCAGCGCACAGCACGTTTGAACGGGCGCGCAGCGTAGGTGTCAACCGGGATTTCAAAGTCCCACCATTCGTCCTGTGGATGCGCAGCAAACAGGCTAAGCCCAACCGCCGAGGAAAAGCCCGGCCCCGTCGCCGATTGCGGCAAACCATGGACGCGCAGCGGGCGACCCAAACGAACACGCTGGCCCAGAATACGACTGGCCAACCCGTCGAGTCCCATGATCTGGCTGCCACCGCCAGTCAGAACGATTTGCTGGCTGGGCAGGTGATCAAATCCCGCTGCATCCAGGCGGGTGCGGACTTCTTCGAGGATTTCTTCGACGCGTGGTCGCATAATGCCGATTAATTCGGCACGGCTGACGGTGCGACGGTCATGCTCCCAATCACCGGTGTCGCCGCCAATATCGATCAGGTCGCGGTCGTCAGCACCCGTTGCATGAACGCCGCCGTTAAAGGTCTTGATCCGTTCGGCCACTGCTGCAGGCACTCCAAGGCCCATTGAGATATCGCTGGTCACGTGATCGCCGCCCATGCGCACGCAATCGGCATAGATCATATGTTTCTTCATGAAGATTGAGATGCTGGTGGTGCCGCCGCCCATGTCGATACAGGCGGCACCCAATTCCTGTTCGTCCTCGACCAATGCCGAAATGCCCGAAACGTAGGCTGAGTTAGCGATCCCCGCCAATTCCAGATCACAGCGCTTGATACAGCGAACGATGTTCTGGATCGCGACCGCATCGACGGTCAGCATGTGCATATCCACTGCAAGACTTTGACCTAACTGTCCACGCGGGTCGATCAGCCCCGAACGGTTGTCCAGTGCAAAATTCACCGGTTGGGCATGCAACACTTCGCGTCCTTCGCCATAATCCGGCACATCACAGGCATTCAGCACGCGCCCCACCTCGGCCTCGGTGACCAGCTGGCCTTCCAGATCGACCTGTGCGTCCAGACCGTATGAGCGTGGATTGGCCCCTGAGAAGGAAGCGATGACGTGATCAACACGGATATCGGCCATTTTCTGCGCCGCCTGCAGGGCGGTGCGGATGGCGCGCTCGGTTTCTTGCATCGCGGTAACTTCGCCGAACTGCACCCCGCGTGAGCGAGTAGTCGCGGCACCAATCACCCGAAACCCGGTCTGACCCGCCATGGAGCCAATCGAATTGTCCTCGGACAACCGCCCCGTCCCGTCGAAGCGCAGGACTAGGCAGGCGATTTTGGAGCTGCCCACATCCAAAATGGCGACTACGCCGCGTTGCATTGCCTGCCGGCGCATCTGCCGCATAGCCCGTTGGGACTGATAAAGATCGGTCATCATGGTCGTTACTGCCCGCTACTCACATCTACTTTTGTGTTCCACCAGTCTTCGCTGGCTGTTTTGTTCATTCGGATGGTTGGTCGCTGGCCAAGGCGCATATCGACCGCAGCCACATCGCGTTCCAGAAGGTCCTGCACCTCGTTTACTGCCAGTACGCGTTCCAGTGCACGCGCAGGTCGCTCGGTTGGCAACATGATGCGCTGGTTGCGATCCAACACCAGATCCCAGCGGCGTTCACCAACACGCACGAGCCCCCGGACCCGCTCGCCCAAACTGCGGGCGGTTGTCAGAATCTGCAGCGCTTCGGGCACATGCTTGTCCGCGCCTTTCCCGGCAATCAAAGGCAAGTTTGCGTGATCAGCACGCGCCGCAATCATATCCACGTGGGCACCGGTTTCATCCAGTAGCTCGATCCCGTCACGCGTACGCCAGACGATGACCGGCTGACGTTCAACTATGTCCACCTGTAAGATACCGCCGGGGCGAATGCGCACAGTTGCCGACTTCACCGGATCGAGCCCAGTGATGGTGTCGCGGATCATCTCGACATCCAGGTCCCAGGAACTGAGCGGGAAATCGAGAGGTACAACCTCGCGGATATCTTCCGATAGCGCGGTCCCCGCACCGTCGATGGCCATCAGGTTGACCATGAATTCCGGACGTTCCTGAATCGAGGTCTTGATGCTGATGACATAGGCACTGACGGCCTCGCGGCGTTCTTCAGCGGCAAAGAAGCCTCCGACCAATCCGACGACCGCCAGAACCGGTAGACCAATCTTCACCCCGCGCCGGATGCCGGGGGTGAGCATCCAGCGCTGAAAACGGTAGCTGAGGCGCGAAGGCGCAGGATCAGACAAGCGTCCGCGACCAAAGAATCGGGTGCCTCGCAAGCGCAGTTTGGGTTCAGCTTCGGATTCCGACTTTGGAGCAGCACCAAAATCCGCATCTGGCCCCGCCAGCGGTTTGGTCCGGTGGATCACTGGCGTGCGGGTGGCGGTCAGCGGTCGCATGAGGCGTCCTCCACCATCCAGGCGCAAAGCTCGCCGAATGTCATGCCCAGATGCGCGGCTTGTTCGGGCACCAGCGAGGTTGGCGTCATGCCGGGCTGCGTGTTGGTTTCCAGCAGGAACAGGCCATCCGCACCCATGCTGTCATCCCAGCGATAATCGGTACGGGATACGCCGCGACAACCCAGTGCATTATGGGCTTTCAGCGCGTAGTCCATGCAGCGGTCAAAGATATCCTGCGGGATGTCGGCGGGCAGCACGTGCCACGAGCCGCCGGGTTTGTACTTGGCGTCATAGTCGTACCAGCCACCATCGGTCATGATTTCGGTTACCGTCAAGGCGCGGTCGCCCATCACCGTCACGGTCAGTTCACGGCCTGCGACGTATTTCTCAACCATCACCTGATCGGGCATCGCCGCGTCCAGTTGCGGCGGGCCGTTGGCATTTTCGTGCACGATATAAATGCCGACGCTAGAACCTTCGTTGTTGGGCTTGGCCACATAGGGTGGTTCCATCACGTGGACTTCGACCACTTCGACCTTGGGCACGATCACGCTGGGCACAACAGGCAGACCCTCGGCCTGATAAACCTCTTTACTGCGCTGTTTGTCCATCGCCAAAGCCGAGGCCAGCACGCCGGAATGCGTGTAGGGAATGCGCATCCATTCCAGTAGACCCTGCACACAGCCATCCTCGCCCCAGCGGCCATGCAGGGCGTTGAAAACTACATCTGGCTTGATCTCCAGAAGGCGCGCGTAGAGGTCGGGACCCGCGTCCAGTTCGACCACTTCAAAGCCTTCTCCCACAAGGGCGGCTGCGCATTCGCGCCCAGAGCTGAGAGACACCTCGCGTTCCGCCGAGGGGCCGCCCATCAATACCGCCACTTTGGGGTTTGTCCTGCTCGACATACCCAATGTGCGCCTCAATGTCCCCGGACCTTATGTAGTGGTCCGTATTGCGTTTATGCCTTTGATCCGTCGCCTGAATTTGCCTGTTTTGGTCTGACGGTTGGGGCTATATTATTTCAGCGGATCACCGACCCGCATGATTTCCCACTCTAGCGTGATGCCGCTTGTTTCGTAAACCTTTTTTCTGACTTCTTCGCCCAGTCCCTCGAGGTCAGCGGCAGTCGCGTCACCGGTATTGATCAGGAAATTCGAGTGCTTGGGGCTCATTTGCGCGCCGCCTTTGGTAGCGCCGCGCATGCCCGCGTTGTCGATCACCTTCCACGCCTTGAGGTCGTGCACATCATCTTCGCGCCCGGTCGAAGAAAACCCAGCCGGGTTGCGGAAGGTCGAACCAGCGCTTCTGTCCTTGGTTGGCTGCGTTTCGTCGCGCTTCTTAAGCTGCGCTTCCATGCGGGCGTGCAGCTCGGCCGGATCGCCCGAGAGGGCTTGGAAGGTGGCTGAAACCAGCACCGCACCTTCGGGCAGATCGGACTGACGGTAGCGGAAGTTGAAGTCATCGGAACTGAGTTCGACAAGTTCGCCCTGCCGTGTGACGATGGTGGCTTTTTGCAGCACATCCGCCGTGTAGCTGCCATAGCAACCCGCGTTCATGCGCACCGCCCCGCCGATAGAGCCGGGGATCGTGCGCAGAAATGTCAGGTCAACGCCTGCATCTGCAGCCTTCCGCGCCACATGGGCATCCAGCGCCGCCGCGCCTGCAGTGACGGTGTTGCCGTCGACTGAGATACCGTTGAACCCACGCCCCAAACGGATCACCACGGCACGCAGGCCGCCATCCCGTACAATTAGGTTTGATCCGACACCCATGGGAAAAACCGGAACGTCTGCGGGCAGGGCGCGCAAAAAGGCCTGCAGGTCTTCGGTATCGGCAGGCTGAAACAAATAATCAGCAGGCCCACCAACGCGAAGCCAAGTCAAATCATTGAGCGCACGCGCCTCGGTCAGGCGACCTCGGACCACGGGTAGATCGGTCATGCATTTGTCCTAGCTGAAAGGCTGCGTCCTCCAACGCCCCCCATAATGACGGCAAACAGGAACGGTAGGACACCACCTGTGAGCCAAACAAATGGGCCAAATGCCTGTTCCTCTTCGCCTGTTTCGACACCAGCCAACATCACGATCAGCACCAATGCCACAGCCGAAGTCAAACCGATCAACCAAATCAGCGCTTTTATACCGATCCAGCGTCCGGCAACAAAACCAGATACGGCACCGAAGATGAGAGAGATCAATGGCAGATAAGCAAAGGTGGCAATGTCGACCATGGAGGCCTCCTGATAAGGTCGGTTACTTGTTGACCGCCTTCATGCCCTGCAATTTCGACTTTGTCCAACGGGTCAGGTATATCACCGGCCAGCGCAAGATCGACATACCCGCAGCCAGCACCACAAGCCCGATCCAGGGACCGCTTTCATAGGTGACATAACCAAGAATCGGAATTCCCACGGCGATCAAGAAATATGCCCGTTTCCAGTGATTATCTTTGCTAGGAAGCATTGCCAATATATTGGCAACAACGCCCCAAAGACCGGCAAGCGCGAGCGACCAACTCATTCCGATACCTCTTTACCTGTCCATTTACGCAAGTAGTAGCGGATCGGGTTGCGGTACATCGAAGCGAAACCGGCAATGGCCATCACACCGATAAACCAGCCATAGTCATATCCCAACCATAGGATTAGGAACGGCGCACTGCCAAATAGCACTACGCCCGGCGGGAACTGCAAACGCATCGGTAGCATTGCGACGATGGTTGAGGCAAAAACCCAGGCGCAGGCGATGATGAGCGAAAGCGACACGAGCCTAACTCGCCTTCGCAATCAATTGGTCAGGCAACCCATTGGCCCAGGCGCTGATGGTCCCGGCACCGAGGCATACAACCATATCCCCCGGTCGGGCCTGTTCGCGGACGAGCCGCACGAGGTCACTTTCATCCAGAATGGCCCGCGCATGGCGGTGGCCGTGACGGATCAGCCCTTCGACCAGTGCGTCGCGGTCCGCCCCTTCGATCGGGTCTTCTCCTGCCGCAAAGACCTCGGCGATGGCGACCACATCGGCATCGTTGAAACAGGTGCAGAAATCATCAAACAGGTCAGACAATCGCGAATACCGGTGCGGCTGGTGGACGGCGATGACGCGGCCCTCGGTAGCTTGGCGCGCAGCCTTGAGAACGGCTGCGATTTCTACTGGATGGTGACCATAATCGTCGATGATGGTGACACCGTTGATCTCTCCGACCTTGGTGAAGCGGCGGTTAACGCCACCGAAATTGGCCAGCGCGTCGCGAATTTCCGAAGCTTTCATCCCCAGATGACGGGCAACGGCCACTGCGGACAGAGCATTCGATACGTTATGATCACCTGGCATCGGCAGGGTGCAGCCTTCGATCACCTTGTCTTCGTAGCGCAAATGGATGTCGAAATGTGCAACGCCACCTTTATAGGTCAAGTTCTCGGCCCGTACATCGGCCTGTGCGTTGAAACCATAGGTGCGCACGCGACGGTCCGAGATGCGTCCGACCAGAGCTTGCACCTCGGCATGATCCGTGCAGCAAACGGCCAGACCATAAAACGGCAGGTTCGAGACAAATTCGTAAAACCCGTCGCGCAGTTGGTCGAAATCGCCCCAATGCTCCATATGCTCGGGGTCGATATTGGTGACGATGGCGATGGTTGCAGGCAGGCGATTGAACGAGCCATCGCTCTCATCCGCTTCAACCACCATCCATTCACCCTGCCCCATGCGCGCGTTGCTGCCATAGGCGTGGATGATGCCGCCATTGATGACGGTGGGATCGAAATCACCCGCAACCATCAGTTCAGCCATCATCGTGGTCGTGGTCGTTTTTCCGTGGGTTCCGGCGATGGCAATATTCGAGCGCAGCCGCATGAGTTCGGCCAGCATGTCGGCGCGGCGCACCACCGGTAGGCCTTGCGCGCGCGCCTCATCCAGTTCCGGGTTCCCCGGTTTGATCGCGGTCGAGACCACGACCACCGCGGCGTTCTGCAGATTCTCGGCACGCTGGCCTTCGAAAATCTCAGCGCCGAGCCCAGCCAGTCGGTCAGTAATCTTCGAGGTCTTCAGATCCGAACCTTGTACCTGGTAGCCAAGGTTCAAAAGCACCTCGGCGATGCCTGACATCCCGATCCCGCCGATACCCACGAAATGGATCGGTCCAACGTCCTGCGGCAGTTTGGTTGCTGGATTCATGAGGTCTCCTTCTGCGCCAGTTGCTCGACAAGGGCGACCAGACGCTCGGTTGCGTCCGGAGCCCCGACCGATAGCGCGGCATGGGCCATTTGCTGTGCGGCTTCGGGGTTGGTGAGAACCGTGGTCATCTGCTCTGTCAGCGCGGGAACGTCAAGGGCGTTTTCGGGGATCATGATCGCCCCACCCGCCTGAACCAACCCGCGCGCATTGGCGGTTTGGTGGTCACCAGCGGCGGTAGCAAGCGGGATCAATATCGACGGACGGCCAATCACCGAAATGTCGGCGATACTGGAGGCACCCGAGCGGCTGACAACCAGCTGCGCATCAGACATGCGACGCGGCACATCGTCAAAAAATGGCTGCACATCGGCGCGGATGCCGTGATCGGAGTAAAAGGCTTTAACCCGCTCGCTATCCTCTTCGCGGGCCTGGTGCGAGACGCGGATATGGTCGCGTACGGCTTCGGGCAACGCCGCAATCGCACCGGGGACCACATCGCTGAGAATACGCGCGCCTTGCGAGCCGCCCATTACAAGCACCGACATCGGGTAATCTCCGGGCGGAATAAAGGGCGCTCCTTCACGTTCCAGTACCGCGCCGCGCACCGGGTTGCCGGTGTGGATACCGTTGGCCCCGGCCGGCAGATCGGTGGGCCAGACACCGCAGGCCACCTGCGCAACCCGAGTTGCAAACACTTTATTCACGCGACCCAGAACACCGTTCTGTTCATGGATCATTCGCGGGATTTTCAACAGCGTTGCTGCGCCCAGCGCCGGGATCGACGGATAGCCTCCAAATCCCACCACAACGTCCGGCTTGTCGCGCATCATCTGCGCCGCCATACCGGTCACACCAGCAGCAATCTTGGGCCCGACCAGCACTTTGGCGGCCAGACCACCGCGGGCAAAGGTTGCCGAGGATGCCTCGACAATTTCAACACCTTCGGGGAACGCACCGGTATAGCGCGCTCCTCGCGGATCGGTGGACAAGCGCACACGCCAGCCTTTGGCCAGCATCGCCTCTGCCAGTGCCTGCGCCGGGAACATGTGTCCTCCGGTGCCACCTGCTGCGATCAGAAGATACGGCATCATCCTCGCCCGCGCAAAATATCACCGAGTTCGCCTTGCGGGCGGGTTCGGGTGAAGGCCAGCAACATGCCGACCGCGATGCCGCCTGCGATCAGCGACGAGCCACCATAGCTTACGAAAGGCAACGTCATGCCTTTTGCAGGCAACAGACGTACAGCAACGCCCATGTTGATCATCGCCTGTACACCGAACATGCAGGCCAGCCCGGTACCCGCCAGGCGAATGAACATGTCGCGTTCGCGCATCAGTCGCAGCAGCGAACGCACGACGATCAACGAATAGAGTGCGATGATGATCAGAACGAGGATCAGACCATACTCCTCTGCCGCCACTGCGATGATGAAATCAGTATGCGCGTCAGGCAGCGACCATTTCACCTGCCCCTCGCCCACGCCAACGCCGAACAATCCACCCTCGCGGATTGCGTTCGTCGCGTAACCAAGCTGCGTGGTCGGGTCGAGTTCCTGATTTAGAAAACCGTCGATACGGCGCGCAAAGTGCTCTGAGTTGGAATAGGCGAACATTCCACCCAAAACCACGGCCCCCGCCATGCCAACCAACAGCAACATCGGAGCGCCCACCACGAAATACATTACCCCCCAACCAAAGAGGATCAGGCAGGCCTGTCCAAAATCGGGTTGCATCACCAACATCGCAACAATGGCCATACACAGCGCGAATGACCATAACCGCCCCGGAGGGCCATTGATTTCCTGCGAAGCAGCCAACAGCCACGCTGCCACGACGACAAATCCGGGCTTGAGAAATTCTGATGGTTGCAGCGAGGCAAAGCCCAGCGAATACCAGCGCACTGCGCCTTTGCCAAAATCCGTGCCAAAGATCGGCAGAAATGCCAGCGCCACGAACGAGACAAGAAAGCCCAAGATCGCCAGACGCCGCACCAGCGTGGGTGACATCATCGAGGTCAGAAGCATCGCAACCAGCGCGAGCCCTCCGAACAGCGCCTGCCGCTCGACATAGTGGAAGGGATCAAATCCGTTGCGCCCCGCGAGCGGCGGAGAAGAGGCCAGCCCAAGCAGAAGCCCTATGACAAACAGGATCAAAACGCAGGACATCGTCCAGCGGTCAATCGTCCGCCACCACTTCGGTAGAATCGGTTCGCCGCGCTGGTCCTGGACCGCGCCATACACCATCTCAGTCATGAGATACCGCCACTATCTGCCTCGTCAACGTCCCGTTTTCGGGATCTGTTCGGGAGTCTACAGTGATTTTTGTTTTCAGACCAGAGGAATGACGGATTAGATTTTCAAAACACTTTTCCCGACATGATGACATCATTGTCAAAAACAGCGCCGCACGCTGGGACCATCTGTCAGGACAACAACGGCTTGTCGTTTTTCACGTGGCGATGGATCAGAGATTGCATTTTCCGACCCTGTTGCGGCACGAGGCGCGCCATCTGAGGCTCGTAGTCTTTGGCAACAATTTCGGGAAACAACTCGGTGATTTCCGCCAGGGCGTCTTTCCCAACGCTTTTTAATGCTTCGGGCCCGGTTAACAGGCTTTCCGATGGTGCGCCTTCAGCGAAGACCACCTCGTGCCTGTCAAAGAGGAGGTGAACATATGTTACGCTCTGCGCCTCCTCATCCACCGAAACCCCAGGCAGCCCCATAAGTTTAATTGCTGGAACCAGGATCTCGTGACTGGAAAACATACGTTCAGCAATGGCTGAGCGCAGCAGCATCCGATGTTGCGGAGAAACGCGCAATGTGCGTTCTGGCAGACCCTCGCCCAACGCACCCTTGGCGATTCTGACGGGGCGCAACTTGGGTTTTATATTCAGGTCAATACTGTCCAGAGTGCACCTTCCGATCCAACGGATGGCCTGAGGTCCATTATCGAGTGTCAGAACAAAATCACCTGCTTCGAGGGTTTCAACCGGTCTCGGGCCAGACGGGGTATCGATCTTAGTCCCCGAAGTGAAACATGGTACAACGGTATCTACATCAATGCTGGGTCCATTATCGACAATCGCCGTGATCGTCAGCGTCGTATTTAACGGCGGAATAGACCCACCGATAAATGCCATGAAATATCCGTCTTCGCTGTCAACTCCGATCGAGTCACCATCGCCGTTGATATCATAGTCAAACAGGCCGATCTGGTAGGTGTTGGTCCCATCTGTCACCGTAACCGTAAAATCCCAGAATATGATTTCGCCGTTATAAGTCTGCGTCGGATCGTTTGAGACTTCGTTGGAATTGCTGTCACCGCTGTAAATCGTACCGTCGGCACCATCTTCGACGGTGATTTGATCATATGCAAAAATCTGGAAAGTTGATCCCACGACGGTTGTTGAAGCGCCTGCGTCGGACAACGTGGTGTTGCTGCGAAACGCACCATAGATATTCGTTGGCATCGGGCGTAACTCCACAACATTTCAAAACACACGCACATATCCAGTATATGTGCCATTTTTTGCTAGAGCCTGGTCTACGACGGGTCAAGCTGAGCTCACGGGATATTTCACCCCTGTGGCGCGTGCGCACTGCTCCAATACTGGACCATGAGGCTTGTAGAACAAGTTCTATCCGTCTCACTTCAACGCGCGTGGTCCGGTGGCCCTTGCCATCTGGCGGATAACAGGCCAATGGCCATACATGAATTACGATACAATCATCCTTGGTGCCGGGGCGGCTGGCATGATGTGCGCGACCCATTGCGGCGGACGCGCGCTGGTGATCGATCACGCAAAAGCGCCCGGCAAAAAGATCCGTATATCCGGCGGCGGGCGGTGCAATTTCACCAATTTGCATGCGGGGCCAGGAAATTTCCTGTCGCAGAACCCCCATTTTAGCAAATCGGCTTTGGCGCGGTATACACAATGGGATTTCATCGATCTGGTAGAACGTCACCACATTGCCTGGCATGAGAAGACTCTGGGGCAGTTGTTTTGTGACGGTTCGTCAAAACAGATTATACAAATGTTGCTGGACGAAATGGCGCGTGTCGGGGCCGAGCTGTGGGTACAGACTACCTTCCACTCGCTGCGCAAGACCGAGAGCGGGTTCTCGCTGGAGGTCGAGCGAGAAGGCAATCGCATTTCCCTGACATGCCGCAATCTGGTTTTGGCCACGGGCGGCAAGTCGATCCCCAAGATGGGCGCAACAGGGTTGGCCTACGACATTGCGCGCCAATTCGGGCTAAAGGTGACCGAAACCCGGGCAGCACTGGTGCCATTCACCTTTTCAGATGGACGGTTCAAAGACCTATCCGGTGTCTCGCTGCCCGTGCGGCTGTCAAATCAACGCACCAGTTTCGATGAAGCCCTGCTGTTCACCCATCGCGGGCTGAGTGGCCCTTCTGTACTGCAACTATCTTCGTATTGGCGCGAGGGCGAGGTCATTCGGGTGAATCTGATCCCGGGTCTGGGGCTGTTCGAGCTGTTGCGGGATCAGCGGCAGGCGGGTGGACGCAAGGCGCTGACCACAGAGCTTGCACGCCATTTACCTTCGCGTCTGGTGGACTACCTCAAGCACCATTTCCAGATGCAAGGCAATCTGGCGGATCAATCCGATGCTGCGCTGACCGATCTGGTCGCGGCTCTGTCGGACTGGCACCTCACCCCTGCTGGCACTGAAGGTTATCGCACGGCCGAGGTAACGCTCGGTGGAATCGATACTCAAGGGTTGTCGTCCAAAACGATGGAGGCCAGGGAAGTCCCCGGCCTCTATGTTATTGGTGAAGCGGTGGATGTCACCGGTTGGCTGGGTGGTTACAACTTCCAATGGGCGTGGTCTTCGGGTCACGCTGCAGGAAGTGCCATCGCAGGCCGTTAACCAACGACGTTATAGCCTCGTCCGCGCATGCAATTGCGCACCAGCACTTCTTTGTTCTGGTTCTTGTTGATCACGTCCGCGCCTGCCCCAACCAGAGCGCCGGCAACGGCTGCGCGACCCAGATTGTCGCTGCTGTCCTGAACGATGCCCGTTACGGCAGCTGCGCCTACCGCGCCGATGGCCGCATTGCCAGCAGTGGACCCATCAACGCTGGCCTGTGAGGCCGCCAGTTGCTGGCATTGCTGCAGATCGACATTGTAGTTCGGGCCTACAGGACCATCGATCACGGGCTGATAGTTGGCACCGGTATTGGTGCATGCCCCCGCCACAAGCAGAGCGGGAACGATCAATAGAAACTTACGGTTTGGCATTTTCATAACCTCGTGTTGAATTTCCTGAAGGCAAAAACCAATGCAGATTGCGCGTCAAGCAGATAGGCGCTCAGCTTCGCCGAACCGGCAAACAATTGCAAACGCCTTGCTTTCAGAGGCGTTTTTTCACCTCAGCGGTGAAGTCATCACCGCGCTGTTCGAAATTGTCATATTGATCGAAACTGGCCGCTGCAGGGGCCAACAAGACCACCTCGCCCGGCTGCGCGTCTGCCATGGCTTGTTCAACAGCGGCAGTCATGGTGGTGCAAACCTGAGCATCCGCAGTTAGCTGCATGGCAAAGCCCGCAGCTTCGCGTCCAATGACATAGGCTTTGATCACGTGACCTTCGGCCCCGTTCAGCGCCTCAAGCCCACCCTCTTTCTCAAGCCCGCCACAGATCCAGCGAACCTTTTTGAAGGCGCTCAGCGCTTTCAAGGCGCTGTCCACATTGGTGGCTTTGGAGTCGTTCACGAAGGTCACCCCATCCGCTTCGGCAATAATTTGACTGCGATGCGGCAGACCAGGAAAACTATGCAGCGCGTGTTCGATCACGCGGGGGGCAAGGCCCAGAGAACGGCAGGCAGCATAGGCAGCACAAGCGTTCTGGTGGTTATGCGCGCCAGGCAGGCCCTTAATGTCGCGCAGATCAATTGATCCCGTCTGACGTCCCTTGCGGTATTCAGACAAGTATCCCTTGCGTGCAAAAACCTGCCAGCCCGGTCCAGTCAGTTTACGCGCAACCGAAATGCGGATCACCCGATCATCAGACGGCCCCTCGGCCAACTGACCAGCCAAAAACGCGCCTTCAGCCTCATCGATCCCGATCACGGCGCGATCCGGCCCGCCTTCGGCAAAGAGGCGGCGTTTGGCTGCGAAATAGCCACCCTTACCTCCATGCCGGTCAAGATGATCAGGTGAGAGATTGGTGAAAACCGCCACATCTGGCGTCAGGGCGCGGGCCAGTTCAGTTTGATAACTGGACAGCTCTAACACCACCACCGAGCCATCACCGCCCGGATCGATATCCAGAACACCGCGCCCAATATTGCCCGCCAACTGCGAGTCGCGTCCGGCCTCGGTCAGGATATGGTGGATCAGGGCTGCAGTCGTTGATTTGCCGTTCGATCCCGTCACTGCGATGACACGCGGCGGGGTGTCATAGTTGTGCCATTCAGGCCCGGCGAAGGAGCGAAAGAACAAGCCAATATCATTGTCTACCGGGACGCCAGCATCCGTTGCAGCAGCCACGACCGGATTGGGCATGGGATAAAGATGCGGAATACCAGGTGAAACAATCAGAGTAGCAATATTTTCGAACGCTCCATGTCGGCGCAGATCAGAGCAGACCAGCCCCTCTCCTTCAGCCGCCTCACGCGCGGCCGGGTTGTCATCCCAGCACACCGGTTCGGCACCGCCCGCCTGCAATGCACGAGCCGTGGCCAAACCAGACCGCCCTAGCCCCAGAACCGCAACTTTTTTCCCTGAAAACCCTTTGACCGGGATCATCTGCTGTCCACCTTCATCGCATAGAAATTTGCGCCACACTGCACCGAAGGATTTCCCAAAGGCAAGGGGGCGCTCAGGCTCGCGCGGCAGCGCGAGCCGGGCCCAACGGGTGGCAGGCGGGCCACAGGCCCTCCGAACCCGGCGGGAGTCCTACCGCACTTTCAACGTCGCCAGACCAATCATCGCCAGGATCAGCGAGATGATCCAGAAGCGGATCACAATCGTCGGCTCAGCCCACCCCTTTTTCTCATAGTGATGATGGATTGGGGCCATCAGGAATACACGTTTACCAGTGCGCTTGTAGTAAAGCACTTGAATGATCACGCTCAGCGCTTCGACCACGAATAGGCCACCCACAATGGCCAACACCAGTTCGTGCTTGGTTGCAACAGCGATTGCGCCAAGTGCACCGCCCAGAGCCAACGATCCTGTATCCCCCATGAACACTGCTGCCGGAGGGGCGTTGTACCATAAGAAGCCAAGCCCCGCTCCAAAAAGCGCTGAGGTGAATATGAAGATTTCACCGGTGCCGGGCACATAATGCACGTCAAGGTATTCGGTGAAATCGACCCGCCCCACCGCATAGGCAATCACGCCCAGCGTCGAGGCGGCGATCATCGCGGGCATGATGGCCAACCCGTCCAATCCATCGGTCAGATTTACCGCATTGGCAGCCCCGACGATCACAATGACCGCGAATGGGATATAAAATAGGCCCAGATTGATCAGCGTATCCTTGAACACCGGCATAGCCAGTTGATTTTGCAAATCGGCAGGATGGTGCAATCCAGCCCAAAAAGACGCCAAAACCGCAATCAGAACTCCCAAAGCCAAACGCATCTTGCTCGAAACGCCTTTGGTATTCTGTTTTGATACTTTGGCGTAGTCGTCAGCGAATCCAATGGCCGCATAAGACAGTGTTACGAAAAGAACCATCCACACATAGGGATTGTCCCAACGCGCCCAGACCAGCGTTGAAGTTACCAGTGCGCCAACAATCAAAAGGCCACCCATAGTAGGGGTTCCGGCTTTGGACAGGTGCGCTTCGGGGCCATCATCCCGGATTGGCTGGCCCTTGCCCTGCTTGCGACGCAGTACGTTAATCAGAGGTTTTCCGAAGAGAAATCCAAAGATCAGTGCCGTCAGAAAGGCTCCACCTGCCCGGAACGTAATGTAGCGAAAGAGGTTCCAGAAATCCCCTCCGTCCGACAGGGCGGTCAACCAATAGAGCATACCAAGACCTTTCTCACACGGGCATCACGGGCGCTTACGGCTCAAGCGCGCCCCCTTGCCCCATTTTCCGCAGACCGTCAACAATCTGTGCCAATGCCATGCTGAGCGAACCCTTTGCCAGCACTGCGTCGCCGTTACGGATCAACTCGGGCAGTTGCCCGACCATCTCGGCGCTGGTCTCAGTCCAAAGCCCACGCTTGCCCTCCGGCAAGGCCTGATGCAGCGCCTGCATCAGTGGACCGATGCAGTGAACCTGATCGACCTGAGCCATCGCGGCCACATCGGCCATGGCCGCGTGCATCGCGTGTTCCTGCGCACCCAGCTCTTTCATGTCGCCCAGAAAGGCGATCTTTCGATTACCTTGCGATGCAGCCAGCACGTCCAATGCGGCCTCCATCGATGTTGGGTTGGCGTTGTAGCTGTCATCAAACAGCTCGATCTGATCGCCACCAGGCAGCGTGATAACTTCACGCACCCCGCGACCTTTGACTGGGGACCAGCGGCGCAGGCCAGCAACGGCCTGATCCAGATCGACGCCCAGTTCGACGCAAGCCGCCAGAGCGGCCAGCGCGTTCATCGCAAAATGCGTTCCCGCCGATTGAACGTTGAACGAGATATTGTTTTCGCCAACCTTACCCTGCGCCTGAAGGCTGTCCGTGCCCTGCTCCACCTCGGTCAGAGCGTAATCTTGGGCCGTTCGACCAAAATCGACAATCTTCGCGCCCAGCGCCTGCGCACAGCTGCGCAGGATGTCGGCGTGTTCGATATCGGCGTTCACGATGGCGGCCCCGCCCTTGGTCAACCCGTCGAAAATCGCGGCCTTCTCATGGGCGATCCCCGCGACCGAGTCGAACGCTTCAAGATGCACCGCAGCCACCGTCGTCACCAGCCCCACATGCGGCTGCGCCTGACGCGCCAGAGGGGCGATTTCGCCCGGGTGGTTCATGCCGATCTCGATCACGGCAAACTCGGTATCGCGCGGCATCCGCGCCAATGTCAGCGGGACACCCCAATGGTTGTTGTAGCTGGCGACGCTTGCATGGGTTTTCCCTTGCGTTTCCAATATGCTGGCCAGCATTTCCTTGGTTGAGGTTTTGCCGACACTGCCGGTCACACCCACTACGCGCGCCGCCGTCCGGGCACGGGCCGATTGCCCCAAAGCTTCCAGCCCGGTTTGCACGTCATCAACGATCAAGAGCGGCGCATCTTCGGATACGCCTTCGGGAATGCGGGATACCAGCGCGGCACCTGCCCCTTTCTCCAGCGCTTGCGCGACGAAATCATGGCCGTCGCGGGCAGCTTTGAGCGCGACGAACAGATCTCCGGGATGCAAGGTGCGGGTGTCGATCGAGACTCCGGTCACCTGCCAATCGGTGGTGGCGCGTCCATCGGTGGCCTCGGCGGCCTCGGCTGCGGTCCAGAGCGTCATGCGACCCTCCCGTCCAACGCGGCGACCGAGATACTTGCCTGTTCCACGTCGTCAAAGGGCAGAACCTGATCGCCGACGATCTGACCGGTCTCGTGACCTTTGCCCGCGATCAACAGGGCGTCACCCGGTTGCAGCGCGTCGATGCCACGAAGGATCGCTTCGGCCCGATCGCCGACTTCAGTCGCTTCAGGCGCACCCAACATGACAGCGGCACGGATGATCGCCGGGTCTTCGCTGCGGGGGTTATCGTCGGTAACGAAGACCAGATCTGCATTCTCTGCGGCCGCCTGCCCCATGAGAGGGCGTTTGGTGGCATCCCGATCCCCACCTGCGCCAACGATGGCGATCAGACGACCCATCACATGAGGGCGCATCGCTTTTAGCGCTGTAGCAACCGCATCCGGCGTATGCGCGTAATCGACAAACACCGCCGCGCCGTTGTCGCGGGTGGCGGCCAGTTGCATTCGGCCCCGGACCGTTGTCAGATGCGGCAGGGTTTCGAAAACGCGGTCGGGGTCCTCTCCTGCCGCGATAACCAGACCGCAGGCCAGCAGAACGTTTTCAGCCTGAAATCCGCCGATCAGGTTCAAACGGGTTTGATAGGTCTTGCCTTTCCACGAAAAACGCAGGTCCTGTCCAGTCCCGTCAAAGCGTTGATTTAGCAGGCAAAGATCAGAGCCTTCAGGCCCAACGGTGATAATGCTTTGCCCCCGCGCCTCAGCGATCTTGCGCATCTCAACGCCTTTCGGGTCGCCAAGGTTTATCACCGCGACCCCGTCCTCGGGCAACACACGGTCAAACAGACCGGCCTTAGCGGCGAAATAGGCCTCGAACGTATCGTGATAGTCCAGATGGTCTTGTGTGAAATTCGAGAACCCGGCGGCGGCCAAATGCACACCATCCAGACGACGTTGTTCAAGGCCGTGAGATGAGGCCTCCATCGCCGCGTGGGTCACACCATTCTCGGCGGCCTCGGCCAGACAGCGGTGCAGTGTGATTGGTTCGGGCGTGGTATGTGCCAAAGGCGCGGTCCATGCGCCCTCAACCCCGGTGGTGCCCAGGTTGACGGCGGCGAGGTCCAGCTCGGACCAGATTTGACGAACGAAGCTGGCCACGGATGTTTTACCGTTAGTGCCAGTGACCGCCACGATAGTTTGCGGTTGCGCACCGAACCACAGCGCCGCCACCCCGGCCAATGCCTGGCGTGGATCTTCGGTCACGATCAGCGCAGCGTCGGATGCGGTCAGTTCTTTGGCAGCGAGATCAGCCCCTTCTGCGTCTGTGAGAATGGCAGCTGCCCCCATACGCAGGGCGTATTGGATAAACTCTCCGCCATGAACGCGAGTGCCTGGAAGGGCAGCAAAAAGGAAGCCGTCTTTCACCTCACGGCTGTCGACGGCCAGTCCGGTGATGTCGGGATTCGCCCCGCCCCGCGCGGTCAGGGCCAGTTGGCTAAGTTTCTTTGACCGATTGCCCATGACCCACCTCTTGTCCGACGGCCTAATTTGAGGTCAGCGTTATAGCAGCGCGCGCCTCAGGCTCAAGCCGGGGTCTGAGCCCCAAGAGCGGTGCCACGCGCCCGATCAGTTCAGCGGCAACCGGAACAGCAGTCCAGCCTGCGGTGCGGCGCTTTTCGCCATAGGCGACAATCGAGGGCTCATCCAGCGTGACGATCAGCACATATTTCGGATCATAAGCCGGGAAGATGGTGGCGAAAGTGGCGATGACCTTGTCGTCATAATACCCGCCGCGTGGCTTGGGCTTGTCGGCAGTGCCGGTCTTGCCGGCTACGTCATAACCTTTGACATCCCCAAAGCTGGCGGTGCCATCCGTGACCACTTTGCGCAGCATGTTCTGCGCTTGTTTTGCCGTGATTTCGGACATCACGCGTGGGCCGTACTGCGGACCGTTGCGGCGCAGGATGGTCGGGCTGACATAGTGCCCGCCATTGGCAATCGCAGCGTACCCAGCGGCCAGATGCATTGGGCTGGTCGACAAGCCGTGGCCATAGGAGATGGTGACAGTGCTCAACTCGCCCCATTTCTTGGGCTTGAGAGGCTGCCCGCCTTTGGCTTCAACGATTTCAAATGGGGTTGGGTCGAACATTCCCAATGCGTTCAGGAAGTCCTGCTGCCGCTTGGCCCCAATTTGCAAGGCCAGGCGACCGGTGCCCCGGTTTGAGCTATGGACGATCACATCGGCCACGCTGATCTCGCCATAGTTCTTGCCGTTGAATTCGCCGATCGGGAAACGCCCGATTTTCATCGGGCCGGAAGTGTCGATGATCGTGTTGGAATTGACCAAACCCAACTGAACGGCCTGCGCGGCGGTGAAGATTTTGAAGACTGAGCCCAACTCATACACACCCTGCACATAGCGGTTAAACAACGGGCTGTCCGAGGGGTCAAAGCCCGACGTCGGTGGGCGTGGACGATCATTGGGGTCGAATGACGGCAGTGAAGCCGCCGAGACGACCTCACCCGTATGGGCGTTCATCAGTACCGCCGATGCCCCCTTGGCATTCATGATCCTCATGCCACCATAGAGCACCTGTTCAACGGCGGCCTGAACGGTCAGGTCCAGCGACAGCTGCAGGGGTTTGTTGCCATTGGCCGGATCGCGCAGATAGTCGTCGAATTGTTTTTCGACGCCCGCAACGCCGATCACTTCAGCTGCACTGACGCCCTCACGACCAAATCCCGAGCCACCCAGAATGTGCGCCGCCAGTCGGCCATTGGGATATAGCCGCATTTCACGTGGTCCGAACAGGATACCTGGATCGCCAATGTCATGCACGGCCTGCTTCTGCTCGGGCGAGATGCGTTTCTTGATCCATAGGAACTTACGCTTGCCGGTGAAGTCCTTGACCAGCCGCTCTTTTTCGAGATCGGGAAAAATCGCCACCAATTGATCCGCGGCGGCAATCGGGTCAATCATCAGCGGCGGCTGGGCGTAGACGGAATAGGTGTCGAGATTGGTCGCGAGAATGCGTCCCTCGCGATCAACTATGTTCGCGCGTTGCATCGCGATGGTAGCACCCGGCGCACTGGCTAGCGGTTCCTGCGCTTCAGACGTGGCCAAAACGCCCATGCGGAAACCCACCACCGAGAAAGCGCAGAAGAAGAACAGACCCAATACCAGCAGGCGGCCTTCGGCGCGCGCACGGGCGCGGTCTTTCATGTCTTCGTGACGTTTGCGGATATTCTCCCGCTCGATCGTCTTCGGGTTCTCGCCCTTGGCGCGGGCATCGAGAATGCGGGCCAGAGGGCGGAGCGGTGTTCGGGTCATGGGAACTGCACCTCACCAAGTGCCTGCGTCTCGGCAATCGCCTGCAGTTCAAGCGGGTCGACTATGGGCAGGTCCGGATCTTCACCATAAGAAATCTGGTCCGCGCGGCCAAACTGTTCAGCGCGCAGAGGCAGCAGCCCGAGACGCTCGAAATTCAGGTCTGCTAGTTCACGTAGACGATCCGGTCGGTTCAGATAGGCCCATTCAGCGTTCAGCACCGCCAGTCGTGCCTGCGCCATACCGATCTGGCCCTGCAATGACTGAGTTTCCTTCACCACCTGTTGGGTGCGGTAGTTTTCCTGATAGGCCCAGAGCGCCAGCCCAAAGACAGAAAGGGCCGTCAACATATACATAATACTCTTCATCTTGCCCTTCCCCCCAATTCCGGCATCCCGATGGCCCGAGCCTCAATTTCACCCGCCGGAGCATCTGTACGAACAGCGACACGCAACTTAGCCGAGCGTGCGCGTGGATTTTCCTGCAGCTCCTGCTCATCCGGTCCCACAGCTTTACGGGATTTGAGGGTGAATTGCGGCTGTTCCTGCGCCATCTCGGGTGCATAGCGGTTCGCGCGGCCTGTCTTGCCCGCGCGTGATTGGAAGAACCGCTTGACCATCCGGTCCTCGATGGAATGGAAAGTGACCACAGCCAGCTGCCCGCCCGGCTTCAAAGCGCGTTCTGCTGCCATAAGACCTTGGAACAGCTCTTCATATTCCGCATTCACAGCAATCCGCAGCCCCTGAAAGCTACGCGTCGCCGGGTGCGACTGACCGGGCTTCGGGCGCGGCAGGCAGGATTCGATGATCTCGACCAACCGCAAAGTCGTTGTAATCGGTTCATCGGCCCGCGCTTTCACGATGGCTTTGGCAATGCGACGGCTGGCGCGTTCTTCACCGAAATGGAACAGGATGTCGGCCAGTTGCGTCTCGGTTGCCGTATTCACCAGATCAGCGGCGCTTTCACCCTCCTGGCTCATCCGCATGTCGAGCGGGCCGTCTTTCATGAAAGAGAAGCCGCGTTCTGCCTGATCCAATTGCATTGAAGAAACGCCGAGGTCCAGCACGACGCCGTCCAGATTTTGCGCATAATCATCCATGCGCGAAAACACACCCTGCTGCATCACCAACCGATCACCGTATTCACTGGCCCAATCCGCGGCCATTTCAAAGGCCAGTGGATCGCGATCCACACCAATGACCTTCTCGGCCCCGGCCTCGAGCAGACCACGCGTGTAGCCACCTGCACCAAAGGTTCCGTCCAGCCAAATGCCGGACACAGGTGCCACAGCAGCCAGCAACGGGCGTAACAGAACAGGGATGTGAGGTTTGTCCGATGAGCTTTGAGCGCCGGCCATGCCGTCACCCGTCCCCAATGCCGTCGAGATACTGCATCGGATCGAAATCCTCTGGCAGATCGTCCAGCCATTCCTCGGTCGTGGCCAGTTCCTCGGCCTCGTATGTCTCGGGCTTCCAGATCTGAAAGGTATCACCAGCGGCGATAAAGAATGCCTCGTTCTCAAGATCGATCTTGTTACGCAACTTGGCGGGCAAAACCAGACGGCCAGTTTCGTCCACATTGGTCGGAAAGGACTGACCGTGGAACATCCTCTGCAGCATCCGACGCTGCATCGAACCACGCGGCAGCGCGTCGATCTTGGCGTCCACCTCATCGATCGCTTCCATCGTATAGCATTCAAGGTATTTGCGGCGGTGGTCGCCATAGACAATCACCAGTTCAGGATTGTCACCGGGCTGCCAGTTGGAATCGGATGCTTCAAGCACACGGCGAAACGAGGCCGGGATCGAGACCCTGCCCTTCGTATCCACCTTATGGTGGCTTTCACCTCTAAACCTGCGCGCCAAGACGACTGTCCCTTTCGCTTGCGCCCCACCTCAAAATTCACGTTCCCCCCCGGATGAAAAACGGCGGGTTGATCTGCTGCCACTGATCAACCCGCCGCATTGACCCGCTTTGCGGGATGTCCAGCTGCGCGCGCCACCTGGGGGGATGTCTGCTCGCCCGCGCGCCGGATCTGTTAAGTGATGAAAGCGAGATGCCTGTATGAAACCTGTTTTTGTATTTTTGGTTCGGGGTCGTTTGGCGCCCCTTAACTGTCCTCGCCCTCATCGGGTAAACAAGGGATGCCATGGGAAATTATGGAAATCAATAAAAAATTTGTAAGAAGAAAACTGATTCTGGCTTCAAAATAAGGTTAATGCAATCAAAATCCGGGTTGAATGCACCATAAATTGTTATCTTAAAACCCATCAACACCATATATACGCAAATCAGCGTTGAAAAATTTTTTCCCACGATTTCCCAATAAACTTCCCAAATGGTGATAAAACTGGCGCAAGCACCCATGAAATCCGGCCAAGCAGGACGAATCGCGATCGCTGAGGAGGCCATTCCCACAGGCGACCCATGCTTTCCCATGGCACCGTTACACCACGGGCTGGATCAGAAGCGAACAGCTCTGCCCCCTCTTGATCTGACACAACATGCCCAAACAAATGCCAATCCTGCTTAAGGGATAAGCACCTTTAATCACGGCACCTGAACTGACAAAAAGCCAACCGCATGCGAAAACCTATATTTTAAAGGCAATTATTGGGGAGGCCCGGATTATC
Organism: Ruegeria sp. YTSA064; assembly: GCF_059610325.1. Classification (NCBI taxonomy): domain Bacteria; kingdom Pseudomonadati; phylum Pseudomonadota; class Alphaproteobacteria; order Rhodobacterales; family Roseobacteraceae; genus Ruegeria; species Ruegeria sp. YTSA064. Next base: position 55,045 of record NZ_JBXWNK010000004.1, read on the forward strand.
CCGACAATCCATGCATTTGCTGCATAGCAGCATTGATGGCGCGAACTATTGTGCAATCGCAGCATTTGCCTATCTTCAGTCTCAAGCAAGCGCCGGACGATGCCGGCAGCAACAAGAATGAACGGATGATGAAGATGGCAGTCGCAAGCACACAAACAGGTCTGAAGAGCGCTCCGGTATTTGGAGTCGCAGCACTGGTTGAAACCGTAAAGACCCGCGTTGCGCGCTACCGCCTGTACCGCCAGACGGTAAACGAACTGTCGGCACTGTCGGATCGCGAGCTGGCCGATCTGGGCCTGCACCGTTCGATGATCCGTCGACTGGCCCAGCAGGCCACCGAAGAGCAAACCGCGCAGTAAGCGCGACACAGATACTGAGATCAGGCCCATCCTCCTCCCTATTGGGTCTGTAATCAGCGGCAACGTCTCTCCTCCTCCCTGACGTTGCCGCACCTAATACCGGCTCTGACTGCCGGAAGCCGATACATCGGGGCTCTCCTCCTCCCTGCCCTGATGTTGAAAGCGCGCGGCGACGCCTTCCTCCTCCCTGACGTCGCCGCGTCTTCCTCATACCGGGATCAAACCCGGGCTCGGATACATCAGGGCTACCTCCTCCCTGCCCTGATGTAGAAAAGAACGGCGGTTCCCCTCCTCCCTGGGAACCGCCGTTTTTCGTTTTTGACGCACAAGATGTAAGCTGGGGCCGTGAACGATTTTCAGGAGTGTCCCATGGCCGCCTATTTCATCGCCCAGATTTCCATTCATGACCCGGATGGATACCAGAAATACCTTGAAGGCTTCATGCCGATCTTTGACCGGCATGGCGGGCGCCTGCTGACCATATCCTCAAAGCCCGTCGAAGTGATCGAAGGCAGTTGGGCAGAAGACGGTATTGTCTTGATGGAGTTCCCAGACATGGCTGCCGCAAACGCGTGGAAGGACGATCCGGACTATGTTGAGTTGGCCAAGATCAGGCAACAAACGGCGACGGCAAATCTGGTGCTGGTCGAGGGGCTGTAAGCGTCAGAACGGCACGTCATCCTTCGCGGTCAGAAAGCGCGAGACGACCTTTTTCGTTCCGGCCTTGTCAAAATCGACCTCAACCTTGTCGCCCTCGATGCCAATTACTGCCCCATAACCGAACTTCTGGTGAAACACCCGCTCACCCAGAGTAAAGCTGGCGACCGCTGTGGCGTCGATCACGGTATTCCGGCTTTCTTTCGGTTGAGACATTCCATACTGTCCCTGCCGCGCCTGCATCCGTTTCCATCCCGGCGAGTTATAGACATTCGCCTCGGCCGCGCGGGTTTCGATACCGGTAGTGGTCTGACCACCACCATACAGACCTGGCGGCGTCAGTACTTCCACATGATCTTCGGGTAACTCATCAATGAACCGGGACGGCATCGAGTTCTGCCATTGTCCGAACACCCGTCGGTTGGCTGCAAAGGAAATCGTACAGACCTCTTCTGCCCGGGTGATGCCGACATAGGCCAGCCTCCGTTCTTCTTCGAGGCCTTTGAGACCGGATTCGTCCATCGAACGCTGCGAAGGGAATAACCCATCCTCCCAGCCCGGCAGGAACACGGCAGGAAACTCCAACCCCTTGGCCGCGTGCAGCGTCATGATCGAGACCTTGGCCCCGTCGCTGTCCTGCTCATTGTCCATCACCAGACTGACATGTTCCAGAAACCCTTGCAGGTTCTCGAAATTGTCCAGCTGATTGACCAGCTCCTTGAGGTTCTCCAGCCGTCCCGGAGCCTCGGGCGTCTTCTCGTTCTGCCAATGGGCGGTATAGCCGGATTCGTCCAACACGATCTGCGCCAGCTCGATATGCGTATGCTCAGGCGCGCCATAGCGGATCGGCGACGCGCCGTCATCGATCACCGAATCATCATCCACTTCAATCCGAGGTCCGCGCGTCATCGCGTTCCACCGAGCCAACCCGTCGATCAACTCGCGCAGTGCCTTGCCGCCCTTCCCCTTGATCAACCCGTTCTCAACCGCGATCCGCGCGCCTTCGACAAGAGATACCCCGTTTTCGCGCGCCACCACCTGAATCGTCTGCTGCGCCTTGTCGCCGAGGCCGCGTTTGGGGGTGTTCACGATCCGCTCGAACGCCAGATCATCCTCGGGGCTGACCACCAGCCGGAAATAGGCCATGGCATCGCGAATCTCCATCCGCTCATAGAACCGAGGGCCACCGATCACTTTGTAGGGCAGGCCAATGGTCAGGAACCGGTCCTCGAATGCGCGCATCTGGTGTGAGGCGCGCACGAGGATCGCCATCTCATCAAGGTTCATCGGTCGCACGCCGCGCGTGCTACCCTGCATCGCGTCGATTTCCTCGCCGATCCAACGCGCCTCTTCCTCGCCATCCCAATGGCCAATCAGACGAACCTTTTCGCCCTCTTCGCGGTCGGTCCAAAGCTCTTTGCCCAAGCGGCTTTCATTGCCACGAATGACATTGGACGCCGCGGCCAGAATATGCGGGGTCGATCGGTAGTTTTGTTCCAGCCGAACTACAAATGCGCCGGGAAAATCCTTCTCAAAACGCAGGATGTTTCCCACCTCGGCACCGCGCCAGCCATAGATCGACTGATCGTCGTCACCGACGCAGCAGATATTCTTGTGTCCACCGGCTAGCAGGCGCAACCAGAGATATTGGGCGACGTTGGTGTCCTGATACTCGTCCACAAGGATGTAGCGGAACCAGCGCTGGTATTGCTCCAGCACGTCCGGGTGGGTCTGGAAGATCGTGACCATATGCAACAGCAGATCGCCGAAATCCACCGCGTTCAACTCGCGCAGGCGGGTCTGGTACTGGGCATAAAGCTCGATACCCTTATGATTATAGGCTCCGGCATCTGCGGCAGGCACCTTATCGGGCGTCAAGGCTCGGTTTTTCCAGTCATCGATGATCCCTGCCAGCATCCGCGCGGGCCAGCGCTTGTCATCGATATTGGCGGCTTGAGTAAGCTGTTTCAGCAGCCGTTTCTGATCATCGCTGTCCAGAATGGTGAAATTAGACTTTAGCCCGACCAATTCCGCGTGGCGACGCAACAGCTTGACACAAATCGCATGAAACGTGCCCAGCCAGGGCATTCCCTCGGCGGGTCGACCCAGCATGCGCCCTACGCGCTGCTTCATCTCGCGCGCGGCCTTGTTGGTGAAGGTCACCGCCAGAATCTCGTTCTCACGCACGCGGTGGGTTCTAAGCAGATGCGTGATCCGTGCGGTCAGCGCTTTGGTCTTACCTGTTCCCGCGCCCGCCAGCATCAACACCGGACCATCCAGCCGTTCAACAGCTTCGCGCTGTGCCGGGTTGAGATTATTGAGATACTCTGCCGAGGGCACAGGCATCGCCCGCGCCGACAGTGAGGCGCCCTCGAAGGCGTCCATTTCATCAAAACTGCTCATGGGTTCAAACTACGCTGGATGCGCGCCAAGGGAAAGGGTTTGTTCACGCCTTGTTCACAAGGATTTTGCCGCCACATCCGTTAAATTCTAAACAATCACCCACCGCCGTTAACCCCCTGTCAAACCTTGGCAATGATGCTTGGTTCAATGCAGTGGGAGTGCGGAATATGAAATTGAAGGATCGGCGACCGCTTGGCCATCGCCTGAAATGGGCGGGAATCACCATTCTGCTTATAGCGCTGGCTGCGACCGCGGGATGGAGCATTTATGCGCTGCCCGCTCCGGTCGTAGACCGTATGCTCAGAACCGATATTCTTAAACAGGCCGAGCTTTGGAAGCGCCGGGTTGTGTTGCATCTGGAGGATCCAGAAACCGCCCTGCGCACAGGGCAAATCGATCATCATGATGCCGAGTTTCTTTCGACTATGCCCGAGGCTTCGGATGTTTATCGATTCAAACTATTCGACACGTCCGGACGGGTGGTCTGGTCGACCCGCCCCGAGGAAATCGGCACCTCGGAACCGCGAAACTTCTTTCGCAGTGACGTGGCGCGGGGCATGACTCACTACATTCAGGAAACTGTTCCTTTGTCCGAAATTGACGGGCTTGATCTGCACACGGAAAACACCAGCAAAACCACCCAGCATCACGTGGCCGAGGTGTTCATGCCGGTCACCAAGAACGGCCGCTTCATAGGCGCGATCGAGTTCTTTACGGATTTCACCGACCTGCGCAGTACATTCATCTACCGGTTGCGGGTTTCTCTGGCCATTCTAAGCGGGATTGCCCTGCTTGCGTTGAGTGCGGTGAGTCTGGTGACATATCGCACCAACCGGTATCAGCTTCAGTCGCTGAAAAACAGGTCAGACAAGGAACGCGAGCTTATGGATGATCAACTGCGCCTCGCGCGCGAGGTGCGTCTGCTGGGTGAGTTGAATGAATGGCTGCAATCCAGCCGGTCATTGGATGAGCTGTTCGATATGGTATCGCGTTTCATGACCCACATTCTGCCTGAGGCCGAGGGCAGTGTATATGTCTACTCAAACTCGCGCGATGTGCTGGATGGCTGTGCCAGCTGGAATGGTGGCTCGCACAAAGCGCACATTCATCCCGAGGGGTGCTGGGGTCTGCGACGTGGACGGACTTATGAATTCGGTGCCTCCGAGGTCGATTTTGTCTGCGAACATGCCGAACCTCATGACGGGCGGCCCTATTTCTGCTTTCCCATTCTTGCGCATGGCGAGACAGTGGGTTTGCTGCATCTGCGCGCTCATGAAGGCAGCGGAGAGGCGTTCCATGACAGTAAAAAGTTGGCACAGCTGTGTGCAGAGCAAATCAGCATGGCCATCGCGAATGTCAGAATGCGGGATCAGTTGCATGATCAGTCCGTCCGCGATCCTCTGACCGGATTGTTCAATCGCCGCCACATGACTGAGACACTGCGCAAAGCCATCAGTCGCAGTCAGCAAACCGGCTCTCCGCTGAGCCTGATCGCGGTGGACGTGGATCATTTCAAAAAGTTTAACGACACGCATGGGCATGACGCAGGTGACATGGTGCTGCGCGCGGTTGGATCGGCCCTTGAAACTGGGTGTGATCGGGATGAAGTGGCCTGCCGGATCGGCGGCGAGGAATTCATGCTGATCCTACCGGACAATACTCCGGATGATGCGATGACCCGTGCGGAACAGATCCGGCAGGCAGTCGAAGCGATCACGGTTCGGTATGGCGAGAAATCACTACCGCGCATCACCATCTCAGTTGGGGTTGCACATTATCCGACCCACGGTGTGATGCCGCAGGATCTGATGCGTGTTGCTGATGATGCGCTGTATGCGGCAAAGGACAAAGGTCGCAATCAGGTGCAGGTTGGAAAATCCAATCAGACCGTCACGGACATTGCCGATCGAAAAAGGCCGGTGGTTTCAGGTTCCTCGACCTCCCTTGCTAAGCCTTAAGCCTATGCCAGTCGTTGCCTGCTTGCGACCGGCATGGCGTCTAGGAATTCGCTGACCTTGAAATCTTGGCCCTGTGCGCTTCCGAATCACTCGGATTGAGACGGATTTCAGAAGTGAAATCCACAGCCCTAAGCACATAGGGTACAGAAAATCTGACATCATAGATACAGTATTTGATGCTGCGGCGCAGCGCGTGTAAAGAAAAGCGGCAATAGGCGGCGATTGCGAGCGTTAACATGCCGGTTCTACCCAGAACTACATATGTACGTGGCTGTATTGTCCGCCTATTCACAAGGCCACACCTAGTAAAGACCGGGACCTGCAATGACAGACTTCAAGAAAATCCTGATCGCCAACCGCGGCGAGATTGCCATTCGCGTGATGCGCGCTGCCAACGAGATGGGCAAACGGACCGTCGCGGTTTTTGCCGAGGAAGACAAGTTGGGGCTGCATCGTTTTAAGGCGGATGAGGCATATCGTATTGGTGCGGATCTGGGACCGGTCGCGGCCTATCTTTCGATCGACGAGATTATCCGAGTTGCCAAGGAATGTGGCGCGGATGCAATCCATCCCGGTTACGGCTTGCTTTCCGAGAACCCGGATTTCGTAGATGCCTGTGTTCAGAATGGCATTACCTTTATTGGTCCCAAGGCCGAAACCATGCGCGCATTGGGCGATAAGGCCAGCGCCCGGAAAGTGGCGATTGCGGCTGACGTTCCAGTTATCCCGGCAACTGAAGTATTGGGCGACGACATGGCCGCCATCAAAACTGAAGCGGCCGAGATTGGGTACCCATTGATGCTGAAAGCCAGCTGGGGCGGCGGCGGGCGCGGAATGCGTCCGATCCTGTCCGAAGATGAGCTGGAAGAGAAGGTTCTGGAAGGTCGTCGCGAGGCCGAAGCGGCGTTTGGCAATGGCGAGGGTTATCTGGAGAAGATGATCACCCGCGCCCGCCATGTCGAGGTTCAGATTCTCGGCGACAAACATGGCGAGATCTATCACCTCTATGAACGTGACTGCTCGGTCCAGCGCCGCAACCAGAAAGTCGTCGAACGCGCCCCTGCCCCTTACCTGACCGACGAACAGCGCGCCGAAATATGCGAGTTGGGCCGCCGCATCTGCGCCCATGTGAACTATGAATGCGCGGGCACGGTTGAATTCCTGATGGATATGAACACCGGTAAGTTCTACTTCATCGAGGTCAATCCGCGCGTGCAAGTCGAGCACACTGTCACCGAAGAGGTAACGGGCATCGACATCGTGCAGGCGCAAATCCTGATTGCCGAGGGCAAGACGCTGGCCGAGGCTACCGGCAAAACCAGCCAGGACGAGATCCGCCTGAACGGTCACGCCCTGCAAACCCGAGTGACCACCGAAGACCCGCTGAACAACTTCATCCCCGACTATGGCCGCATCACTGCCTATCGCTCGGCTACCGGCATGGGCATCCGTCTGGACGGCGGCACCGCTTATGCGGGCGGGGTGATCACGCGGTTTTACGATTCATTGCTGACTAAGGTCACCGCCTGGGCGCCTACCCCCGAGAAAGCGATCGCCCGGATGGACCGCGCCCTGCGCGAATTCCGGGTGCGTGGCGTTTCCACCAACATCGCTTTTGTCGAGAACCTGCTGAAGCACCCAACCTTCCTGTCGAATGAATACACGACAAAGTTCATCGATGAGACACCGGATCTGTTTCAGTTCAAGAAGCGTCGCGACCGCGGCACCAAGGTTCTGAACTATATCGCGGACATCACCGTGAACGGGCATCCCGAAACCAAGGATCGCCCCGAACCACGCGCCGACCTGAAAGAGGCCAAGCCCCCCGCGCCCAAGGCCGAGCCCCAAATGGGCACACGCAACCTGCTGGAGCAAAAAGGCCCGCAGGCAGTTGCCGACTGGATGAAGGCGCAGCGGCAACTGCTGATCACTGACACCACCATGCGTGACGGGCACCAGTCCCTGCTGGCCACCCGGATGCGCTCGATCGACATGATCAAGGTAGCGCCAAGTTATGCGGCGAACCTCCCCCAGTTGTTCAGCGTTGAATGTTGGGGTGGCGCGACTTTTGATGTGGCCTATCGCTTTCTGCAGGAATGCCCGTGGCAGCGTCTGCGCGACCTGCGCGAGGCAATGCCGAACCTGATGACCCAGATGTTGCTGCGTGGCGCAAACGGGGTTGGCTATACAAACTATCCCGACAATGTGGTGCAGGAGTTCGTGCGGCAAGCCTCGCAGAATATCGACGTGTTCCGCGTTTTCGACTCGCTGAACTGGGTCGAGAACATGCGCGTCGCCATGGATGCAGTGATCGAGAACGGTAAGATCTGTGAAGGTACAGTCTGTTATACCGGCGATATCCTCGACCCGGATCGCGCCAAGTATGACCTGAAATATTATGTCGGTATGGCAAAAGAGCTGCGAGATGCGGGCGCGCATGTTCTTGGCCTGAAAGACATGGCGGGCTTGTTGAAACCAGCCTCGGCACGCATTTTGATCCGCGCGCTTAAGGAAGAGGTCGGCCTGCCGATCCACTTCCACACCCACGATACGGCCGGTATCGCCAGCGCCACTATTCTGGCGGCCTCTGAGGCGGGCGTGGACGCGGTGGATTGCGCGATGGACAGCTTCTCCGGCAACACCAGCCAAGCAACATTGGGCACCGTGGTCGAAGCACTGCGTCATACCGAACGTGACACCGGGCTGGACATCAAGGCCATCCGCGAGATCAGCGACTATTTTGAGGCCGTCCGTGGCCAATACGCGGCCTTCGAATCCAGCCTGCAGGCCCCGGCCTCCGAGGTCTATCTGCACGAGATGCCCGGCGGTCAGTTTACCAACCTAAAGGCACAGGCGCGTTCGCTGGGTCTAGAGGAGCGTTGGCACGAGGTCGCCCAGATGTACGCCGATGTGAACCAGATGTTCGGTGATATCGTCAAGGTGACACCGTCGTCCAAAGTGGTCGGCGACATGGCGCTGATGATGGTAAGCCAGAACATGACACGCGAACAAGTCGAAGACCCTGACACCGACGTCGCCTTCCCCGACTCGGTCGTGGACATGATGCGCGGCAATCTGGGTCAACCTCCGGGCGGGTTCCCTAACACGATCATCACCAAGGTACTAAAAGACGAAGTACCGAATACGGAACGCCCCGGCAAAAATGTCGAAGCCGTCGATCTGGAAGCCACCCGCGCCGATCTGTCCAAACAGCTTGAGGGCAAAGAGGTCGATGACGAGGACCTGAACGGCTATCTGATGTATCCCAAGGTGTTCCTGGATTACATGGGCCGCCACCGGACCTATGGCCCGGTCCGTACCCTGCCCACGCGCACCTTCTTCTACGGCATGGAACCCGGCGAAGAAATTACTGCCGAGATTGACCCAGGCAAAACGCTAGAAATTCGCTGTCAGGCCATCGGCGAGACCGACGAAAACGGCGAAGTGCGCGTGTTCTTTGAACTCAATGGCCAGCCACGTGTGATCCGCGTGCCGAACCGGATGGTCAAAGCCACTACCGCGCAGCGGCCCAAAGCCGAAGTTGGGAATCCCGACCATATTGGCGCGCCCATGCCGGGCGTTGTGGCCACCGTTGCCGTCTCGGCAGGTCAAGAAGTACACGAAGGCGATCTGCTGCTGACCATCGAAGCGATGAAGATGGAAACCGGCATCCATGCCGAGCGAGACGCAACGGTCAAGGCCGTCCACGTCCAACCTGGCGGCCAGATTGACGCCAAGGACCTGCTGGTCGAACTGGAATAAGCCAGTTATCACATTGGGGCATACAGGGCCGCGCAGTTCTCTGCGCGGCCTTTTCAATGTCAGGAGCTGTCATGCTGTCCATCACCCCGATCTACGCTGCACTGATTGCATTTCTGTTCATTGCGCTCAGCGTGAACGTCATCCTGCAGCGTCGCAAAGGCAAAATCTCGGTCGGAGACCACGGCGACAAGGCCATGATCAAAGCCATGCGGACGCAGGCCAATTGTGCCGAATATGCACCTTTCGCATTGCTGCTGATCGCCATGGTTGAGTTGCAGGGCGCTGAAGCATGGCTTGTTAATCTGCTGGGTCTGCTGTTGCTGGCTGGGCGTCTGTCGCACGCCTACGGTTTCGGAAAGACGCCACAAACAATCATCTTGCGACAGATCGGAATGTTACTGACATTCTTGGCGATTTTAGTCGCGGCCAGCGCGGGTCTTATTCTGGCGCTTTGAAGCACCTGATCGCTGCTATCCGATAGGATCGTGCCAACCAGGCTGAGCGCCGCTAAATCGGTGCGAGACTTCGGATCCCATGCGCTCGCTGTCAAATTTCGAAACCATGATCACTAGAATGATCATGACACCCAACGCTATGGCTTTCAAATCTGAGACATCGATCATCATAACACCTTCCCGCGCAGCTTATTTTGCTTTCCATTTGCTCTTGAACGCGTGAGGGGCAAGCATTCCGTCGAAATAATTTTCCAACGGCCCCATTTTCCTCTTGCAGCCACGTGTGGGAATTAATACATCCCTCCTCACTCAACGGCGCGGGCGTAGCTCAGGGGTAGAGCATAACCTTGCCAAGGTTAGGGTCGGGCGTTCGAATCGCCTCGCCCGCTCCATTGAGAGGTCTTCGGACCGACATAAGTATCTGATGCGGGCGTAGCTCAGGGGTAGAGCATAACCTTGCCAAGGTTAGGGTCGGGCGTTCGAATCGCCTCGCCCGCTCCAGATACCAGACCTTCAACACCAGTTTGAATGTGGTGCTTTACGGAACACGTTACTGTTTTGACATCGCATTGGCTTCCATCCAACAGTTGCCAAATCAGGCGCGGAGGTTGGATTGACCAGACGATACAGTTTTCCTGACGGGCATTGGGATTGGCCCGTCAAATTGACTCATCACCACGCCGTCCGTGCCGGGGACATGATTTTCACTGGCGGGCAAGTCGATCTGGATGCGCAAGGCAATGTGCGCAACATTGGCGATCTGACAGCGCAATGCAGAAACTCTATGGCCTATATGGCCAACCTGTTCTCTGATTTGGGTGTCGATTTCGATGATCTGGTGCGCGTGGTCGTCTATTACGTAGGGGATGCGAATGACGAAGGCCATTTACTGGAGCTTCTAAGCCAGATCATTGGCGACACGGCCCGCCCCGTGATCAGCATGATCAACATGCCAGAGCTATGTTATCCGGACATGCTCACAGAAATCGAAGGCGTTGCCATGCGGCGTCCAGACGATGCCAGAACACCAAAACAATGCCATCGACTTGAGGACATGCCGTATTTGCCAGACGGGTTTTCACATGTGGTTCGTGTCGGGGACACGGTTTTTACCAGCGAGATGTCTGCCCTGACACCACATGGAACGGTTGAGGCCCCAGACAATATTCCAGCGCAAACTGCCAAAACCATGGAGCGTTTGAAGCGGGCGCTGTCGACGGTCGACGCGGGCTTGCACGACATCGTCAAGCTCAACACATTTTATCAAGATGATCTACATGGCAGGAGCTGGAAGAAAGCCGCAAGTCTAAGAGCTTCGTATTTCTCCGATCCCGGACCTGCAGCGACAGGCATACCGGTTCCCAGTTTTGCACAAGAAGGTCTGAAGACCAAAATTGCGGCAACGGCAATTTGCTCTTCGGCGACTGATGAGCCCAAAAATTTTGCCTGGCCCGACGGGCATTGGAACTGGACCACACCGCTTCCGTACAAACACGGTAACAGGTGTGGCAATGTCATCCACATTGGTGGGCAGGTCGCCCTGGATAATCAGGCGCAAGTCCTTCAGCCCGGAGATATGGTCGCGCAAACCAAGATCGCAATGAAAAACCTATCCAAAGTTCTAGCCGAGTTTGGTGCGACACTGGATGACGTCGTAAAAGTAACGACCTTCTATCAGGGTAATGCTTCAGCAGAAGCATTGCATGAAAACCTTCTGATACGCTCGAATTCTTACACGGCGCCGGGGCCTGCTACGACGGGTATCCCGATTCCCGCGCTTTTCTATGAAGGCATGGTGATCGAAATCGAAGCGATCGCAATTTTGGATTAAGCAGTACCGCTCTGGACACGCGCGCTCGCCGAGCCAGCAAGGGTCTGGTTCTTTTCGGCGGGCTGGGCCACTCTGACCAATACAGCCATAAAACAGGGACCTGACCATGCCGCGCTATGACATACGCCCTCTCACCGAAGCCGAGGTTCAGCACGGCGTGGATTGGGCCAGGCACGAAGGTTGGAACCCGGGTGTGCATGATGCCGAGTGCTTTCGCCCGACAGACCCTGATGGGTTTCTGGTGGGTTTCTGGATGGCGAGATGATCTCATCTGTTTCGGCAGTGAATTACGACGACAGATTTTCTTTTTTTGAGGTTCTACATCGTAAAGCCCGAGCTCAGGCACCACGGCCACGGGCTTGAAATCGCACAGCATGCGCTGAGCCATTGTACGGGCTGAAACATGGGCCTGGATGGCGTGGTCAAACAGCAGGATAACTATTTTAAGTCTGGCTTTTCTTTTGCTTATAACAACAATCGTTTCGCAGGGACAAAACACCAGATTCTGGCAAAGCTAGAGGCTGAGCCGAACAGCCATATATCGGATCTGAAACAAGCGTCTGATTAATTGAAGGTATATGATCGCGCTCTGTTCCCCGCACCACGCGATCTGTTTCTGGAAAGCTGGCTTGGTGCTTTCAGCCACGTTTCAAAGCTTTATACCGAGAACGGCAGGACCAGGGACTATGCAACACAGCGCCCTTGTCTAACTGGTTATAAGATCGGCCCCCTATTTGCGGACACTGCAGAAATCGCGAGGGCGTTGCTGGCCGCTGTTCTCCCGTCGATTCCCGAGGTTCATAACGCACACGAAGTGTTCATCGATATGCCACAGCCAAATGTATCGGCGTTCGCGTTGGCCGAAGAGCTTGGGCTGGAGAAGGTCTTTGAGACCGCGCGGATGTATTCCGACCACGAACCCGAGATTGACCTGAACCGGGTCTTCGGCGTGTCGACGTTTGAACTGGGCTAAAAAGCCTTAAACGTCATCGTGGTCAGCGAGCGTTCGATATTGGGAATCACCAGCAGGTTTTCGTTGATGTAATGGCCCACATCATCGGTTTCAGGGATGTAGAGCTTCAGCAAAAGGTCATATTCGCCGCTGGTGGAATACAGCTCCGAGTGGATTTCGCGGAGGGCAATCTCTTCGGCTACCTTGTAGGTGGTGCCGGGTTTACAGCGGATCTGGATGAAAACGCAGGTGGACATGGGCCGGGCCTTGTTGGTTCGTGTTGACCGCAGGCTGGCACGGGCCGCGCCCGGGTGCAATCCCCTGCAACAGTTTGCACCGAAGGCTCAAAGCGGTCTGGATAGGTCGTTCATCCGGGTCTATAAGCGCCCCAGAAGAAAAAGGAATTCGCCCATGCGCAGCGCTAAGATCAGCCGTCAGACCGCCGAGACCGAAATCTCGGTCGAGGTCAATCTGGACGGCACAGGCCAGTATGACAACCAGACTGGTGTTGGGTTCTTTGACCACATGCTGGATCAATTGGCGCGGCATTCGCTGATCGACATGACGATCAGCGCCAAGGGTGATTACCACATCGACGACCACCACACGGTCGAGGATACCGGGATTGCTCTGGGTCAGGCGCTGACACAGGCCTTGGGCGATAAGAAGGGAATCCGACGCTATGGCGAATGCCACCTGCCCATGGATGATGCACAGGTGCGCTGTGCGCTGGACCTGTCCGCCCGCCCTTTCCTGATCTGGAATGTGGACCTGCCGACACCCAAAATCGGTACGTTCGATACAGAGTTGGTGCGCGAGTTCTTTCAAGCGCTCAGTACACATGGCGGCATAACCCTGCATGTCGACCAATTACACGGCTTCAACAGCCACCATATTGCCGAGGCCGCCTTCAAGGCAGTCGCCCGCGCTCTGCGTTTGGCGGTCGAGACCGATCCGTGCAAGGCGGATGCGATTCCCTCGACCAAGGGCACGCTGTAGATGCTGACAGCCATCATTGACTACGAGAGCGGTAACCTGCACTCGGCAGAGAAGGCGTTTCAACGCATGGCGCGCGAGTTGGATGCTGGCGAAGTCGTCGTGACCTCGGACGCTGACGTTGTTGCGAGGGCGGATCGATTGGTCCTACCGGGAGATGGAGCCTTTCCGGCTTGCGCCACCGAGTTGCGCGGCCACAAGGGTATCTATGACGCGATGATCGAGGCGGTGGAACAGAAGGGCCGCCCGTTTCTGGGCATCTGCGTTGGTATGCAGCTGATGGCGACCAAGGGGCACGAATACTCCGAGACCAACGGTCTGGGTTGGGTTGCCGGTGATGTCGTGAAGATCGAACCCTCGGACAGTACCCTGAAGGTTCCGCATATGGGCTGGAACGATCTGGTTTTGGAAAGCGACCACCCGGTTTTTGACGGGGTGAAATCAGGTGATCACACCTATTTTGTCCACTCCTACCACTTTCGGGTGACCGATCCGGTCCAAAGATTGGCATATGTGAATTATGGGCAAGAGGTCACGGCCGTGATTGGCCGTGACACCATGGTCGGGATGCAGTTTCACCCTGAGAAAAGCCAGGACGTTGGCCTGCGCATGATCGGGAATTTCCTGACCTGGACTCCGTGATCGGTTATTGAACTCGGGTCCAATCCTGTCCACGACAGATCAACCCGCCCGCAACGCAGCCTTTCACCGTCAGTTTGTTCTGCCCGTTCAGCGACATTTTTGAGTTGTAGGTCTTATCGCGATCCGGTGCCCAGATTTTGCCGCCGCTATAGGCACCGGCACCATCTGGCACCATGTCCCAGATGATCTGCTTCCCAAGGTTCTCGTATTCCAGTTGCTGATTGCCTTCAGCGTCAAACGCACTGTCGATGGTACCGCAAATGGCACTGCCGCATTCGGAAATCGTCACATGCAGATAACCGCCCGTATCTCCTGGGGCAGTCTTCCACAAACCGTCCACCGGATCGGCGGCAAAGGCGGTTGTGGCCATCGCAGCGAATATAGCTGCAAGAGTGTATGTCTTCATTGTTGTCTCCCTGTTTTGCAGACAGTCTGACCTGCCGGTCTGTACCCCGCAAGATTGACTTTGCGTCGCGTTGCGCCCCTGCCCCGCCTGTGCGATATCCCGCGCGTGTAACAAAGATATAGGGCCGCCTGACATGATCCTCTACCCCGCTATCGACCTCAAAGACGGCAATGCTGTGCGCTTGCTGCGCGGTGAAATGGACAAGGCGACGGTCTTTAATGAAGACCCCGCCGCGCAAGCCCGCGCCTTTGTAGAAGCTGGCTGTGAATGGCTGCACCTGGTTGACTTGAACGGTGCTTTTGCCGGTGAGCCGGTAAACGCAGCCCCGGTTGAAGCTATTCTGAGGGAGTGCAATGTTCCAGCTCAGTTAGGTGGCGGCATTCGTGACATGGCAACAATCGAGGCCTGGATCGAGAAAGGCCTGGCGCGAGTGATTCTGGGCACTATCGCGGTCGAGAACCCCGATCTGGTGCGCGACGCAGCCAAAGCCTTTCCGGGTAAGGTCGCTGTCGGGATCGATGCGCGTAACGGCATGGTTGCCACCAAAGGATGGGCCGAGGAAACCAACGTTCAGGTCACCGATCTGGCACGCAGTTTCGAAGACGCCGGGGTCGCTGCAATCATCTACACTGACATCAATCGGGATGGTGCGATGCAGGGACCAAATATCGAAGCCACTGCTGACTTAGCCAAAGCTGTCGACATCCCGGTCATTGCCTCGGGTGGTGTGTCTTCTATTTCCGACCTGATCGCCCTGCGCAATTGTGGCGCAGATTTGAATGGTGCGATCTCAGGGCGCGCGCTTTACGATGGCGCCATCGATCTGAAAGAGGCTCTGACAACACTCAGAGAATAGTCCGATGCTCAAATCACGCGTGAAGCGATCCGAACTGCCAACCAAGAGTCTGCTGCATAACCGGCTGGAAGATGGCGATTTTCTGGATTGTTTCAGCGTGGTTTCTGATCTTTCGCCGCGTCAGGCGGCAGAGATTATCACCAGTTTCCCTGCTTGGGCCAAAATGTTGGTTCGACTGCGCGGCATCCTGGCCGCCCCGTTTGGGCTTGATAATACAGGGCCAGAAGCAACTGATAAGGTGGGTATTTTTCCGGTTGAGCACGATGACGCGAGCGAGGTGATCGCTGGCTTCGATGACCGTCACCTCGATTTCCGAGTGTCTGTCTTTTCCGAAGACGGTCGTATTTCCCTCGCGACCTGGGTTCATCGACACAATCTGGGTGGGCGACTATATCTGGCGATTATTTTGCCTTTCCACATCCTGATTGCGCGCAACGCGCTTGCACGGGTGAGCCGCGCAAGCGCCTGACACGAAGCCATATTAGCCCGCTGCGGCTGTGGTCAGCTTTTTCAATGCGCCACGCATCATTTCGATGACCGGTGACTTTTCGACCTCATCGAGTTCATCCATGGTCTCTTTTGGGTCTTCGTAAGCCAGCCATACCTGACCATTCGCATCCTCATAAGCCTGCACCTTCAGTGGCAGAAATAACCCGGCGCGCGGATCGATCAGCATCGCAGGCGTGCCCAGTGCTGGGTTGCCGAAGATAAGCACCTGATTGGGTGCAATCGGAGTACCGACCTTTTCTGCCCCAGCGGCGTGATCGATACGGGCAAATACAGTCGCGCCTGCATTGCCTACCGCAGCTTCGAGGGCGTCCAGCGCCTCGGCCACTGTTTTATTGGTTTGTACTTTGATGATGTCGTCAGCCATGGCGGACAGCGCACCTCCGAATGTGATTATTGAAGCCAAAATAAGATGTCGCATCTGGATAATCCTTTTCATGAATTTCATCTCTAATTTCCATGGCTTCTCGGTAGATCACAATCACAAGTCTGGCATCGGCGAGGCTTTGCCGGTAGAGGTGCCAGCAACAGAGGATACCCAATGCTGAAAACCCGTATCATTCCCTGTCTGGATGTCGCTGATGGCCGCGTGGTCAAAGGTGTGAATTTCGTGGGCCTACGCGATGCGGGTGATCCGGTGGAGTCCGCCAAGGCCTATGATGCTGCTGGAGCCGACGAAATCTGCTTTCTCGACATCCATGCAACCCACGAAAATCGCGGCACCATGTTTGATGTCGTCCAACGCACGGCAGAACAATGCTTTGTCCCCCTGACCGTGGGTGGCGGAGTTCGCACCAAGGATGATGTACGTGCCCTGCTGTTGGCAGGAGCGGATAAGGTCAGCTTTAACTCGGCCGCTGTGGCCAACCCGGATGTGATTGCTGAGGCGGCGGACCAGTTCGGCAGTCAGTGTATCGTCTGCGCCATCGACGCCAAAACCGTTAGCCCCGGCAAGTGGGAGATTTTCACCCATGGCGGTCGCAAGCCCACCGGTATCGACGCGGTTGAGTTTGCCAAGACCGTTGTCGCCAAGGGCGCGGGAGAGATCCTGCTAACCTCGATGGATCGCGATGGCACCAAGGCCGGATTCAACCTGCCCCTGACCGGCGCGATTTCAGATGCCGTCGATGTACCAGTGATCGCAAGCGGTGGCGTCGGCAATCTGGACCATCTGGTCGAAGGCGTCACCAAGGGTGGGGCAAGCGCTGTTCTGGCGGCCTCGATCTTCCATTTCGGCGAATACACCATCCAAGAGGCCAAAGAACATATGGCCGCCGCCGGCATTCCAATGAGGCTGACATGAGTATTCTACACGATTTGGCCGCAACCATTGAGGCCCGCAAAGGGGCGGATCCTGACAGCAGCTGGACCGCCAAGCTGTTGTCCAAAGGCCCTGAGAAATGTGCTGAGAAATTTGGTGAAGAGGCTATCGAAGCGATCATTGAGGCAGCCAAAGGCGACAAAGAAAAGCTGACCTCTGAGGCGGCGGATGTGCTTTACCACTTGCTAGTCATGCTCGCCGCGCGCGATGTAGAACTGGACGATGTGTTGGCCGAACTGGCCCAACGCCAGGGTACCAGTGGCATCACTGAAAAGGCATCCCGACCCAAGGGGTAAGCGGGTTTCGTGCGATAACCCAGCTCGCTATACTCCGGGTTCGGGTGCATTGAGGCAAAGGGCGCGCAGATGATCAGAGCTTTGGTGTTCGCAGCAGCACTTGCCACCCTCACGGCCTGCGCCACCCCTCCCCCTTCCTCTGGAGATGAGGTCCAGCGGCTTGCCGCCGAGATCCAAAGCCTCGGTCCCGATATCGACCCGGAAGAAGCCACCCGCGCCGCCCGCATCGCCCATGCCTATACTGCGCAGCTGGTGCAGGAATACAAAATCACAGACCCTCCGCTGATCCACAATGCCAAGGTCAACAAAGGCCTGCGCCCGCGCGGCTTGTGCTGGCATTGGGCCGAGGATATCGAGCGGCGACTGGATCAGGAACAATTCCGTACGCTCGAGATGCACCGCGCTATTGCCAATGCGGATAACCCGTTCCGCATCGACCACAGCACTGCCATTATCAGCCGCAAAGGCGAGAGCATGTATGATGGCGTCGTCCTGGACCCCTGGCGCTATGGTGGAGTGCTATTCTGGTCGCCCCTAGTTGAGGATACCCGTTACGAGTGGGTTCCACGCGAAGAGGTTCTGGAAAAGCGTCGTCAGGAACAAGTCGGGCAACTGACCCGATTGGCTTTGAACTGAACCCGTTGTGCATCATCAGGCTCCGATGTGTTCGACCTCGAAAGCCCGTGACAGTTCAGTCTGTCTCCACCGGGATTCAGCGTTTTGAATAGTCGCGCATTAGCGATTGCAGCTCTTCCGGTGTTTCCGGAAATCGGGAGTAGCTGCGAACAGCAGGAACATCCACCCAAGGCATCTTCGCCTCTGTCATCACTTCGAGAAATGGCTCGAATGAAGCTGCTTGATCTAAGATCGACGTCCGCAGGTTGACCCGTTCCGGTGCTCCTTTGAGCTGAGAGTAGATGAAGTTCAGACACGATTTGCAGAAATAATGCGCGCGTTCGACCGATCTAAGACCACCCAGAACCAGTTCGCCGTCATAGGAGAAACTATCGCTTGGGAACATGGTGGTAAGAGAAAAAGCGCTCGCACTGAATTTTTGGCAATCACGGCAGTGGCACGCAACGGTTAACAGGGGGGATGCCGTCACACGAACGCGCACCGCACCACATAAGCAAGCACCTTCAAATGGTGGTTCTGGAATTGACATTGTTCTTAGCTCACTTTCCATTTCACAAGCCCCTCCGCAGGGATCAGACAGGTTCAATTTCGGGAGGCTGGGAATCAGCGGATTGCACCAAGGCGGCACTCAACCAAGACCGACTGGCAATCCAATCATAGCGCGATATTGCTGTGAAAGCGCTATAGCCATGAATTGCTTAGAGTTTGGACGAAATGACGCCCGTTGCAAACCCACCCATCCGCAGCTCGCCAAACAGGCGCTGATATTCGATTTTGGGGCAGCGGTTCATGACCACGTCAATATCGCGGGCCTGCGCTCTGGCGGCGGCCTCGGCATGCTCTACGCCGATCTGCATCCAGATCGTGCGTAGATTCGGCAACTCGGCCAAAGCCTCGTCAACGATAGGCGGAACGGCTTCAGAGCGTCGAAAAATATCAACCATGTCTACCGCTTCAGAGATCTCGGATAACGACGCCCTGACCGTCTGACCAAAGAGAGGTTTACCGGCATGCCCCGGGTTCACCGGAATCACCGTATAGCCTTTGAGCGACAAGTAACGCGCAACGTAGTAGCTGGGCCTTACCGGATTCATCGACACGCCAACAACGGCAACAACCTTGGTACGTTTCAACACTGTGGTCAGGAACTGGTCAGAGTAATCAGGCATGATCGCACCCTAGACGCCATGCCAAAAAGAAAAAAGCGCTCAGGTCTTGCCTGAGCGCCAGTTGTTGGAACGAGGGACAGTGAAATGACCCGCGGCAGTTCCATTCCGCGGTCACTGTGACATTTAAGCCTAAGTTTGTGAAAAAAAAGAGGGGGCGCGCATTTTTGTGATGACAAGTCACAATTGGCGGAGATTTGCCGATCAGTTATACAGAACTTGAGGCCAATGCCCCTCGGCCTCGCGAATGTTCTGCGACACGTTCTGTTTCCAGATACGCTCAATCGCTTCCGAATGGGTCAAGTACAACTTTCCGTCAACGATCTGCCATGCTTGCGGGTCAGTGCTGCTGAGCATCCCCTGCACCATCGCATACGCACAATATCCACCAAACTGAGGAGCAAAAGCCCGTGGGTTGCGCTCGAATCTGTCACGATTTTCTTCCGATGTGAACTGCCACACGGCCCCCTTCCACATCAGGGAAAAATCAGATTTCCCCAGCGTAGGCGTTCCGATCCTGAAGTATGAGACCGCATCATAACCAGAAACAGCCAATCCACCGTCCGAATAGAACATTGGCTTTTCCTGCGCTCTTACTGAAGGCGCTACGGCAAGACATGCGAGACTGGTCAAAAAGGAACGTCGGGACAGCATCACTGATTCATCGATTGAATTTGAGAGGGTTTTAAGTTGCACATTTCATCTAGTCACGAAAACCCCCATGACGCCCTTGTGAACACGCGTGCGGTCTTCAATCGAAAACGTCTTCAATAGCATCCCAGGCCTCGTCCAATACGCGCGAAAACAGGCCCTTTTTCTTCTTCCTATTCTTTATATTGTAATTGGTTGGCCTGGATTTCTGGACCGGACGATCAACAAGCTTGGCCTTTGGAACCATCTTGAGGTTATGCAAAGGCGCACCACAGCTTGAGCAACTTAGTTCATGTTGCTGTTTCCCCCTAAGAACCAGCGCGGCGCGGGTTCCACAATAGCAGCAGGTGGCGATTTTGTGCGGCGTGGAAATGTGAACCTCCTGTCATCTCGGCTGTGACGCATATAGTGCAATTGCGGCAGCATTTGAGACATTGAGTGACCCAAATCCGCCCGCCGCGTCAATCTTGACCAGCTGGTCCACAGTTTCTTTGGTCTTTTGACGCAGGCCCGGTCCTTCGGCCCCCAATACTAGCGCTACTGGCTGCGCTCGTTTGCCCTCCAATACGGTTTCGATAGTTTCGTCTGCCTCACCATCCAAACCCAGAACCAGAAAGCCCATATCCTGCAGCGCATTGATCGTGTCAGCCAGGTTACGGACACGCAGATACGGTTGCCGTTCCAACGCACCGCTGGCAGTTTTTGCCAGTGCGCCCGTTTCAGGGGCCGAATGGTGCCGCGTGCCAATTACTGCACTTGCGCCAAATACTTCCGCTGAACGGAGAATCGCCCCAACGTTATGTGGGTCCGTTACCCGATCCAAAAGCAGCACACGCGGGTTTTCCTGCCCGATACAATTCTCGGCAAGTCCACCCCAGTCCAGTGGCTTGACCTCAAGCGCAGCCCCCTGATGAACAGAGCCCGGATCAATCGGAGCCGTGAATTTCCGTGGATCAACTACCTCGGCCTCAATCCCGGAAAAATCAATGGATTCCGCTAGCTTATCGCGGGCGTTTCGGGTCACGATCAAACGCAACTTCTGCCGTTTCGGGTTCATCAAGGCATCACGAACAGCATGTAATCCAAACAGCCATACGGTTTCCGCAGCAGCAGCTTTTCGCGCCTGTTCTTTCTCAACGACCCACTTTGGTTTCTTCATATTACGGGCCTCCGGGCCGGGAATTCGGTTTCCTGCGTCAAAGCGGTATTTTCCTGTTGACGCCCTTTAGACGCGCTAGTAATCACGCCTCCACGTCAGGTGCAACGCCTGACAGTGGGCGACAGGCCGCAAGGTGTGGCAGGGGACTGTAACTCCCTCGCGGAGACGCACGCCTGGTTCGATTCCAGGGTCGCCCACCATTCAGCTTCTCAGTCTTTGGGTCGGTAAATGCCATTTAGGGTGTTCCAATAAGCTTTGCGCCCGCTTTGGTCGACTGTTTGTTTGTTGCAAAGTGGGAATCTAGACTAATGCGAATGGCCCACATCCATTAACTGGAAATTTGTCTCTGGTATCAAATAGGGCAAACCACTCGTAGATTAGTGTTTTCGAGACATTGATCTCTTTATTGTTGTGGTAATTGCTCCAATAGCCAGCCCTGAAATTGCCTTGCAAATTCATTCTCTTCGTTGCTCGACAGGTAATATCCTTCGTTACTTTCGACGGTTGCCGGATGCGCCCTTTCAAGCACACCAGAATTGATCGCGTGTTTGATCAGAAGTTCGCTCACAAGCGCAATTCCATTGCCGTGGGCAGCAAAGTGCAAGGCCACACCGTACGAATCCGCAAAAATCTGAGGCTCCGGAACAGGCTCAACCTTTGCGGACCATTCTTTCCATCCGCTGGATGTGCCGACCGCTTCGATCAACGGCAAATCACTTACCCCACCTTTAAGGCTGGGTGATTTGAGGGCAATGAGCCGGTTAGGTGTTAGCAATCTGGCATTTCTTCCTACCTGTTTTTCTGATCCGAAGCGGATTTCTACATCTGCACGTGCAGAACTGAACTCGTCCGGCCATACCGCACTTAGAAGACGAACGCGGGTATTCGGATGCCTCTTCCGAAATTCAGCAAGGTTTGGCGCGATAATCCACTGGGCAACACTGACTGACGACGCGATGGTCAAAAGGTTCTCTGACGGCCCAGTATCAAATGTATCTGTCGCTGCAGACAACACCCCCAGTGCCGCCCCGACCTGAGGCAGCAGTTTGCGCCCTTCGTCGGTCAGCGACAATCCACGCGCATGGCGCGTAAACAAAGCTGCACGCAGCCGTGTTTCAAGGGATTTTACCTGTTGACTGACCGCAGATTGGGTCAGGCCGATCTCTTCACCGGCAGCGGTAAAACTCAGATGGCGCGCAGCGGCCTCGAACGCGCGAAACCAGGTCAGCGGGGGCAGCGATTTTTTCATGGGTCAAGTAAGCCATTAGTCTTTTTAATACATAAGCCCTTAAATCAATCGTTTGTCAAAGTCGGTGTAATCTCTGAATTTCTCGGGTAGCGAACAGGAGAAATTTATGCGCCCCGAGATACGGAAGATCGTGACCTATGATGAAGAAGTTCTCATCGAAGGTTTCAAAGAAACACAACAACCTTGGCGCATGTTCGCTGTTGCCGCAGTTGTCAAAAACCCTTGGGCAGGGCGGTTTGTTGAGGACCTGAAACCCGAAATACAGGCTTATGGCCCTGTTTTGGGAGAGATGATAACCAACCGGATGATCGCTCTGGCCGGCGGCGGAGATGCGATCGAAGCTTATGGCAAAGCCGCCGTGGTTGGTCTGAACGGCGAGGTCGAGCATGCCTCGGGACTGATTCATACGCTGCGCTTCGGCAATTTTTATCGTGAGGCGGTCGGCGCGAAATCTTATCTGGCGTTTACCAATACACGCGGAACGGCCAATGCACCTATCATGGTTCCACTGATGGACAAAAACGATGCTGGCCGGCGATCACACTACCTCACCATCCAATTCTCGATCCCTGATGCTCCGCGGGATGACGAGATCGTGGTGGTGCTGGGAGCAGCTACCGGTGGACGCCCCCATCATAGGATTGGAGATCGCTATCAGGACTTGAAGGATTTGGGCCATGATCTGGACAACCCGGCCGCGGTCTGATTTCGGACGTCTCCGCGCGATCCGCCAAGGTGATGGTCCTGCGGTTCTGTTGATACATGGTGTCGGGCTTCGGGCCGAAGCGTGGAACGCGCAACTGGACACCTTGTCGTCAATGTTCCGTGTAACCGCAGTGGACATGCCGGGCCATGGCGCGAGCGCCTTGCCAGCCGGAGCACAAGACCTCCGGAGTTATACAGATACGATTGCATCCGGCCTGGATACACCGGCAATCGTCATTGGTCATTCCATGGGGGCCATGATCGCATTGGATTTGGCCGCGCGACATAAGGGAAAGGTGCTGGGTGTGGCGGCGCTGAATGCCATATTCAATCGAAGTGATACAGCCGCCAAAGCCGTAAAAGCGCGCGCATCTCTTTTGGACACGGAAACAGGCGCTGACCCGACGCCTACCCTGGCCCGTTGGTTCGGTGATGCAGATGTCATCGAGAAAGAGGTTTGCAGAAATTGGCTCACAAACGTCGACCCGATGGCCTACCGCAGAGCCTACAGCATATTTGCGCATGAAAATGGCCCAGATATCGACACGCTCTCTGCGCTGACCTGCCCCGCACTTTTCCTGACGGGGAGCGCCGAACCCAATTCGACACCCGAGATGTCTGAAACCATGGCCTCGCTTACCCCGAAAGGAAAAGCCCAAATAATCACAGGTGCTGCGCACATGATGCCCATGACACATGCAGCCGAAGTCAATTCTGCGCTGCTGGAATTTGCTAGAAAGTCAGCTCATGGCAGAGATTGATCCCCGCACCCTACGCAGCGCGTTTGGCCGTTTCATGACCGGCGTGACCGTGGTGACCTGCCGCGCAAATGACGGAACGCTTTGCGGTTTCACCGCCAATTCCTTTTCGTCGGTCTCGCTTGACCCGCCTCTGCTTCTGGTTTGTCCGGGTCGGTTTCTGTCGACCTTTGACCAGTTCTCGAACTGCAGTCACTTCGCCATTAGTATTCTGGCCGAGGGGCAGCAAGAAGTATCCAATACATTCGCCAGTTTCACCGGAGATCGTTTCGCCGCGGTCCCCCATACGCTCGATCTGAACGGCATTCCGTTGATCGATGGGGCTATTGCTCAGTTTTCTTGCAGCACATGGCAATCCTTGCCTGCAGGGGACCACCAAATCCTGATCGGAGAAGTGCAAGCGTTCACTGAATCCGACGCCCTTGGGCTTGGATATACCGGCGGGCAGTATTTCAGCCTTGGCCTCGAACGCGCCGCGATGGACCGGAATGGTGGCACAACAACTTGTGGCGCAATTATTAACTCAAACGACTGCGTTTTGCTGGAACTCACTGACGATGGATACCGACCGCCTCAGATCAGCCTAAGCGACAATGGCAATCTGCGGCAGGACCTGACCGACGCCCTCGCATTGCAGGGAAGCCCCGTCGAGCTTGGCCCGGTTTATTCTGTCTATGACGATGCGCAAAGCCAGACCCACCATGTTTACTTTCTGGCCCAAAGTGGCGTGCAAACCGGACAATCTTCGTTGCAACCCATCCCAACCGCTACCCTGCCGACCCTCTCATACACGACCTCCGCGATTGCCGACATGATGCTGCGGTATGCGCTCGAATCCCGCACGAACAGCTTTGGGTTTTACCTTGGCAATGCGGATCGCGGCGATGTTCATAGCTTGATTGAAAGGAACTGATCCATGGATTTTTCGCTTTTTGCGCACATGGAACGCATGACCCCTGATCAAAGCCAGGAAAATCTTCACAGCGATTTCATCGAGCTGTGCAAAATGGCCGATGACGCCAGAATGCGCGCGGTCTGGACGGGTGAGCATCATGGAATGGATTTCACCATTTCCCCTAACCCTTTGTTGGAACTGGTCAACCTCGCCAATCACACCAACCATGTGAAACTTGGGACCGGTACAGTCATCGCCCCTTTCTGGCACCCCATCAAACTGGCAGGCGAAGCTGCATCGGCGGACCTGATTACAGGTGGCCGGATCGAGCTTGGCATCGCGCGCGGTGCTTACTCTTATGAATACGAACGTCTCATGCCGGGTATGGACGCGTGGGAGGCCGGGCAACGCATGCGCGAATTGGTGCCCCTGATCCCCAAACTATGGGCTGGCGATTGTGCACATGAAGGAGAGTTCTTTCAGTTTCCCGCAACGACCTCTGCGCCGAAACCTGTTCAGAAAGACGGGCCTCCGATCTGGATCGCCGCGCGTGATCCCAACAGCCATGAATTTGGCGTTCACAACGGATTTAACATCCAGGTCACCCCACTCTGGCAAGGGATGGAAGAGATTGAGAGTCTGGTCGGCCGTTTCAATGACGCTTGTGAAGGGTATGCTGGGCCACGCCCCAAAATCATGCTCTTGCACCACACATATGTCGGAAAAGATGCAGCCGATGTAGATTTAGCTGCACAAGAGTTGTCGCGGTTTTATTGCTATTTTGGTGCATGGTTCCAGAACAAGCGGCCAGTGAAACAGGGTTTGATCCAACAACTGACCGCAGAAGAAATCGCTGCCAACACGCTGATGGCCCCGGAAAACCTGCGGCGTGATCTGACGGTCGGAACCGCAACTGAGGTGATTGATCAGATTAAACGCTACGAAGATTTAGGGTATGATGAGTTCTCATTCTGGATCGACAGCGGCATGAGTTTTGAGCGTAAGCGCGCCTCGCTTGCCCGCTTTATCGACGACGTCATGCCAGCATTCCAGTGAGGGAAGAGATGGACCAGAAACCACATTACCAGCTTTTCATCGACGGGGAATTTACCGACGGTGCCCAAGGGCAAACCATGTCCTCGGAAAACCCCGCCACCGGAACACATTGGGCCACCTTTGCCTGTGCGGCACCCGACGATGTTGATTGCGCGATCAGTGCCGCTCGCCGGGCCCTCAACGACCCTGCATGGCGCGACATGACCCAAACTCAGCGTGGCAAGCTGTTGTATCGTCTGGCAGAATTGATCGAGGAGCATGCCGAACAGATCGGCCGCATCGAAACTACCGACAGCGGCAAGCTGCTGGCTGAGACTGCGGCGCAATCCGCCTATGTCGGGGATTACTATCGCTATTATGCGGGACTGGCAGACAAGATCGAAGGTGCGGTTCTGCCCATTGATAAACCCGACATGCATGCGTTTACCCAGCGCGAGCCGATCGGCGTTGTGGTCGCGATCGTCCCCTGGAACGCACAAATGTTCCTGACCGCAACCAAGTTGGGACCGGCCCTGGCTGCGGGCTGTGCAGTTGTACTAAAAGCCTCAGAAATCGCTCCTGCGCCTCTGCTTGAATTTGCCCGTCTCATTAAAGAAGCCGGGTTTCCGCCTGGCGTTGTATCGGTCCTCACTGGTGATGCCGAAAACTGCGCCATACCCTTGACGCGCCATCCGGATGTAGACCGTATTGCCTTTACCGGCGGGCCGGAAACCGCGCGTCATGTCGTTCGCAACTCGGCCGAAAATTTCGCGGTTACCTCGCTTGAGCTTGGGGGAAAATCCCCGATGGTCGTTTTTGATGACGCTGATCTCGATGGTGCCGCGAATGGATTGATTGCAGGGAATTTTGGCGCATCAGGGCAAAGCTGTGTGGCTGGTAGTCGTGGGCTTGTCCACCGCCCGGTATTTGAAAAGATCGTATCTCTGATTGAATCCAAAATGGAGGGCGTCACTGTCGGCGATCCTCTTGCGCCCGATACGCAAATCGGACCTCTTTGTACGTCAGCGCAGATACAGAAAATAGAGGCCGCGCTAAATGCCGCCCGTTCCGCGGGCGCGCGAATCCGTTTTGGTGGAAGCAGGTTGGAGCGCGCTGGCAACTATATGGCGCCGACGCTTGTGGAATGCCCCAATACCGACATCGAGACCCTGAAGGTTGAGATGTTTGGCCCGGTTATGTCCTTGATCCCGTTTGATACGGAAGAGGAAGCCATCGCAATCGCCAATGAAACGCCATATGGGCTCGGCGCGGGGGTATTCACCCAAAACGTCGCCCGTGCACATCGTGTGTCAGGACGGCTCAAAGCAGGGATTTGCTGGGTGAACACGTATCGCGCAGTCTCTCCCATTGCCCCATTTGGTGGGTTCAATCAGTCCGGCTATGGGCGAGAGGCCGGGATTGACGTGGTTTATGACTACACGAGAACCAAAACCACCTGGATCAATACGTCAGATGCGGCAATGGCCAATCCATTCACCATGCGCTGACATTTATATGAACTGGAATTTTTTGAGCCAACTTCTGACGGATTGGTGACGGAATAGGCACCGCTTACAGCGATGATTTCGATCCAAATCCAGAAAAATCTACAGAAGCTTATCTGGGTCGATGCTGTTAGACACCGAGGTAACGTGTAAGGATCGTCTGATCTTCAGCGACATCTGCGGGTTGGACAGTCACACGATCTTGGCCGTTTTCAATAAAGGAGATCCGGTCAGCAATCGACAAAACCGCATCGATACGCTGTTCCACAAGGACGATAGCGTAGCCTTCTGCTTTCATTTTAACCACGACTTGCCGGATCTGTTCGATCATTGAAGGCTGCAAGCCTTCGGTCGGTTCGTCCAAAAGCAATACCTTGGGGCGCAGGCATAACGCTCGGGCTGTGGCCAACATCTGCTGTTCGCCTCCTGAAAGTGTACCAGCGACTTGGCTCAGACGTTCCTTGAGCCGGGGAAAGAGTTCAAGCACCCAATCTCGTGTATCTGCACCTTCACCCCGTGCCAAAAGGCCCATTTCGATGTTCTCTGAAACCGTAAGCTCAGGAAAAAGCCGCCGTCCCTGCGGGATATAGCCCATTCCGCGTTGTGGCACGAGGTGTGCAGGCAGGCCGCTGAGGCGTTCACCATCCAAGATGACCTCACCTTGGCTCAGCGGTAGTTGCCCCATGATTGCTTTCAGCAATGTCGTTTTGCCCGCCCCGTTGCGGCCCATCAGGCAATGAATTTCCCCTGCACTGACGGTCAACGACACGCCAAACAGCACTTTTACCTTGCCATAGCCGGTGTGGATATTCTGGACCTCAAACATCGGCGGGCGCCCCCAAATAGGCGGATTGCACGGCAGCGTTCGCGCGAATTTCGTCAAAGCTACCCGAGGCCAAAAGGCGACCCTGATCCAGCACTGCAACATGATCGGCGGTTTCAGCGACCACCCGCATATTGTGCTCGATCAGCAGGATCGTAGTTTCTTCGGCCATCGTCCGCATGAGCGCCACAAACGCTTCAACTTCACCTTCGGCCAGACCTTGGGTCGGCTCGTCAAGGATGAAAAGTTTGGGATCCTGCGCCAGTCCCATGGCAATTTCAAGAACCCGTTGATGGCCATAACTGAGGTCCGAAGCAACCTGGCCAGCGCGATCCTTCAATCCAATTCTATCCAGCACAGTAGCCGTCTTTTCAGCATGGGCTACTTTGTCATGCGCAAGCCTGCGGCCGGCAGCAAGGGCGACGTTGTCTTCAACCGTCAGTCCGGGAAAGATCGAAGTGATTTGGAACGTATAGGCCATGCCGAGTTGCATGCGTTTATGTGCGGGCAGTTGGCTGATGTCCCGGCCTTCGAATGAAACGCTGCCGCGGGTTGGTGGAGTCCGCCCGCTAACCATTCCAACAAATGTCGACTTACCCGCGCCGTTGGGCCCTATCAACGCTGTAATTGCATTCCTTCGCAGAGAGAAATCTATGTCAGTATTGGCCTGGAGCCCGCCATAGATCTTGGTCAGGCCTTTGGTCTCAAGGATATTTACGGCAACCATGACACAGCTCTCTTGCGTATTGTGCCCGCAATACCTTGGGGGGCGAACAGGGTCAGCAGAACCAAAGCAACACCGGCAACAAGCATATATGCGTTGGTGAAACTGCTGGAAATGTCAATCAGATAGAACATGAAGATGACACCGATGAGAGGTCCGATCGTGGTTCCGGCCCCGCCCAGCAAGACCCACAGTAGCGGGAAGATAGAATAATGCACCGCGGCAAAGCTTGCACCGACATAGCCGAACAGCATCGCGTAGGCGGCGCCTGCGACACCTGAAAACAGGCCAGATACAACCAGCGCAGCAA
Source organism: Ruegeria sp. YTSA064 (assembly GCF_059610325.1). Taxonomy (NCBI): domain Bacteria; kingdom Pseudomonadati; phylum Pseudomonadota; class Alphaproteobacteria; order Rhodobacterales; family Roseobacteraceae; genus Ruegeria; species Ruegeria sp. YTSA064. The sequence continues at coordinate 84,062 of NZ_JBXWNK010000004.1, forward strand.
GTTTCAGCCGCCCTACGTCATATCCCAACATCCGGGCTCGCTCTTCGTTTTCCCGTATGGCAACCAGTCGCTTTCCAAATGGGCTTTGCACCAAACGCGCCATGGCGAGAAAGCAGATGGCGAAAAGGGTAAATGCAGCGAAGTAACGTGCCGTTTCCGTTGTCAGGTCAATCCCAGCGAGGTTGCGTTGGGCCTGTTGAATGATGAAGCCTTCGTCACCGCGCGTGTATTCTCCGAAATACAGGATCACGAGATAGAAGGTTTGAGCAAACATCAGCGTCACGATCATGAACGCGACACCGATGGTACGCAGCGCCAATAAGCCTACGCCCAGCGCCAACAATCCCGCAGCAAGGACGCCAACTGCAAAAGCTGGCAGCACTGACAGTCCGCCGAAATTCATGCTCAGCCCAAACCCGTACATTCCGGCGGCAAAGAACATGGCGTGGCCAAGGCTCAGCAGGCCGGTATAGCCAAACAGCAGATTGAACCCGATGGCATAAATCGCAAGCACCATGATTCGCGAGAAGGCTCCGACGTGATAGGCGGGCAGCACGAAGAACAATGCGATAAGCACAAGTAAGGTGCCGAAATGCAAAGCGGTTGTTCTGGACACCGTCATCAGGCCGCCACCCGCCCCATCAAGCCTTGCGGCCTAAACACAAGCACCATTGCGACAAGGAAGGTCGCGATGATTTTGGCCAGAGTCGGCGAGAAAAAGACCGAGATAATGCCGTCGCTCATTCCGATCAGCACCGCTGCAATCACAGTGCCGGGCAAACTTCCGAGACCGCCGATGATTACCACGATAAACGCCAGCAACAATGGATCTCCGCCCATCAGATAATGGGCCTGCTGAATTGGAACCACCAACACAGCACCTAGTGCTGCCAGCCCTGCACCCAGGCCAAATACCCAAGAGTACACACGATTGACCGGCACCCCAAAGGCCTGAGCCATCTCGCGATCCTGCTGCGTTGCACGCATGATCAATCCGATCTTGGTGCGCGTCAGCACAAACCAAAGCATCCCCAACACGGAAATCGCCGCTATTATCACGAACAGCTTGTAGGTCGTCACGCTTAGCCCCCAGGGCCAGATCATTTGGAATCCATCTGCACCAAATTCGAACCAGGGCAGTGCCAAGCGAGTGTTGAACGGTGGCGCGACGGGCCGCGCCTCGGGTCCATACAGCATCAGCGTCGATTGCTGCACAATATAAAGTACGCCAATCGTGGCTACGATGGTCCGGTCCACGTCATAGTCGATCCGCTTTAGGATCAGCTGATCGACCCCCGCCGCAATGCAGCCGACCAAAACCGGCACTATAAGCAGGGCAGCCACGAAACCGAAACCAGCATGGCCGCCGATCAACGTGCTTACCGCCCAGGCAAATACCGCACCCAGCATGAAGAACTCGCCATGGGCGACATTCACAACGCGCATGACGCCGAACACAATGCTGAGCCCCATTGCCGTCAGCACAAGAATAGCCGAAATGACCGCCCCCTCGATGGAGGCGAGCATCAGGTGAGGCCCGAAGTCCATACCCAGTCTCGCTTTTGCCTAATGTCGGGATCAGAAGGATTGCGTGGTGTAATCCACCTCATCTTCATAAAGGCCATCCTCGATTGACGCGGTATGCACCACATCAAGACGGCCATCACCAACCTTTGAGATATACTGTTTGCCAAAGGTCTGATGGGTCTTGCCGTTAAAGACTTTTTCACCCTGCGGATGTTCGATGGATTCCGGCATGTCAGTCATCGCCTCGACCGCTTCGATCAGTTTGGAGCGATCTGCAGGCCCTTGGTAGTCCGCTGCTTCCATACCAGCTTTGATGATATGCATCGTTTCCCAACACCCGAACATATGAGCGTAAGTGGCAACATTGGCCGGGTCATCGATCGCAGCGCCACTGTCATTCACGCCAACTGCCGCACGATAGGCTGAGGCCGCCTCCGATTCGTTGGCTTGCTTATAGCGCGGCATGCCTTCCCAGAAATACGTGCCTTCGAGGAACTCAAGCCCGGGGCTTTGTATATCAACCGCTTCAAGGCTGTCGATAAAACCAAAAATCTCGGGTCGGCTGGGCCCGAAGAATTCGCCCATTTCCTTGACGAATGTCAGTACTGCCGGGCCCACCATCACATGATAGATCACTTCGGTTTCGCGCGGGATGCTTGGGAAATAGCGGGTAAAGGTTGTCTCGGTGGGCGGAATAGCAATCTTCGCAACAACTTCGCCCCCCTGCGCTTCAATCGCTTGCGAGAAAAAGTCGCGATGATCATGACCAAAAGCAAAGTCAGGATAAATCATCGTGACCTTCTTACCCAGATTGTCGGCGACGAAGGGTGCCATCGAAATAACCTGACTTTTCACATCAGTGATACCTGGTTGCAGCGTATAGCGATTCAGCATGCCGCTGGCGACATGGTGACCTTCGGAGACAACAAAATAAGGCAGTTTCAACTCGCCCGCGCGGGGCGCAGAGCCAATTACCACGTGGCTGAACAAGGTACCGAAAGCGACGTCTACCTCGTGTTGGTTGGCAAATTTTTCAAGCACTTCGGCCCCACGCCCAGGATCGGTTGCGTCGTCTTCAGTGATGATCTCGACCGGGCGACCATTGATGCCGCCCATTTCGTTGATGCGCGCAGCAGCGGCGTTAGTTGCCACGTCATACCAGCGGCCATATGCAGCGCCAATGCCAGTCGCGTGCTTTTGGAATCCGATTTTGATCGGCGCCGAACTTTGCGCTTGCGCAAAACCAAGAGAACCAGGCAACACCCCACCCGCGGCCAGAGCACTTGCACCGGCCCCGAGACCAAGCAGTGTACTACGGCGACTGATCTTTGAAGTCTTTGTCATGGCGTTCATCTCCTCTGTTGTTTTTAGGGCGATGTTTCGCCTCTCTTTTGTGATCAGTTTGTATGTATACTAACGAGTTGTCTACATTTTTTAGGCTCCGCGCGGGCTGGAAAGCAGCCACAGCCCGAAAATCGTATAGAAAATCATCAAGATAGACAGACCCAATTGCAACAGCAGAATGTCCCGGCGGGATGTGCAAAGAGCCTCAGCTGTCCTGTGGCACAAGATGACGGCCAAAACATGCGACAATACAACGACACCGGTCTGGGTGAGCCAGATGGTCTTCACAGTGTCTGGAACCGTCAGAAACCCGACCCTGACGGGGCGGCTGCCTAGTCCGAACAGATTCCAGCCAAGCGCGAAAGGATCGGCCAGTGTTGCGACTACAACCTGAATTTGAACCAGAAACGTCACGAAATAGTGGGCAAAATGATAGCCGATCGCAATCGGCAGCAAGGTGATGGAAAAGCGGATGAAGGCTATTTTGAAGGAAGCGGTCTCGTTCACCAGTACCGTTCCCAAGTAAACGGCGAGCGCAAAAATACACGTCAGCAGTAGCATACTGGTGTAGAGGCCAAGCGTCGTTGGCCAGATCATCGCGGTTCGCCCCGGATACTCCAAGGGATTGACCCCTAACTGATCTAGCCACCAGAAGGTCTCGTAGAGGCCATCGAAACTGCCGGATGCGAGAATAATTATTACAAAGGCCGCATGGCTTAGATCAAACTGATTACCGTGAAAGACTTGCCATCCCGGCACGCCAAATGCTGACCCGCGCACCGATCTGATTGTGCCGATCAGTGCGAACAAGACCGAAAAGCACTCGACCTGACCAAGCCAGGATTTGCGCCCAAAAAGGGTCATACCCAGTACTGTAAAACCCCAGTATCCAAGCGCGAAACTCGCAAGCCTGCCCGGATCGTTTGGTGCTGCATCGGCAAGAACAAAGCCCTGAAACGCCGCCATAAGAACAACAGCCGGCCAAATCGAAAGTTTTTTTGCAAGTGTCAGAGGTGCTTTGTGATCTGGGGCCAACAGACGGTGCAAGCCCGGCCAGGGATTAACCCATTTCCAGACATCGAAGATCAGCGCTTGCACCATGAAAAGCAACATCCACCATATGGTCCACAACACCAAAGGCATGAGGTTCGCTTGCGGGTCCGTTGGGCCCCTTAGACCAATCAGTATCAACAACATCAGACAAAGGGAGGCTGCGATCTGACCCCAGTTGCACCATCGGCCTCGACCGCGCTTGAGAGGCAATGTAATGGGCCGCAGTATAACCTCAATCTGCCCTGGTCTCAGGCAAACAAGCAGCAGGATTGTCGCAGCCACAGTCGCTGCACCACCAGTGATGTAGGCGGTGGTGGGCAAAAGAAGCACAAAACCCTGATCGGCGGCATGGGCAAAGGCTGGTCCAGCAACCATAGTGGCGCAAATTAACGCTAGAAATGACTTCACAATCAACTTCACTTCGTTAGCATACACACAAATTCTTGCAAGGAGGCAAGTCAGATGAGCAAACGCTGGTTCGCTGTGGCAGGTATCGCGGCCGCGTTGGGTTTCGCCTACATATTCGCAGGTACGCCGCAAACTGCTGTAAAGGTCAGCGACGGGCGCGCCGCGCCGATGGGGGCGTCGGGATCGCTGTTCATGGTCACTCTTAAGCTGCAAAATGACGGTGACCCTCGCATTCTTCAAAGCGTCACGTCGCCATCTGGAGCCCACACGTCATTAATGAACCCTGGCCATGACAAACCACTTGTAGTGCCTGGTGGCGATCCGGCGCAACTGGCAATGGACGGGGCCCATATCATGTTGCAAGTGCCCGACGGAAGCTTTCCCGAAGGCACTTATCATTCGCTGGCGCTCACGTTTGACGATGGCAGCGAGGTGGTGACTCGCATCCTGAATCCAGAGGCAACCGGCAGTATGACGTTAATGGACCACAGCAATGCCAACGGCATCGAAATCTCCCCTAGCCCGACGATCGCGCTGGTTCAGGACCCGCAGGTCAGCACTGACGGATTTGCTGTTCAAATTAGCGTTAAAAACTTCGAGTTTGTCCTTGTCGAGGACGGCACACCGCATATCGACGGTCAGGGTCACGCCCATATCTATCTGAACGGCCTGAAGCTTGGCCGACTTTACGAAAACAGCTTTCAAGTCGGAGCGCTGAAGCCCGGCGATTATGAATTAACTGTTGCGCTGAACTCTAACGACCACCGCCCTTATATGTCCGATGGCGCACCCATCTCGGTAACCTATAGATTTACACTATGATGCGGATTGCCTTTGGCAAGTGACAAGCCTTCAGTGAATCACAGAAAAGCAGAACACAAGCAGTTGTTCTTAATCGACAAAAGCACGCTCAACAACAAACGTGTCTGGTTTACTGTTCGATCCCTCGACCAGACCGAACTCCTCGAGTAGAGCCTTGGTATCTTTGAGCATATTCATTGAGCCGCAGATCATGCCCCGGTCGGTATCTGGCGAAATTGGGGGAACCTCTAGGTCTTCAAACAGTTTGCCATTGGTCATTAGATCGGTAGTGCGACCCATGAATGGATAGTCTTCGCGTGTGGTGGTGGCATAAAGGCTCAGGCCATGCGCAAACTCTCCGCACAACGGATCGTCTTTCACAGACGCAACCAGGTTCTTGCTATAGGTAAGTTCAGCGACTTCGCGGCAGGTATGGGTGACGATGACCTCTTCAAACTTCTCATAGGTCTCAGGATCTCGGATCAAACTGGCAAAGGGCGCAAATCCCGTACCTGTAGAAAACATCCAGAGCCGTTTGCCCGGCAACAACGCATCGTTCACCAAGGTGCCCGTTGGTTTTTTGCGCATCAATATGGTGTCACCTTCCTTGATCTTTTGCAGATGCTCGGTGAGCGGGCCGTCCGGAACTTTGATCGAATAAAACTCCAACTCCTCATCCCAACTGGGAGACGCCACAGAGTAGGCCCGGAACACAGGCTTCTCGGCATTTGGCAGGCCAATCATCACAAATTCACCGGACCGGAAGCGGAAAGATGCAGGCCGTGTCATACGGAACCGAAACAGCCGATCAGTATAGTGCTGCACTTCAGTTACGGTCTGGGCAAATACACCCGCCGGGATCGGGAACTTTGTCTCTTTGGAATCGAGCGCCATCAGATCACCTCCTCTTGCCACCAAGAAAGCGGCCAGATGCCCTAACCATGAGGCATTATTTGTCAACCACCTTTGTCAGGCCATTCATTTCATTAGTATACTAATGATTATGAGGCAATGGAATATCCTGTCAATTGATTTGTGAAGAATGCCTCTCGTCCCAGAATTATCTTGACGCATGCCCGCTAATTATATTCGTATACTAATGAATAGTGGGAGGATCTTATGGAAAAACTTGTCATAAAGAACATCGGCATGATCCTGTCAGGAAAAATGGAAGAACCGATTTTTGATGGCGATTGTCTGATTGCCATAGATGGTAAGATAGACGCATGGGGTAATGAAAAGGACCTCGATACCGACGGCGCTACCAGCATCGTAGACGCCCATGGTGTGACGCTTGGCCCCGGTCTGATCGACAGCCATGTGCACCCGGTGGTAGGTGACTACACGCCCCGTCAGCAACAACTCCACTGGATCGACTCCACTCTGAACGGCGGTGTGACCACAATGATCTCGGCCGGAGAGGTTCATATGCCGGGGCGACCTAAAGATGTGATCGGCCTTAAGGCGATGTCGATCGCGGCACAACGCTGGTATGAGAATTTTCGCCCCTCCGGTGTCAAGGTCCATGCCGGCGCCCCTGTCATCGAACATGGCATGGTCGAGGAGGATTTCGCCGAACTGGCCAACGCCGGAGTGAAATATCTGGGCGAAGTTGGTCTGGGTTCGGTAAAAGATGGCAAAACCGCAAACCAGATGGTCGAATGGGCCAGAAAACATGGGATTCAGTCCACGATCCACACGGGAGGCCCATCCATCCCCGGGTCCGGCCTCATCGACGCGGATATGGTGATCGAGACAGGTACCGACGTGATCGGGCACATCAACGGAGGTCATTCGGCGCTGCCGGATGATCAGATCATCTGCCTTTGTGAGACCTGCACCAAGCAAGCCTTTGAAATCGTTCATAACGGCAATGAGCGCGCCGCGGTGCTTACGGTGAATACCGCGCGCGAATTAGGCAAACTGGATCAGGTGATCTTGGGCACCGACGGGCCGGCAGGGTCAGGCGTACAGCCCCTTGGCATCCTAAGGATGATCGCCATGCTGTCGGCCTTTGGCAACGTCCCTGCTGAGATCGCTTTCTGCTTTGGCAACGGAAACACGGCACGGCAGCGAGATCTGGATGTGGGTCTTATTGAAAAGGGTCGTTGCGCCGATTTCGTCCTTCTGGACCAAGCGCAGCACGCGCCCGGAAAAAACATGCTTGAAAGCGTCGCGCAGGGGAATCTGCCGGGTGTCGGCATGACGATCATTGATGGCGTGATCTGCTCGGAACGTTCTCGCAACACACCGCCCGCACAACGCCTGCCGGAACGTATTCTGTAAACTCGATTTTCGGTGACTTGGGTTGTTTGGCGCAAAATGCGGGCAACGCGATCTTTGAAGGTCAGGTGATCTTTTTGAGCAATGCCAGAAGCGTCTTTTGCTCGGACTTCTTGAGAGGTGCGAGGGTTTCATGCGAAATCCCGAACCCGTCAGCGTATAGCTGTTCCATCAATTGCGCCCCCGCTTCGGTCAACGAGATGATCGAGCGGCGTTTGTCCCCGGGATCGGCAGTCGCCTGCAATAGTCCCTTAGCCTTCAACCGGTCGACCACGCCCTTGATCGTCGCAATGTCCATTGCCGCAAGTCGGCCCAGCTGGTTTTGCGACACCTCTTTCTTCTCGGCCACCCGGATCAGCGTGGCAAATTGCGTCGGCGTCAGATCTTTGGAAATTCGGTTCTGAAAGATGATCGAATGGCGCTGACTGGCCAGCCGCAAAAGATATCCGACCTGGTCTTCAAGATGGTAGGGATCAACGCTGTTTGACATAAGTGCTCCTAACGAAGCCCGTCTTTGCCTTCTGCTTCATCGTGGGTCAAGCCACCGACACGGGGTAATGGCCGCCCGCTGTCGGTCACAGCCACGGCCACCATGATTTCATTTGCACGCGGCGCATCGTTCAGCCGCACTTCGATGCCGTCAAAGTGGCTGCGCACATAGGCTGCGTCCTTGTGCCCAAGCGGTACATCAAGCACCTGACCGGGCGAACCCATCTTTTTCGAAGACGGCACCAAGGCGGCCCCTTTTTCCACTTCTTTACGCAACGGCGCGCCCAACTTGGGATGGAGGATCGCAGCGGCATGTTCCAACTCGCCATTTTCGCCGACCATGGCCGACTTGCCATAGCTCTCTGCCTGCTCTGGTGTGATGCCAAGGGCTTCTACGCATTTGCGACCCAACAGCGTTCCCAGCTCTGCACCGATCTCCATCAATGCGCTTAAGTCCTCAGTATAGGTGCCCGCAAACGGGTTCTCGATTACTGCAACGGCGACGGCCTTGCGGGTGGCCGGGTCGATCTTTCGTCCGATTTCGGAATGCGTTTCTTCGATGTTTACAGCGATCTTGCGAATCTTAGCTCTCATCTCAGGCCGTCCTCTCCTTTGATATCCTTGGCTGCCAGGCCGCCAGCGCGGTCGTGGATGCGTGGTCCCGTGCTCATGACCAGAATGACGGCCATTTCATGAGCTTTGGGCGCGTCGTTCAGGCCGACCTCCATACTGTCAAAATGGCTTCGAACGTAAGAGGCATTTATATGGGTGATCGGCACATCGAGCCGCCCGCCAACGCCCGTGACTTTCTTGGTAGAGGGTACGATCGCGTTGGAATCATTGAGAAGTTCGCGCATAGCGTACCCCCCCGGAGCGTGCCACAGGGCGCCATGTTCCAGCTCACCCGCCTCACCTATCAATGCGCCTTTGCCATAGCCTTCAATCTTGTCCGCCCCGCCCAGCATCTCAACCAATCGCCTCGCCATCTGCAAACCAAGTGGCTTGAGGTCCTCCATGAACCACTGAATATCAGGCTCGTAACGCCCGGCAAATGGGTTCTCGATGATCGCAATCGCCGCCGCCCGACGCAGAGGGTTCGCCGGGGCCGGGCCACCTTCGTGGAAAATCTCTTCGACAGAATAGGCTGTTTTCCGGACATTAAGCTGGGACATGTTGTATCTCTTGTTGGAACGAAAATGCGTGTGCACCGGTTGTGACAGATCGGCCATGGAGGAACAAACCCGCAGACGCGATCCGTCCCAGGGCCTGAAACGACGTCGCGCGGTTGAGACCACGGGCCAAAGCGCGTTCACAATCCTCGGCTGACAAAACACCACAGCTAACAGTGACCGGCAACTCCCCCAAATCACTGTTCTCGTCGATATCGCAAGCGGCGCGACGTGTGATCGATGGATGACCCGGCAGGTCCACCGCATTGGCGATGAGTGTTGCCGCAACGTCAGCCTCAGCGGCCGATGAGGCGAGCACCGTCACGCTGTCCGCAATGCCCAGAGACAGGCTGCGCCCATGGCGACCAGAGGTCGCAATACCCCCGATACGATCCTTGTCCGCAACTTCAATCCGACCCAATTCGCCGCCGTCATGGGCTTGGATCGAGGTTTTGAAGCTCGTTCCTGGGGTCAGATACAGAGCGATATCTCCACCGTTATTGACATAAGCGCGCGTGATATTCGCGCTTTGGGTCATTGCCGCAAGCACCTCATCCGCAATGCTTCCAGCCACGGCGGCCATCCGTGTGACGTACCCCACATCAGTCAACGGCAGACACGCGTCATGCATTCGACGCGCAACTGTGCCGTTGGGACGTTTTGTTAGCGGAGACAGCATCGCCCGGAGGTCCGGCAGTTCCTCAACAATTTCGGCAATGATCGTTTCGAACCGCTTTGCTGCGGCCCGGTACGCCTGATCCCGATCCCCTTCCACCCAAACAATCAGATCACTGGGGCCATGCTGCAGATGCAGCCGTTGGCCATCGGGCAAAAGGCGCGCGCGCGGCCTCATTCTGCGTCCGCCTTCCAGTTGTAATTTCCAAGATCCATCGGATCCCCGGCATTAGGTTTTTGTCGTACGTGGCGAGCCTGATCCGAATTGATGTCACTGACGCGGCGCATGTGGTCCACATGTCCGCCCAGAGCAGCGTAATCTCTGACACGCAAGGTAAACTCGATGGGGGCGACAAGCGCGGGAGTTGGAACATAGCCAAAAGAATTCGTGGGCATATCCAACACATCTACCATCACAGTGATCCCGCCTCCGGGCCACACATAGGCATCTGCACCACCACAAGACACATGGGTCAGCGCGTCCTTAACCGATTTGGTCAGGCGCACGGGGTTCTCAGTAACGCCCGCGCGCAGCGATCCCCCTGCCCCACCCATGAACAGCACTGAACAAACCGAAGGTTCGCAGTTTTCCGCAATCAGCGCAGCTGAAGCCGCCAGTTTCGCGGGTACGTCCCGCAGCTGCGGGACAAGATCGGCGTCGAGTTCATAGTATGAAAACTGCTCACCCGTTGTGGACACCATAAACAGCCGCAAGCCTTCCCATGCTGTTTTGGGGTTGAAGGGGCCAAGGATCGCAAGAGGGTCCTCGATATCTGTCCCGCCCCAACCGGTGCCGGGCTCAGCCACTTGGAAGTATCGCCCAGGCGTCGAGCGCCGTCCTTTGATCTTGATCCCCGTTGCTGGGACATCAAGCTGCTTGCCGGTCTCGTGCTCGCTAAGCACTCCGGTGATGTGGTCATCCACCACCACGACGTCGTCGACATGACCGATCCACTGTTTCGGGAACATGCCTATCGTGGCAGAACCGCAGCCTACGCGCATCAAGCTTTCTGTCACACCGTTGATGATAGGTGGTTTTCCCGCCTCAACCACAACTTCGGTGGCGTGATCCTCTTCGCCAATGACCATCGTGACAGGTTCTCGGTTGCACAGCCGCAGCAGCGCGTCACAGGTTACGCGGCCTTCTTTCTTGCTACCACCTGTGAGGTGTTCGACACCACCCAAGGATAGCATCTTTGAGCCATATTCAGAGGTCATGACATGGCCGATCGGTTCCCCGTCGACGCGCACCACGTCTCGCTCATGGCCGATGTGGCGATCAGTGTCGATCTTCACCTTCACACCGCAATAGCTAAAGATACCCTCGGTCACGACGGTGACCATATCGACGCCTTCGACCTCTTGGCTGGCGATAAAAGGCGCGGGCTTGTAGTCGGGATAAGTGGTTCCCGCTCCTACAGCTGTCACAAACTGACGCTCACCTTTGAAGATATCGCCATCCCATTCCTCTGTCGCGCCCTCGCCCATGAACGGAACGAGGTCTTGGCCGCTTTGGATGATGGTCAACGGATCAAGCCGAACCAGCTCGCCACCGTGGTTGGCATAACGGTCGCAGGCGCCCGAATTGCCCTCTGCGATATAGCACATCACCGGGCAGGCGTCGCAGCGGATCTTTTCTGGCTTCGCTACATCCGTCATCAGGTTACACTCTTCTTGAGGGTTGCATGGACGACGCTGGGGATTGCCGGTCCCTTGAACAATCGTACCCCTGTTGCATGTTTGATTGCGTTCAGGATCGCCGGTGCCGTTGGGATCAAAACATGCTCTCCCAGACCCTTGGCTCCATAAGGTCCATGCGCGTCGGCTTCTTCGATGATAATGGTCTCAATCGGAGGGATGTCACCGAATGTCGGGATCAGATAGTCATGCAGGTTCTCGGTCCGGCCCGGGATGTATTCCTCCATTAGCGCCATCCCCAGACCCTGAGCAATACCGCCATGGACCTGTCCTTCGACCAGCATCGGGTTGATGGCCTGACCGACATCATGAGCCGCGATGAATTTCACTGGCGTGACTGTGCCCAGCGCGGTATCCACTTCGACAACAGCCAGATGCGCAGCATAGCCGAATTGGGCGTAAGGATGCCCCTGCCCATTTTTATCCAAGGGCTTTGTCGGCGGATCATAGCTTTCTTCGGCGCGAAGAACATACCCATCCGAGTCCGCTTCTAGAGCCGAAAGATCCAGCACACGAGCCCCCCCGGCATCAGTCGCCTGAATTTCCCCGGCGCTGAACTCCAAGGCAGCATCTTCGGCAACGTTCAGACGCTCCAGTATCATGGCCCGCAATGCCTCACCCGACAGCCGCGCCGCATTGCCCGAGACAAAAGTCTGGCGCGAAGCCGAGGTTTTGCCCGCATCGGGTGTCACATCCGTATCCGCTCCGACAAGCGTAATCTGACCCACCTCGGCCCCAAGTGCGGTGGCAAAAATCTGGGTGATGACGGTATTGGCCCCCTGACCGATATCCATCGCGCCTTGATGCAGCACCACCGTGCCATCAGCGCGAATGCCGCATTTGATGGCCGATGGGTTGGGCAAAGACGTGTTGCCACAGCCATACCATCCGCTGGCGATACCCACACCGCGTTTTACAGCGTCATTTTGTGCGTTGAATGCCTCAACACCTGCGCGCTCTTCCGTCCAGGCAAACCGCAATGCCTCAAGGCAGGCCTTGATCCCGACCCCCTGGTCAAACACATGTCCGCACACGGTCGGCACACCATTATCCAAAGCGTTGAGAACACGGAACTCCAGCGCATCCATTCCCAGCTTCTCAGCCAGATCGTCGAAAAGACATTCTTGTGCAATGGCTGCCTGAGGCACACCAAAGCCGCGAAACGCCCCCGACGGCGGGTTGTTGGTATGCACACCCTTGGCCTGCGCGATGTAGTCAGCGACGCGGTACGGTCCCGAAGCATGGACCGGCACCCTGTTCGCCACTGTCGGGCCCCAACTGGCATAAGCCCCCGTGTCAAAGCGGCCACAAAAGTCAAAGCCGCAGAGGTTGCCCGTCTTATCAGCACCGATCCTAAGCGTGATGTCTGAGGGGTGCCGCTTGGTCGAACATTGCATGGATTCAGTACGCGTGTAGCAAAGCCGCACGCGCTTGCCTGTCTTCAGTGCCGCGAGCGCCAGATAGGGCTGTACACTCATATCCAACTTGGAACCGAAACCGCCTCCGGTGGCCGTTGGCACAACGCGTATGTCCGACCGGTCAAGCCCCAGAACACGCTCGAGCCCTTCGAGATCCATAACCGGGGCTTGCGTGCAGGCATGCACCTCAACGCGACCGTTCACGACTTCGGCGAAACCGGCTTCAGGTTCGATATAGGCGTGCTCGACAAAGCCGCTTTCAAACCGGCCTTCCACGATTACATGCGCGCGTCCTAGGGCCGCATTTGGATCGCCACAGGTCACAAACCCTGTGCACATCACGTTATTTTCCCGCCCGTGATGAAGTTGATCAGCTTTCTGGTCTTCGGCCGCATCCATGTCTTGTAAGGCGGGCAGTTCGGTCCAGGTAATCGGCACCATTTCCGGATCGATCGCACGAAGCACATCCCGAGCACCAATCAGGGCCGCGACAGCCTCTCCCCTGAAACGCGTTTCCCGCTCGGCAAAGACGGGTTGGTCTTCAAATCCGGGTATCACGCCAAAGTTGTTCTGGCCCTTCACGTCTTCCGCAGTCAGTACCGCGTCCAGTCCAGCCGCCTGCGCGAACCCTTCGAGGTCACCGATTTCAAAGACCGCCCGGGCATGGGGGGAGCGAATGACCAAAATCTCAAGGCACCCCACGGGTGCAATATCATCGCCGTACTTGACGGTAGCCGAAACTTTTTCGATCCCATCCAAATGCTGAACCGCATCGCCCACCTTACCTGCTGTCGCGATAGCAACCGAGGGCGCACCCATCACCGCATCGATGATTTTGCGATAACCTGTACAGCGACATAGCACACCCCCCAACGCATCCTGCACTTGCGCCTCGGTGGGCTCGGGCACGTCCCGCAGCAGCGCAACGGCAGATACCATCATGCCGGGCGTACAGATCCCGCATTGCGCCGCGCCATGATCCAGAAAGCTCTGCGCCAGCTTGGCTGCCACGGGGTCATTGGCATGTAATCCTTGCACAGTTTCGACCTCGCGCCCCGCAACCTGATGTGCTGGGGTCAGACAGGCGCAAACGGGCTCACCCTCAATCAGCACAGTACACGCACCGCAATCCCCAGCATCACAGCCAATCTTTACATCGCGTTGACCCAACCCTTCGCGCAGAACTTCGGACAGTCGTTGGCCGGGGAAAAGCATTGGGGCAGCTTCACGTCCATTCAAACGAAATGGGGTCGGGGTGTCTGAAAGCGCTTTGTTCATCACGAAACCGCCTTGTGAATTGCACGCTGAATTTGATGACGCACTGCATCAAGCCGATACGAACTTGTCCCTCGGACATCATCGATCGGCGTTAATGCTGCGACATCAATCGGAGAAATCCCGACATCAGCGGGATCCTGACCGATCAGGCCCGCCTCTAACGCCGTAAGCCGTTGCGCTACAGCGGAACAGGACCCAACTGCGATGCGAGCCTCGGCTATTCTTCCCTTTGCATCCAAAAGAACATTTGCCGCTGTCATGGCAATAGAAATGACCAAATAGCGACGGCTCCCTAATTTTTCAAAACCAGACGTCATGCCAGCATGGGGTTTCGGCACGATGATCGCTGTTACCAGTTCGTCATCCATTAACGCTGTTTGCCGCACACCCCTGATAAATGCCTCGAGGGGAAGAACACGCTTTCCCTTTGCTGCACTGGCCAGCTCAACCTCAGCATTCAATGCAAGCAGAGGTGGAACACCATCGGCGGCGGGAGAGGCGTTGCAAATGTTTCCGACAACCGTACCTGCATTTTGAATTTGCAGGCTTCCGACCTCGCGCGCCGCCTGCTTCAAGGCATCAAAGGCCCGAGGAAGATCAGTTCTAACAACATCCGACCATGTGACGGCTGCACCAATTCTTGTGCCCCCTTCAGATTGCGTGATGTCCGAAAACCCATCTATTCTTGTTACATCTAACAGATTTTCGGGATGCTGGCCTGCTTTCAACGCCGGATAGAAATCTGTCCCACCTGCAATAATGCGGACCCCAGCCTGCTTAAGAATGCCCAGCGCATCAGGCAACAAGCTTGGTTGTGAGTAGGCCATGCACATATCCACTTTCATTAGCACACTAATGATAAGTGTGGACGTTTGCCAGAGTCAACAGAACTGTCCTGAGAACACATCCAATCATACATGGGCCGCAGTTTGAGCCAAGTGGGCCTCCGTATACCCAAGTTGACAGATAATCGAATCCAGATAAGGTACAAGGATGAACATGTCTGAACAAGAATCAACAAGCACTGACCGGATCGGAGCACCGAAATCTGTCAGGATCGCACTCATGCTAGAGGAAGAGATCCGGTCAGGTGGGTTGGATACAGGCGCACCGCTGGACAGTGAGAACGCGCTGGTCAAACGGTTCTCAGTCAGTCGAAACACAATACGCAAAAGCCTCGATATCCTCAGCCGCAAGGGTCTGATAACGACCCGGCGTGGCATCGGATCATTTGTTACCTTTGGGGGAAAAACGATCGACGACCGCAAGGGATGGAGCGTTGCACTATCCTCGGGTGAAACAGAACTTGCGACGCGGATTCTTCGCCTGACACGCGGTAAAATGGATTTAGCAGACGCACCTGAAAGTGTCGGCACCGATGTCCTGATGGTCGATCGTTTACGTTTTCGTGTGAACACCGGTCAGGGAGTTTCGCTGGAACGCAGCCGTGTCCCATGGCGTTCGGAGTTTTCCGAGATAATTGAGACCGGTTTGGAAAACGGCTCTTTGACGGAAACGCTTCGCAGTCGCGGGTTGGCAGTCAACGGCGGTAGCGAATGGGCGCGTGTGTTGCCCGCGCTCAGCGCGGAAGACGCGGCTGTCATGGGGCGCGTGTCAGGAGAACCGATGTTGCGGCTGTGCCGGTTGACCCGTTCAGCCGACGGGGACTCCCTGGAATTCGTCGAGAGCATTCTGGACCCAGACCTGTTTGGTCTGCACATGGAGTTTTGACGGCTATGGCCACTGGAGAACTGGCTTTCAGTCGCGCTTGTGGCGCTCTTGCCGGAATGGCCATCGGGGATGCGTTGGGTATGCCCTCACAAACGCTGTCGCGCCCAGAAATAGCGCAACATTATGGCGAGATCACAGCTTATGTCGCCCCCTACCCCGACCATCCGGTCTCTCATGGCCTACAGGCGGCGCAGGTGACGGATGACACCGAGCAGGCATTTCTGTTGGCTCAACGTCTTGTGCAAGATGGCGAAGGTTTTGACGAGGCGCTTTGGGCGCAAGACCTGCTGGATTGGGAGAGTGACGTCCGAGCGCGTGGTTTGCGCGACCTGCTGGGTCCATCTTCCAAAGCGGCTCTTGCAGCGATGCTGAACGGAGAACCAGCCAGCGAAACGGGGCGCAACGGAACGACAAACGGCGCTGCGATGCGAATTGCGCCAGTTGGGATCGCCACGCATTTCTCGCCAACGCAGAAATTCTTGGACCGCGTGGAACTGGCCTGCCGTATGACGCATAACACGGGCGAAGCCATCGCCGCCGCTGCTGCTGTTGCCACTGTCGTCAGCTGTGGTGTGGATGGTCTTGATTTCGACGCAGCGCTCGACACCGCGCTGGACGCCGCAGAGCAAGGGCAGAAACGCGGCCATCGGTTTGGCGAAGCAAACATGCGCCGTCGGATTTCAAACGCACTTGATCTCGCTGATCAGGGCCTGACCGATGTCGAATTCGCGCAGCTCGTCGGAACTTCTGTCTCTTCGTTTGAATCTGTCCCGGCGGCCTTTGGCATCGTAAGGATGGCGTCGGGGGATGTTTGGAAGGCCACCCGGATTGCTGCGAATATTGGGGACGACACAGATACGATCGGCGCTATTGCCGGAGCGATGGCAGGGGCATGCGCCGGAATTGAAGCCATCGCACCCGCTGTACTCGAACCTGTTCGTGCTGCCAACAACCTACCCGTCGAAGCAATAGCGGAACAGTTGCTTTCTCTTCGCAATACGTCTGACGAAAAGACGGAGGCCGCAAGATGACCACTCGTCTTCTTCAGATGTCAGGTGTTGTGGCCGATCTGCTCTATCAGGTCAAAGCTGTTCCAGCGGTTGGTGAAGAAGCTATCGTCAAGGGTTTCTCCATCGCACCTGGTGGCGGGTTCAACGCCATGGTGGCCGCGAAACGCGCGGGTATGATGGTATTCTATGGAGGCTCTATCGGATCTGGCCCATTTGCCAAGATTATTCGCGAAGGTCTTAACACCGAAGGTATCCCGTTCCTGCGGGCACAAGACCTAACACGCGATCAGGGCTGCTGTACCGTGATGATCGACCCTCAGGGTGAGCGGACCTTTGTGGCAAGCGACGGTGCTGAAGGGCACGTGACTGCCGAGGACTTAACGCAGATCAGCTTTGCCGAATTCGACTGGACCCTTTTGTCTGGCTACGCTTTGCACTACACGGGCTCGCGTGATGCGCTGCACCAGAGGTTATCTTCGGATGCCCGCATCAATAACCTGGTGTTCGATCCTTCGCCCATCATCGCCTCTCTCCCACATGAGGTGCTGCAGACGGCATTGAGACGGGCCACATGGATCAGTGCAAATGCGCGCGAAGCTGCGGTTCTGACTGGTCACACGGACCCTATTGCTGCAGCCAAAGCACTTGCTGAAACGCGCCCTGATGACGGTGGAACTATTGTGCGGCTGGGGGAAGACGGCTGCATTCTGGCCCGGCCCGATGCTCTTCACCATATCCCACCTTACCGCGTTCAAGCGGTGGACACCAACGGCGCTGGTGACACCCATGTTGGCAGTTTCATCGCCCGAATGGCGCGCGGTGATACCCCAAAAGAAGCCGCCATTTACGCAAATGTCGCTGCGGCGTTGTCAACCACACAACAAGGACCCGCAACGGCGCCGACCCAGGCGGTCGTGACGGACGCCCTAAACAAGAAAGAGGCGGGTTGATCGAGAACCAAAGCTAAAGACCATTCAACCGGGAGATCACAATGAACAAACGTATCCTATTGGCAACCACAGTTGCTTTGACAACAACGGGCGCGGCCGTTCTTGCCGACGAGATCCGAGTTCTCAATTGGCAAGGGTATGGAACCGACGAAGACTGGGCCATTTCTGCCTTTACCGAGGCAACGGGCCACACCGTCGTTCATGAATACTTCAATTCTGAACAAGAGATGTTGACCAAGCTTCGGACCAACCCCGGTGCCTATGACGTCGTGCTGATCAACGCGGCCTTTACGCCACAGGCGCAGGCCGAGGGGCTGATAGGGCCAGTGGACAGCTCGATGGTCGCGAATTTTAGCGACGTGCCCGAAAATCTGGCCGCCAATCCGGACCTCAACGCCGGAGGTGCGCTGCATGGAATGCCTTGGACCTGGGGCCTGACATCCTTTGCTGTGAACACCAATGAATTCAACGAGATGCCAACGTCGATTGAGGTATTTTGGGACACGGCGCACGAAGGCAAAGTCTCGATCCGCGATGACGCGTTGGAAGCCGTACAATTCGCAGCTATCGCAACGGGCCAGGATATCAACGACATCCTGGATCTCGATGCCATCGAGGCCAAACTTGCCGAGTTGATGCCTCAGATCAAAACCTATTGGGGTTCGGAGAACGACTGGAACCAGTTCATGGCCGCGGGCGATCTGGATGTGGCGACCTTCTGGTCAGGTTCTGCGAGCCGCTCGATGGCTTCCGGACTACCGGTTCAATTCATCGTGCCGGACGAGGGTGCAATCGGCTGGTTGGATGGTCTGTCGATCCCAACATCATCGACCAAGAAAGAGGCTGCACACGCCTTTATCAATTGGATGATCGACCCTGAGTTCTACGTCAAATGGGCCGAAAGCGGTGCCCCAGCTTCGGCCAATGCCAAGGCAGCCGCTGCGTTGCCTGATGATGCCTTCAACAAACGCGTTCTGGGCGATCCCGCAGTCGTGGCACGCGTCCAGTTCCAGCGTCCGGTCTCGGATGAAAACCGCGAGAGATACCTTGAGCTCTGGCAAGGGTTGAAAGCCGCCCAATAAGCCCAGGCACGCTAAGGAGAAAGCAGACATGTCAACGGTTCTCGCCCGACAAAACAGGCTCAAGATCGTCAGCCTGCTTTCTCCGGCTTATATTTGGCTGACGGTGGCAATATTTTTGCCGCTGTCGGCGATGTTGTATTTCAGCTTTTTGTCCGATGTGCCTTTTGGCGATGCCGAATGGCACTACACTTCTGAAAACTATCAGGCCTTCTTCCAGACCTCGACTTACGCAACGCTGCTGTGGAAATCCATAAAGCTGGGCCTGACTGTGACGGTGATTTCCGTGCTGGTTGGCTTTCCCTGCGCCTATGTTTTGGCCAAGGCGATTAAGGGTAAGTCGCGCGAAGCACTATTCCTTCTAGTCATCCTGCCCTTCTGGTCGAATTCGCTGGTCCGGATATTTTCCTGGGCCATCGTTCTGCGCGGAAATGGAGTGCTAGAACTCGGCCTCAACGCGATCCTGCCGTTCGAGGTCGATGTGAACCTGATGTTCTCGACCCCTGCGATCGTTATCGGCCTGGTCCACTCTTACCTGCCTTACGTGATCTTGACTTCGTATCTGGCCTTACAGGCCATCGACGACAATCTGATCGACGCCGCGCGGTCAATGGGGGCGAACAAGCTGACCATCCTATGGCGCGTCATCCTGCCTTTGTCCCTGCCCGGGCTGCTGGCCGGTGCGGTACTGATTTTTGTACCTGTCGTCGGCTCTTTCATGGAGCCACGCATATTAGGTGGTCGTGTCGGAACTTATTTTGGCACCGTGATTGAGGATCAGTTCGTGGCCGTATTCAATTGGCCCTTAGGGGCTGCCTTGTCCTTTATCCTGCTTGCGGTGGTTTTGGTGATCCTGGCAACCGCCAGCCCGGCGTTGCGGAGGGCACAGACATGAAGAACACCTATCTGGTCTGGGCAGGTAAGGTTTGGCTTGGCTTGATCCTGTTCTTTCTTTACGCCCCGATCATCGTCATGGCGTTCATGTCTTTCAACGCGTCACAGTATTATCAACTGCCCTTTGATTTTTCGCTAAAATGGTACGAAAAACTGGGCCAGAACACCGAAATTCTGAATGCCGCGACCCGCTCAATTTTGATCGCACTGGCTACAACAGTGATTGCCACCATCTTGGGCACAGCCGCCTCGCTGGCCCTGTTCCGGTTCGAGTTTCGAGGCAAGCGCTTCCTGCAGGTGATGCTGTTCCCGCCGATCGCAATTCCATGGCTGATCACCGGCACGGCGATGCTGATCTTTTTCTATGGCGTCGGTCTTGGCCGCGGCACACCGTCGGTTCTGATCGGCCATGTCGCGCTTGCACTGCCTTACGTGATCGTCGTCGTCAGCGCCCGTTTGGCGACATTTGATCCCACACTGGAAGAGGCCGCAAGGTCCATGGGTGCCGACAGCTGGACTGTGACGCGCCGCGTTACCTTGCCCTGGATCGCCTCGGGGATCATTGCCGGTGCTCTGTTCGCTTTTGCGGTCAGTTTTGACCAGTTCGTTGTATCGTACTTCCTCTCCGAACCCGGCGACAGCACGTTGCCAGTGCTGATCTACACCTCGATCCGCAAAGGCTTCACGCCGGAAATCAATGCAATCTCGACAATCATTATCGTAATCTCGATGGCCGTGATGCTGTTTGCAGCCCGGTTCTCAAATTTCGGAGGAGAACGCTGATGGCCGATGTTTCTGTCCAAAACGTCACCAAAACATTCGGGTCACTCAAGGCTTTGAATGACGTCACCATGCACTTTCCGGATGGTGGTTTTTTTGCCCTGCTCGGCCCGTCAGGCAGCGGTAAGACGACGTTGCTGCGTGCCATTGCCGGATTCATCTTTGCGGATAGTGGTTCGATCCATATCGGTGATCAGTCGGTCGAGCACATTCCCGTCGAAAAGCGCGACATCGGAATGATGTTCCAGAACTATGCTCTGTTTCCCAATATGACCGTCGCCGACAATGTGGGTTTTGGCTTGCGTGTACGCAAAGTAGGTGCCGCTGAGGAACGCCGCCGCGTGAGTGAAGCGCTGGAATTGGTACAGCTTGGGCAACTGGGCGACCGCAAACCTCATCAGTTGTCTGGTGGTCAACGACAGCGCGTGGCATTGGCACGGGCTATTGTCACTAATCCAAAGGTGCTTCTATTGGACGAGCCGCTATCGGCCTTGGACAAATCTTTGCGCGTCGACATGCAGATAGAATTGAAGCGTATTCAGCGTGAGATTGGCATTACAACGATCTTTGTGACCCATGATCAGGAAGAAGCCCTTACTTTGTCAGACAAGATCGGCATCCTCAGACAGGGCACGATGATTCAGGCTGGCCCGCCACGCGAAGTCTACAACAATCCCGTCGACGTCTTTACCGCCGAATTTCTGGGCGAAGCCAATATTCTGACAGGTCAAAGCGGCTTGGCTCTGAGTTCTGGCGGTGCGGATATCAAATTACCACACAGCGCGACACCGCAGTCGACGCTGGCCGTCAGACCCGAGAACATGAGCATATCGATCTCAGAGCCTGACGGCGACGAGATCTCAAAACTCCCCGCCACGCTGGTCCGTCGCATCTTCGCCGGAGCGATGGCGACCTGCGTCCTGAAACACAACGACAACACCTTCAAAGTCATTGCGCGCGATCAGGACATCCCGGATTTGCCCGAAGGCGGCGAAATATGGCTGAGCTGGAAACCCGAGCACACGATTGTTGTCCCGGAAGGATCAGTTGGGTTTGACCCCAACTGAGCCGAGCCAGATCAAGATCTAAAACCCTCGTGCGTGACGCTAGAACAAACACGGCCTGATGTGCGGTGACCTCGTGACAATCGACGTGACTGCATCTGGCCAGTTCAACTTATTAATTGAATGACGCCTCACTGGGTGGCGAATGCGATTATTAGTCCGACGATCTGGGTTCAAACATCAATCCAACGTATGCGGCACTGGATCTGCGCTGCCACCGGGTTGGAAAACAATTCGAACCAGCTTCAATCAGATTGGTAGAACAACATAGCCTGCCACCTTGTAGGTGCCTGCGCTGCCCACATGCCCGGACCAGAGAGGTTGCTTCAACTAAGGGTTCAGACGAAACCGTGACATCTGCGAAAAAATCTGCATCGCCACCTCGAAATACTGTCGAGTGATCGTGCGCTTGACGTATTTGTCATTTTCTTCCAGCCACAATTCGATCCAGGATGAGCGCGCAGAACAGGATCGCCAATCCAGCCAAAATTCCTTGTCCTGCAGCGGCATATTGAAGCGCCTCCAGCACGTCCTCGCCCAAGCCTTTTGCACCGATCAGCGAGGCGACGACCACCATCGCAAGAGACATCAGGATAGTCTGATTCACACCCGCCATGATAGTCTTGTGCGCCAGGGGCAGATCTACCCTCCATAGCAGATACCGGGGCGTCGCTCCGAAGGCCAAGGCGGCCTCCCGCACGGTTTCGGGAACTTGCTGCAGGCCAAGAACGGTAAAACGGATCACCGGGGGGCTGCCGAAGATCATTGTTGCGACCACGCCCGCTGGCTTGCCTGATCCGATAAAGGCCACGACCGGGATCAAGTAGACGAAGGACGGCATCGACTGCATGAAATCCAAAATCGGTCGCACGATTGCAAACGCCCGCGGGCGGCGCGCACAATAGATGCCCAGCGGGATACCTAGCGTGATCGAAATCAGCGCCGCCGCGCCCAGCAGGGCAATCGTGGTCATCGCTTTTTCCCAGAAATCCAATAGGCCCAGATAGGCCAGCGCTGCACCGGTGAAGATTGCCACGCGCGGTCCGGCAGAGAGATAGGCCAGCATGATAATCACCAGTGCCACGACCGGCCACGGCGTATCGACCAGCACTACCTCAATCCAGTCCAGCAGGGTGCGCATCCCAAAGGTCAGCCCATCGAAGAAGCCGCGCCCGGCGGTTTTGGTCCATTCAAACACTGCTTGTACGCCATCGCCGACGTTTAAACGCCAGTCCCGGTTGGTTGGGAAAGTTTTGAGTACCGCTAGCGCATCGGGTTGCGCAAACTTGATCATCGACAAGATTACTACCACGGCAGTCAGCGCCGTCGCGACGACTACCCGAGGCAGCGACCAGCCATGCGCTACGCTCGGGTCCGAACGCCAGCGCGCGAACTGCCCTTCAAGCGTCCAGTTGGCCAACGAGGCGGCCAGGAACTTAAACGCCAGCAGAAGGACGATCCCGATAACCAGATAGGTGAATCCTGTCGAATCCGCCGAACGTGCGGCCTCCTGCGCGCCTGCCAAAGCACCCTCAAGCGATTCCGCGGCGCGCTTCAATGACTCCAAAGTGGTTAAACCGGATTGCTCTGCCGCTGCAATTTGCTGGCGGCGCAGCTCCAGTGTCTGCTCAATCTGTTCCGCGCGTTCCCGAAACTCACGGCCCAGATCACCGAATAAGCCCAGACCGATTTGGATATAGGCAAGCGTTTCCAGCACCAAAAACCCAAGGAACCACGACCACAGCCCCCGCGCCCCGAACCATATCGGCCCCAGAATTGCGGCGGCCTTGTTCAGCGTAAAGCGGTAGCCGGGGGCCTGCATCATGTAGGCAAACGTCTTTTGGTAATAGGACTGCCCCTGCCCCACGAAATCTCCGATCAAGCCATTCAGGCGGTCGGCGGTTTCCGGTTGGATCTGTTGTGTATCAACATGTTTCATAGCGGCCCCCTTAGGCTTGACTGTCCTGAATCGCGCGGATCAGACCCGCTCGGTTGATAACACCCACGGTCTTGCCATCCTGAGCGACGGCTACAACTCCATGACCATCAACGCAGAGGTTCATCAGATCGGACAAATCCATGTCCGGATGCGCCTCTTTGGCATCTTCGGGCACTTCGCCGTGATGCGCCTCGAACTCTTCGACCGGTTTCATCACCGCATGGGCGAAGATCATGTTGAGTTTGGAAATCCCTGCCACAAAGTCGGCCACGTAGTCATCGGCGGGGTTGAGGATGATTTCTTCCGGCGTACCGATCTGCACAATGCGCCCGTCCTTCATGATCGCGATACGATGTCCGATGCGGATCGCTTCATCTAGATCGTGGGTGATGAACATCGTGGTCTTGTTCAGCTTGTGGCTGAGGTCCATGAACTGGTCCTGCAACTGCTTTCGGATCAGCGGGTCGAGGGCCGAGAACGGCTCGTCCATCAGCAATATCTCGGGGTCGGCGGCGATGGCACGGGCCAGACCCACACGTTGCTGCATACCGCCCGACAGCTCATGAGCGTATTTGTCTTCCCAGCCATTCAGTTCGACCAGTTCCAGCACCCGGTCCGCTTCTTCCCAGCGGCGCGCCTTGCCGGTGCCTCGGATTTCCAGCGGCATCGCTACGTTGTCGCGGACAGTACGGTGGGGCATCAGGCCGAAGTTCTGGAACACCATAGCGACGCGCCGGTTGCGCAGGTCGCGCAAGCTCTCATCATTCAGGCCCATCACATCCTCGCCATCCAAATAGATATGGCCGTCCGTGGGCTCCAGTAGACGGTTCACATGCCGCACAAGGGTCGACTTGCCCGAGCCCGACAGGCCCATGACACAGAACAACTCACCCCGCTCGATTTCGAAACTTGCATCGGCGACGCCGACAACGCAGTCGAAGTGCTCCAGTACTTCGGCCTTGCTCAGCCCCTCGCTGTGGATGGCTTGCAAAGCTTCCTGCGACCGCGCACCAAAAACCTTCCAAACGCCTTTTGCGTCGATTGCGATATCCGCTGTCATACTGACCCCACCGCAGTTGAATGAATCGAGCAACGCCCCCGAAATCATCGGGGGCGCACAGGTTTTAGTTGGTGGTCAGACCAAGCCAGCTGTCGACGGTATCGCCATTGGCGGCGATCCACTCGGCCACGACCTCGTCTGTATCACGCCCTTTGACGACGACCTCGTAAGTCAGACCGCTTAGCTCGCCGGCATCCATGTCGATATTAGCCAGAAAGGACGCCGCTGCCGGGTTGCGCTGCTCAAGCGATTTGGAATGGGCGACGGTCACGGTCTTGACCGGTTCACCGGTGCTGATATGGGACTTGTTGAACCAATCTGCGTCCTGATCGGGCTGCACCATCTTGTATGTGGTCGCATCATGTTCGGGTTCTTCCAGAATTGTCACATCATACAAAGCATGCACGTAATGCGGCGCATAGCAGTAGAAGGCCGCACCCTTCTGTTGGTCAACCTGATCCTTCAAGCGCGAATAGAACACGGTTTCATCCTCGGTCGTTGGTGTCAGGAAGGTCTCGATCCCATAGTCCCGCACCCGCACTTTGAATGTGTTGGTTGAAGCCCAGCCCGAAGCACCAACCCAAACCTCACCCATGCCGTCACCATCCGAGTCGAAGAGCTCTTGCGCCATTGGGGTGGCCAGATCGTAGATTGAACGGATGTTGTGATCCTCAACCATATAATTCGGCACGCAGATGCCGGCGCGCCCCTCGTAGCTGCCAGAAGACAGCGCGACAGTGCCCTTCTGATCGACATACTCGTCGGTGAACGAAGACTGGTTCGGCAGCCAGACATCCGGGTGCACGTCGATATCGCCACGCCCGCCATCCATCGCTGCAAAGATGACCGCATTGGCGCCAGGCGCATAGCCAACTTCGCCGCCTAGACGTGTTTCGATAACCTGACCAATGACGCGGCTCATAATCTTGGCACCGGGCCAGCTGGGTTCACCGACCATCACTTTGTCCTGTGCGATCGCGGTTGTAGCGCCCAAAGTCAGGGTCAATGCTGCCGTTAGCATTCCTTTTTTCATATTATTTCTCCCGTTTCGTTGAGTTGCATGCGCCATCAGGCGCGCGCCCGCTTGCGTTGCGGGTCTATGAATGGAATGTCCGAGACAGTCGCGCACAGGCGTTTCATCCGTCCGTCGAGCTGTCCGATCTCCAATTGAATGCCGTTTTCCACCTGCTCGACCGACAATCGGGCCATCGCAATCGCATGCTCCAGCATCGGTGAACGTATAGCCGAGGTCACCACACCCACCTGCCGTTCTCCCGCGTAGACCGGGGCACCGTGGGCTGGCACGTCATCGCAACCGATCAGCAGCCCTTTGAGCACCCGGCGCGGGTCGCGTGCGTTGCGTTGCAGAGCCGACTTGCCGGTGAAGTCAGACTTGGTCAGATCGACCGCAAAGCCCAATCCAGCCTCGAACGCATCGACGCCCGGTGCGAATTCGGCGTTTGCGGCGGCCAGACCTGCCTCAATCCGGATGATGTCTAGTGCGGCTGAACCCATTGGGGTGATCCCGAATTCTTCGCCGGCTGCCATTACCGCATCCCAGATCGCGACGGCATCGGATTTTGAGCAGAAAACTTCATACCCTAATTCGCCGGTATAGCCCGATCGCGACAGCATGAACGGCGCACCTTCGCGATCGTTCAACCGTGCGACGGTGACACCGAACCATTTTAGATGATCCAGGCTGGGTACATGCGGTTGGGTAAAAGCGATCTTGCGTAGCAAGTCGCGCGATTTCGGCCCTTGAATAGCCAGGTTTGGCATCGTTCCGCGCAATGCGTGGACCCGCACTTGCAAGCCGCGCGAGTCTGCCAGTTCCTGCAACACCCGCCCGCTTTCCTCGGACCCGCAGCACCAACGGAAAATCTCGGGCGCCAGACGGAACAAGGTGCCATCGTCAATGACCGATCCACTTTCGTCGCACATCAGCGTGTAA
The DNA here is from genome assembly GCF_059610325.1 of Ruegeria sp. YTSA064. NCBI lineage: Bacteria > Pseudomonadati > Pseudomonadota > Alphaproteobacteria > Rhodobacterales > Roseobacteraceae > Ruegeria > Ruegeria sp. YTSA064. Next base: position 110,666 of record NZ_JBXWNK010000004.1, read on the forward strand.
GATCCACGCCAAACCGGCAGTTTCGCCACGTTTCGAGTGGTGGCCAGTTGCAGCAGCGCCTCGGCATCCGGGCCGACGATGTCGAATTTGCGCAGTCCGCTCATGTCCTGCACTGTCACAGCCTCGCGGCAGGCCCAATATTCACCCAAAGTACCATGGGCCGGGTAACTGACCGGTGTCCATAGATCACGCGCTGGCGCGAAATGCTGGGTCAGCGGGGCCAGACGGTCATGAAAAGCGGACTCCTGGCTGATCGACATGAGGGCGTCTTCCTTTTCGCGATAGGCAACCGCACGGCGGATCGGTGTTTCAGGGCGGTAGATACGTACATGCACATCCGTCGGGTTCCAGCCGTTGATCGGATCAATGTCGTCTGGACAGGCGGTCGAGGTGCAGACCAGATCCTCCAACGCTCGCATGGCAACATAATCACCGGGGCGCGAACGGGATTCTTCAGTCAGGATATGATGCGAAGCCGGGTCAACCCACGTGCTCCAGAAGAAATTGATTGCGGGCCAAGCGGTCCGCTTTTTGACACCGTAGGGCACCAGAGCATTGGTCATGTTGTCGGAACAGTTTAGATGGCCGGGAAAGCCTCTCTCTTCGTAACCACGAGCGGTGCACGCCAGACCGAATGTATCGTGTTGACCACAAGTGTCCTGAACCACATTCAGTAACGGGCGCATATCGCGATCAAAGAATTTATCCAGCAAACCGGGACCGGGAAAAGCCCGTCTAACCATGGACCGAGTGGCAGTGGAGTCGATCATCCATTCCTCGCCACGGTCCAGGCCATCAGCCCGCAACGCCATGAAATCGGAACATTGCTGGCCTTCAACATCGATGATTTGAACGAATTCGCCAGCTTTAAGCTCATACGCCATGGCGCTGCCGCGAGGGATGGTGAATTCGTCTCGTGTATCACCCAGCAAAGGCGGCAATTGCACATCACGTTTGGCTGCGGGTTTGTGCAGAACCGTCACATTTCCAGCGCCTGAGCCTTCGATTAGCCCGGCAACTCCGACGGGTCGGATCAACCAGACCGTCATCGTCTGACTGGCACGTATAATCACTGGCTCGGATGATTGATCAAATCTGTAACAGGGAACCCGCTGATCCCCATCCCGCGCTGCTATCCAACCCGAGAACTGGGCACTGTCAAAACCGTCCCATTCAACCAACCCGGTTTGGCTCAGCCCAAGTGCCGCAAGCATCGGCTGCCCACCCTCTGCCAAAGCAGCAAGATCCAATGGCTGCATTGAACCAGCCCCTTCTACTGACAGCAAATCTCCGGGTTTGATCGACAGCTTCACCGCCTCGCGCGGCGACAGGACATGCGTGCGTGCGTCAAAGGCATTTGGGAAGCCCGGGAACCGGCGACCGGGGCCGTCGTACCCCGTGTTAGTAAAAGTATGTAAAACCGTAGACCCGTGCATCGCGCAGCCAGATTCCTAAAATGTAACTAGTTACAGAGCTTGATGAAACCAGTTACATATGTCAACTCTTTACTTATAGATCGGCAAGACGGGCCCTAAAATCAGTGACGCAGAAAACCCCCGAGCCTAAAAAACGCTCAAATCTCAGAGATGTAGCAAAAGCAGCGGGCGTGTCCGTCGCAACGGTGTCCAGGGTGCTTAATGAACCGACCGTGGTGAAGAAGGAAACGCTCGAAAAAGTTCAGACCGCCATTGCCGAGCTTAAATTCGTTCCTAGCGCGGCTGCCAGGGCAATCAATTCTGGTCGCACCCGCTTTGTTGGGGCTTTGGTCCCTACGCTGGACAATGCGATCTTTGCCCGTTTCCTTGCTGCTCTGGAGCGTAAGCTATCAGACCATCAGTTGTCTCTGATCGTTGCGACAACCGAGGCGAGCCTAGAGATTGAAGCCGAGAAAGCCAAAAGCCTGCTGGATATCGGGGCAGAAGGACTGATCATCACTGGCATTACGCACAGCCCGGCGTTTCACGAACTGATCGAACGGGCGTCGTTGCCAACGATCGTCACGTCTTTCTTTAATCCGGAAAACCCGCTGCCGACCATCGGGTATGACAACGCGGCTGCGGCGCAACTTGCCCTACAACACCTTGTTGAACTCGGACACCGAGACATTGCGGTCGTGCATGGCCCCGTTAACGACAATGACCGTACCAGAGCGCGCCTAACCGGCCTCAAAGTCTTTCCCTTCGACGGAAAGCTCTCAACCTTCGAGACCGAGATCAGCCATCAGGGTGGCGCAGACGCTGCAAAACACTTGGGCAATCTAAGCAGCAGGCCAACGGCAATTCTATGTCTATCCGACGTCGTCGCCCTGGGGGTTTTGCTTGGTCTTCAGGCGCAAAATATCATCGTCCCGGACCAAATTTCCATGGTCGGGGTTGACGATCTTCCAACTTCGTCTGTGACCGTTCCGCCACTGACAAGCGTACATTTACCGGTTTCTCAGATGGGTGAACGCGCGGCGGACGCACTTGCCAACTGGATCACGACTCATCAGGCGCCCAAATCCGAAGAGTTGTTTACACAACTCGTTGTTCGGAACTCTACAAAACGTTGTTGAGGCAAGTGGGCCAGACCAGACATTGGCCGACCCGTTCGATACCGGGCTTCAGTGTCCCGAAAGCAACTGTTGGAAGGATGCAATTACTGCAGGAACGTACGCAACTAAATGCGCTCCTTGCTGTCTTTCGGATGTGCCATTTTGCCCGCGTTTGTGGCCGCCCATTCATGCATGGCCTGCAACAAAGGGATCAGGCTTTGCCCCAATGATGTCAAACTGTATTCCACATGTGGAGGGATAGTCCGAAAGTCCTTGCGGGACACAAAGCCAGCATCCTGCAGCTCAACAAGTTGTCGGGTTAGCGTGCGATGGGTGATGCTACCGAGGTTGCGCTGAAGCTGATTAAACCGTGAGGTTTCCTGCGCCAGCCAATAGATGATCAAGAGTTTCCACTTACCCGAGATCGCCTCTATCAGTGGCTCAATCAGACAGTTTTCATCTGGTTCGAGCGTTGCCATAGCGGTATCCTATGTGACCGTACTTGTCGTTTTGATCTTGTATTTTTAACTACGCCTCAGACTTACCGAACGCAACGAGGAAGAAGATGACCCAGAAGAAAGTCGTGATAGTCGGCGGTGGATATGTTGGCTTTGAGGTCGCCAAAGCACTGGACGGATACGCTGATGTTACGCTGATCGAGCAGCGCGAAGCCTTTGTGCAGGCACCAGCGACCATTCGTGCACTTTTGCAGCCCGAATTGTTGGATCAGATCATACTGCCCTATGATCGTTTGCTGATGCGCGGACGCGTCATTCGCGGTCGGGCCTCAAGGGTTACACAATCCGAAATTACGTTAGAAGACGGAACCATCTATCCTGCCGATTACATCGTCCTGGCGACAGGTTCGTCCTATGCCGCGCCTTTCAAGCCCGAAGGGAACAGCATTAAGGATTTTCGCGAGGCGAGTGCTGAGGTTAGTTTGCAATTGTCGTCAGCAAAGTCGGTTGTCATCGTCGGAGCAGGTACGGTCGGCACCGAGTTGGCAGGGGAAATCGCCGCAGCTCAACCCGACAAAGACATCACATTGGTTTCTTCAGATAACACTTTGTTTCCAATGTACCCGGCAAAGTTGGGCGCGCAGTTGAAACGCAAGCTGGAACGCGCAGGCGTGAACATCGTTTTGGGCCAAAGAGCGGAAAACTTGCTACACTTGGACAGACCCTATGCCGGGTCGGTCAAATTGACCGATGGCCGGGTGATTAGTGCTGATCTGGTGTTTCCTGTGATCGGATCCAGGCCAAATACGGCTTTGGCGCAAACGCTTTCCGGGGTCGCCACGGCACCTTCTGGCCGGATTCAAACCGACAAATGGTTACGTCCTTCCAAATACCCGAACGTCTTCATCGCAGGGGACATTGCCGATATCGGTGACGGTATGACCATTGTGGCAATATCCCGACAGAATCCGTGGCTAATCAAAACCTTGAAACAAGCACTGAAAGGTCAGGCGATCGAGGATCTAAAGCCATATGTGCCATGGAAAAAAGCCCCGATCTTACTGCCCCTTGGTCCCAAAATCGGGAACAGCTGGCTATTTGCGACTGTTGGCGATTGGGTCACGCGCCAGATGAAGGGAAAAGACCTTTTTATTTCGAAGTATCGCAAGGCGTTCGGGCGATAGGATCGGCTGAATGCCCCACAATTCACCTCCCGACAAGAGACCGCCAGGACATAAACTAATGACACGTGTCGACCTTCCGAAATTTCCAACCAGCCACGGGTATATGAGTGAGCGCGTTCAGCAGGCATATATCACAGCTGCGATCGAAAATGGACTGCTGCCCGCTGACGCCCACCGCATGGCAGAGGTTGTTTCGCTAACTGCACCGGGCGACACCTCGAAGCCGATTCAGTTCTGGCAGCTATTCTCTGTCTTGGGACAAGATGCAATTGTTGGCGTAGTCACCAGATTCTATGAACGCGTGTTTGCCGATGAGCCTTGGTTCACATCCGTCTTCGAAAGGGTTGGGGGATTGCACCACCATGTTGCGACCCAGGCATCCATGTGGATCGATGTCATGGGGGGTGGCCCCTATTACCACGGCGCTGAGTTTCGGTTGAACTTTCATCACGCGCATAACGCAATGGCTCTGATGAATGACAAGGGGGCAGAACGCTGGGCCAACCTGATGAGACAGACGTTGGATGCCTCTGCGGACCTGCTCACAGATGATCCACGCGTGCGGATTAGCCTCAACACGTTCCTGTCATACTTCATGACAAAATACGCCGAAGAATTCGCTTTCCAGGATCGGCACATTTTTGGTGAAACGAACGGACAGCTAAAGCGCCGGATAAACTTCCTGAGAATGACGACCGCAGCAATCGAAAACTTGAGCACGCAAGAGCTAAGCGACGCGCTGGCTGAGCGCGGTGTGGACGTGTCCCAATATCCGGACAAACAGGCGCTTGTTGAAAAAGCGTTGATGGTGTGACGCCTGCAATCCAAGCCAGACACCAAATCACCCCGCCGAAACAGCTGGCAGCATCACAAACACTTATGTTGAAGCTGCCAGACCGGTTCCGATATTGTCCCTTGTGCGGTGCAGAAACCGGGCCGCTTGGCAAGAGCGGCTCTGCGGCTTGGCTTGAAATTAGATCCGGAAGATTACATGCGCTCCGAACCAAACAGGCTGCAGGTCAGGTCATTTTCTTTAGTATCCACGCACAGGGTTCACGATATTGACCAATCTCTCGCCGCGTATCCAGCGATCCAGATTCTGAATAAACAGATCAAAAGAAGCCTGTTCCCATTCGGCATAAACCGATGAGCAATGCGGTGAGATGACCACGTTCTCAAGAGCCCAGAGCGGGCTTGTTTCGGGAAGAGGCTCGGTTTCGAACACGTCCAATACCACCGCCGCCACATGCCCTGCACTCAGTGCTACGTGAAGGGCAGCTTGATCCACCACACCGCCGCGTGAAACATCCGCGAGGATGACGCCTTGCTTCATCGCCGCAATCTCTCGCGCACCGATCAAGCCGCGTGTCGCTGGAATTAGTGGGGTCGAGACGGCAATGAAATCCGCAAATGGCAGAAGGTCATGCAGTTCATCCGCTGCGTACACCTCATCGACATTTTTCATCGGCCTGGGGCGCGCGCGGGTTCCCAGGACTTTCATTCCGAAGGCCTTGGCGCGCGCTGCCACCGCCTGACCGGTATGACCCAGCCCGATGATCAGGAGTGTTTTGCCCGCCAGCGGCCTGACCGTACGCGCGTTCCAGACCCGCGCTGCCTTGTCTTTCTGCAGACCAGGCACATCCAGGGTAAAATGCAAAAACCCGCCAAGGATATATTCCGCCATCATCCCAGCGGCCACACCCGCAGCATTGGTCACGATTGTCCTCTGAGGGTCCCACTTGCCGTAATGATCAGTACCCGCCCCACCATTGGCAATCCAACTTGGGCCTTGCGGGCCAAACAGCGCGTCGCGCGGATAGCCAGGCGTGCCCGCGAAACGAACCGAATAGACGACCTCGGGCTTATAGCTGTCGACCAGCGTGGGAAGGCCCTCATAGCTGTTGCATTCACGATAATCTGCCTTTGGGAATGCGGCGCACAAGCTTTCGGCAAGCGGTGCCGTGTCGCTATTGTGCAGAATGATACGCGGGGTGTCAGACAAGGTTTTCCTCCACGGAAGCACGGACATGCTGTTCCATTTCACTAAATGTGGTCTCAGGCCGCATCAACCGCCCTGGCATCTTTCGCGGTGCCGCGAGTGGCAAAGGCACAATCCACAGTGACTCGCCCTGCCATCACACCTGTTGCAGCGGCTACCATGCGAACCGTGTCGATCAGCAGCGCTACGCCCATGTTGAGAGCACCTCGCAGCATGTCCTGGCATGCGAGCGAGAGCTCAGCGACCCGGTCAAAACTCATAGCCGCTCTCTTTCCAAAAGCTGACCGAACCCCGGCAAGGCTTCGCCGATTCCAGCAAGCTGCATCGCACGGAAAGCCATTGCTTGATTAGACGTGATTACTGGTTTGCCCACTGCTTGCTCTAAATGGGCGATGATCTCGACGCTGCGCATGTCAGTGCAAGACAGCACAATCGCATCGGCCTCGGGATGGTTGGCGGCAAGGCCCAAATCGAACACTGCCTGCGGGTCCAGTTCGCCCTGTCCGTAGTTGTCCAAATCACTGTCCACCTCTGCGCGGATCAAGGTTTCAACACCCATTTGTGCCAAAAATCCGACGGCCATGTCATTGATCGCAGGCACATAGGGCGAGGCAAAGCCGATACGCCCCACCCCCAGTGTGGTCAGCGCGTGTACCAAAGCGCCTGCCGCCGTCACAGTTTGGGCACCACTCGTGGCTTTGATCCGTTCAGAAAGCCCTCGGTCAAATACCGGGCCGTGCGTAAGCGTAGCCGAGGTACAGCCATAAAGGATCACATCCGGACGTACACCCTGCAACAGATGCAGCGACTCGTCCAAATCCGCTGCGCCCAGCCCGTGCATCTGGTCTGCATCGGGGACCTTGTCCTGATCATAGCCCCCCATACGGGCGAAATGCATCGACACGCCATCGGGGCGCAACAGTGTCATGTCGGGTTCGAGATTTGTATTGGTGAAAGGCACCAGAACACCAAATCGGGCACGCCCACGAGAATTCGTCATGATAATCCCTCCTTTACCAGGCGCTCCAGAAGGCTCGCAGCAACGTCGATTTGATCCGCGACACCGATGGTTACACGTAGGCAATCGGCAAGCCCAGCTCCGGCTTGCGGGCGCAAAAACACGCCCTCTGCCCGAAGGGCATGATCGGCGTGGTGCGCCGCTTCAGGGCTTTCCATATGGATCAGGACGAAATTGGTAAAACTTTCAGGCACATTTAGCCCGGCCTGAAGCAGCCGTTGGCGCAATCCGTCGCGCAATCTCGCCGTTTCCCGACAGGTTTCGCGCATATATCCTTGATCCAAGAGCGCAGCTTTTGCAGCCGCCTGGCCGGCAATCGTGATGTTGTTGGGGTTCATCACCTTGCGAAGCTCTCGGGCGATTTCAAGTGGAAACAAGCCCCAACCTACGCGCATCCCGGCCAGACCATACGCCTTAGAGAAGGTACGCAGAACCACCGTATCGCCGCGTCCGACCAGATCGAACACGGGCTCTCTTATATGATCAGTGAACTCGCCATATGCTTCGTCGATCACCAGAAGGGTATCGCGCGGCAAGCCTTCGCGCAGACGTACCAGTTCGGCGCGCGGGATGCGGGAGCCAGTAGGATTGCCGGGATTGGCAACGAAGACGATACGGGTGTCGTCCCGGATAGCTGCAAGCAACGCATCGACTGAAACGCGCGTGTCTTCTTCCGGAGCGTCGTCATAGCGCGCTCGTGCTATCTGCGCGGCAGTTCGGAAAAACGGGTAGGCATGCGCCGGGGCCAGTACCGAATTGTGCTCATCCGCAAACGCTTGTGTGATGCATGAAATCAGCTCCATCGAGCCACAGCCACACAGGATGCCATCGGCAGGGATACCATGAAGCCTCGCCAACGCGGCGCGAAGCTCCCCCCAGTCTGGGTCGGGGTAGAGATTTCCGGCTTCCAGCGCTTTTGCGGCCGCGTCAATCGCGAGGGGACTGGGAGGGCGTAGGCTTTCATTTTGAGAGAGCGAAATCAGGGGCTTCCCCTTCGGTGCATCAAGCTGAGCCAGCGCATAAGGTGACATCGCGGATATATGCCCAACCGAACGGATCATGGTTTGTACCCATAGATATCGCGCGCAGCTTCTTGACTGATCAGTCCTTCGTCCAGATCGCGGCGAACGTCGTTCCGACTACGCTCATGCGGATCTCCAAAACCGCCACCACCCGGTGTTTCGAAAAGCAAGGTTTCTCCTGCCTTCACCCGAACCTCACCTTTTCCAGGCAGATCTGGTCCGTCATGGCCGATGCGGATGCGCCCCGGTGCGCCAGGACCCCCTCCCTGACGCCCGCGCGCAGGGTTTAAGACACGCTCGACCGAAAGAAACACCATGAATTCTTCGTCCTGCGACGAGCGTACTTCGATATGTTGACCTAAGCCGCCGCGTGTTCGCCCGGGTCCGCCGCTGTCCGGAATGAGCTCGCGCCGTGTGATCAGGACAGGCGCGACCGCTTCGGTCGTTTCCACCTGACTTCCCCAGACACCCGACGGAAAGGCGGTAGCCGAGAGCCCATCCAGATCAGGCCGCGCCCCGGTTCCACCGCTGAATACAAGCTCCAGCGCAAACTGCTCATCCCCGCGAGACACCGCCCCGGGTGTATGGCGCAGCGGCAGGTCATACATGCATGATGCCCCCTCGGCCGGGACAGAATCCGGCAGCGCCTGCGACAGGCAGCCATAGACCAAATCGGGTGTCATCTGCCCCAGTGTATGGCGCATGGCGACCGGTGCGGGTGCTTGGGCGTTCAGAATACAGTTCTTTGGCCCCGTAACGTGGAATGGCTCAAGCGAGCCCGCATTGTTGGGAATGTCCGGCCCGATAATACAGCGAAGGGCAAACACCGAATATGCGGTGGCGTAATTGAGCGGCACGTTGATACCCTTTTTTGACAGGCCGGAAGTGCCGCTGAAATCCAGATTAACGTAATCTTCACCGATGGTCAGGGTCGCATGAAGATCAATCTCCTGCTCATACCCGTCTACCTTCAGCACAGTGCGCCACGTCCCTTCGGGAAGCTCGGCAATGGCCTCAACGGTGCCACGATATGAAGTATCGATGATGTAGTCGGCTAGTTCGTCCAGATGGTCGATACCGAACTCATCCATCATGCCGGCAAGTCGCGCGGCACCAGTCTCGCAACACGCGATCAGCGCATAGATATCGCCTTCATTGGCGACGGGTTCGCGAGAGTTGGCTTTGACTATCTCCATCAGAAGTGTGTTTAGATTGCCCGTATCCACTAGCTTACAAGGAGGAATGAGCAGCCCCTCGTCATAGATGTCAGCGCCCTCTGGCCCCATGCCCAGCCCGCCCAGATCGACTAAATGCGAGGTGCAGGAGGTAAACCCGGCCACCTGATCCCGAAAAAACACCGGCATCATCAACAGGAAATCGTTTAGGTGCCCAGAGGCTATCCATGGATCATTCGTTAAGTAAATGTCGCCGGGCCTCATATCTTGAAGCTGAAAGCGGCCGCGCAGTGTTTTGACTGCTTCAGCCATGGTGTTGATATGACCAGGCGTGCCGGTCACGGCCTGTGCCAGCATTCGGCCCTGTAGATCGAATATGCCAGCGGAAATGTCACCGCATTCGCGCACGATGGGGCTGAAAGCTGCGCGTATCAGCGCCTGACCCTGTTCCTCTACCACGGCCAATAGCCGATTCCACATGACCTGCAGGCGAGTACTCGACGTGCTCATCGGTTGCCCTCCCGTTTGCGTATGAGCCAAATGTTGCCGCCGCCATCCAAATGGGCTGAGAAATCAGCGCTGACGAATGTCGTGGTTTGCGGCTCGATGATCAGGGCAGGCCCGCTCACTTGGTCGCCCGGCCTGAGCGCTGCACGCTCGTGGATATCGGCCTCGCGCCACTCACCGGTGACATCACACAGGATGCGCCGCTGCCCATCTGGCCGCGCAGGATTCTTCTCAAGCGTCTCGGGGTAATGCTCCAGCGCGGGCGGCTCTGACGTCACCTCCAGCGCCCAATTCAGAACCTCGATAGTCATGCCCGGCACTGCGCGGCTGAATTGGCGGCTGTATTCCTCCTCGAACGTCTTGCGAAGCGTAGCAATATCCGCCTCTTTCAAAGCCCAGTCAGGTAGCGCGATTTCAATCTCGTGCCCTTGCCCGTGATAGCGCATGAAAGCCTGCCTTTGCCGGGTTAGTCGCCCTTCTGGTGCGCCAGCCCTGACAACGGCCTCAGCCTCACTGATCATTGCGTCGAAGAAGGCATTAAGACCTTCAAGGTCGAGTGCCTCAAGAGTGCTATAGCGCGAGCGGATGATTTCAAACGAGACCGGAGCAAATAGGAACCCCACCGCCGAACCTACCCCTGGATCACGCGGGATCAGAATGCGGCTAACTTGTGCACGCCGCGCCACCCTTGTGGCGTGCAGGGGGCCATTGCCACCAAAAGCGATCATCAACCGAGCGCTCAGATCCTTGCCAGATTCCACCGCATGCATCCGCCCTGCGGCAGCCATGTTCTCATCCACGATCTCGCTGACCCCATGGGCGACCTGTGCGCTGTTTAGCTCCAGCGCCTGCCCGATCCCCGACGCAAGCGCAGTTTCAGCCGCGTCCGTATCGATCCCAAGCCGTCCCTGAGCAAAACGCCCGGGTTCAATCAGCCCCAGCACCACATCGGCATCTGTTACCGTCGGATTGGTTCCACCCTTGGCAAAGGCGGCGGGTCCGGGCTCGGATCCCGCACTTTCGGGCCCGACCTGCAAGCGGCCTAACCGATCCACATGCGCGATCGAACCGCCACCTGCTCCAATCTCGATCATTTCGATCACTGCAATGCGTACAGGCATACCTGAACCCTTGATGAAACGCGCCGCACGCGCGATTTCGAATTTTCGGGCTGTCTGCGGGCGATATTGGTCGATCAGGCACAGCTTGGCAGTCGTACCGCCCATATCGAAACTCAGCACTTCGCGCTCGCCGGTCTCGGCGGCGATGCGCGCAGCCAAGATGGCGCCCCCTGCAGGACCGGATTCTACAAGTCGGATCGGCAGGCGCGCGGCGGTCTGCATCGTGGTCATGCCCCCGCCCGCAGTCATCATCAAGATCGGGCATCGCAACCCCTCATCGCTAAACCGCGCTTGGAAATCAGCCAGGTAGCTTTCCAACTGAGGCTGGATATAAGCGTTGGCAATGGTGGTTGAGAGCCGGTCGAACTCGCGCGCCTCGGGGCTGACCTCGTGCGATAGCGAAATCGTTAGATCGGGTAGCGCCGCCAGCAGAAGTTCTCGCAGCCGCAGCTCATGTGTCGGGTTGGCATAGGCATGCATAAGGCAAATGGCCACGGCCTCAGCGCCGCAAGCAGAAAGCTCTTCAACCAGTCGGGAAACAGCCCCATCATCGAACGGCTGCAACTCCTGCCCGCGCGCGTCCATTCGGCCTTTAATCGTAAAGGCGCGCGCGCGCAGCACGATCAGATCAGGTTTAACAAGATTGATCTCATATTGGTTGTAGCGGCGCTCATAGGCGATCTCTAGAATGTCACGAAACCCTTCGCTCGTCACAGTCGCCACGACTGCTCCACGGCGCTCAATCAACGCATTGGTGGCCAGTGTCGTGCCATGGATAAAGCCGCTGATCTGAGGCCAGTCCGCCCCGGTTTTATCCAACACGTACTTAGCACCCGCAAGCGCCCCAAGTGTCGGGTTTTTCGGGGTGGTCGGTGTTTTGGCAGTAGCAAGGATATGACCTTGCTCATCGACCAAAACCGTATCGGTAAATGTACCGCCAATATCAACGGCAAGGCGCAACGCGTTCTTGTTGTGCATCTAGAAAAACCAGAAAATCAGGAGAGGCAGAAGAGATGAGGATGCCCGGTCCAGCAAAAGCCAAATCGGTTCATTACCAGTGTCAGTTTAGACGACCAGATCACAGCCGGTTTCCCGGCGTCCCAGTTTTGCAATCATGATTTGCGCCATGTTTGGCCGCTCTTGCTCTTTTCCATGCCCAAAACGCTGCCCGAGTACCGGACTGGCTGTCAACAAAAATGTGGACATGTCCCGCAAGCATGCGGGTGCGTCAGCCAGATTCGAACCGGCCTCAGCTAGACCAATAGGGCTATCCTTTAAGAAACGCGAAGATCGCGAAATCTGGATGAACGACCGTGCGCGTCAATTTGTATACCCCCCCGTTGGCTAGCGATCTTTCCTAATTGATGTGGTTCTAGACAAAGGAATGAGCTGCAGCGAACTTCTACCGATTTTGCATGCGCCTGAAACGTTGCATCGCGCGCTCACGTCGTCGGAAAGGAAGGTGTGAATTCTCGACGCGGTTGTTGAGCCACCTGCCCGTTTGCTGTTTTTTGAATGCACCCAGTTCTCTGAGCGCGGCTCTGTATGAGGCGAAGCGATCCGTGACGACGGTTTCCGCTTTGCCGTGTCGCTTCATTAACTTCTTGAGGAATTTCAGTGCAGCCTGCTTGTTTCGGCGTTTGGCGACAACGGCTTCCAGTACCTCGCCTTCGTGATCAACAGCCCGCCAAAGATAATGCCGCTTGCCATTCACCTTCACGAAAACCTCATCCACATGCCACTTCCATTTGGAGAATGCGCGCAGTTGTTGAACCCTCTTTCTTCGGATCTCAGAGTCAACCATCGGACCGAACCGGTTCCACCAATATCGGATAGTTTCGTGGCTCACGTCGATCCCGCGTTCGTGCAGCAGATCTTCGGCATTCCGAAGCGAGAGCGGGAAACGGATGTACAACATCACTGCAAGGCGGATGATCTCGGGACTGGTTTTGAAGTACTTGAAAGAGGCAAGTTTGGTCATGGGCAAAAGCTACGCAACGCCCCTACCCCCGCTCAAACAAAGTTCTTCTGACAAGACCCGGGCTAGTATGTGACCTCAGCCTCCGCCTTCGGCAACTTCAGGCTGACCTTTCCTTCGCTGAAGTTACTAAACGACAGATCCCAGCTCGTCCCTGGCCATACCAGTTGCAATTGCTTTGTTGCTGGTCGGTAGACAGCAGTATAGAGCGTCCCGAACCCCGAGCTGAATGCCGTGGAATAGAGAGGCGGACGCAGGAAAGCGTCGATAAACCGCTTTTCGCTTTCGGGGTGCTGGTTGAGACGGTTCAACAGGAACCGTTCCCGCTCGAGCGTAGCGGTAAAGCGTGCATGTTTCGACCATTCCACCTGGCCCTGGTGGTTGGTCGCCACCGGCACGTCAGAGATTTGCGGATGCCGGTCGGGGGCCAGAAACACCGTGCCATGATTGTACTTTGCGTCCAAAACGGTGACGTTATAGCTCATGTGGCAGGGAATACGACTTAGGCATTCAACCGCTTCAGCGGTTGTTTCGCAGGTTTGCAGAACATAGCGCAGGATCAGTGGAACGCCGAACCCCTCACCCACCTCGCGCCGTCCGCCAAATGTCAGCGACACCGTCAGACCGGCATCGTTTATCCCGTCGAGCAGGCCAAGTACGCCATCACTCATCCCGATCACGCCACGCTCACCCCAGCGGGTTCTAAGCAAGGCGGCATCGAAGGTCTTGGGGTGGTAATCATAGTTTCGCACCAGAATAGGTGTCTTGCCGCGCCAGACCGCCTGGCTGCACCCCGATAGGTATTTCGGCGGGCAGTAAAAACTGAGAAACCGCGCTTGGCTGTCGCTGCCGCCGACCAGTTCAACCACCTCTTCATACAGCGGCATGATCTCGGGCATATGCTGTTCCAGCGCGCGCAGACATTCGCGATAAGTGGGGCGGGCCGAATACCCCTCTTGCGCCCACCATTTGCGGTAAGCGGGCCAGTATTCGGCAAACAGCCCGGCCAGCTTGGGACCGGGCTGCGCCTCGTCGATAGAACGAAAAACAAGCGTCATAGGACTTTCTACATGATTTTGAACGCGGGGTCTTCCATCGGTTGCGCGGCGGGCAGAGGTTCAGCCGTATAAGCCGAAGTGATCCCATGGATCCACTTTTTCGACTTGTCAGTCAGTTTGAAACCTTTGGTCATCGACCGCCCGCGCGTCACCAGGATGCCCAGATCAGCCCCTTCATAGCGGTAATCTCCAACATTCGAGATACGCAGGAAAAACGCCTCATTCTCGCCCACGGCACGGCGGTGATAGTCGAACCGGTCAAACACCACACGCCCGTCTTCCAGCATCTTGTAGATCCCCGATTGCGGGGCCTGCGTGATGCGGTCGACACTGTCATCGGTATGTTTGATCACCATCTGTGACCAACTGTCGATCATGTCCGGGTCAGCCCAGCGGGCATTCAGTTCCTCGACATCCAGTTCGAACGGTTTCTTCGAAAACTCCAGCAGGTGGAACAGGAACAGCGGCGCATCGGCATGTGCAAAGGCCGCGTGGTTGGTCATCGAGCTGGCGCCGGTGATGCGCGGGTTCAGCTCACCCAGCCAAAGTTCATCGGTTTTCTTGTCGATCAGGAAGTCGAGTTCGAAATAGCCACGATAGCCGGATTTGCGCAGTTCTTCTCCGAACTGGAAGGTCAACTGCCGCGCCTGTTCGCGGGCCTTGGGTGGGAAGGCGGTCGAGAAAATCTCATTCCCGCACCAGCCTCCGCGATAGGGGGTGAGTTCCTTGAAGCCCACAAGCTCGGTCATCAGCGGGCCGACGATGGTGCCTTCGGACGTCGCGCAGGCCTCGATCGCCGCACCACGACAATCGATCCGTTTCATGATCTTGATTTCGCCTTCGCCGATGATCTCGTCTTTGTGTTTATTGAAATCGGCCTCTGACTTGATGAAAAACGTCGTGTGGCCGCTGTCGCCAAAGGCAGACTGCAGCACCAGATCGTTCCCCAAGCCGGCCTTGTCGCAGATCTTTTTAAGGTGATCGTAACTTTTAACCACGCTCAGCGTGTTGGGCACCGAAGGCACGCCCGCCTTGTTGCCGATGCGGACGGTTTCGATCTTGTTGTCGCATTTGGTGCGCAGCTTGGCTTTGGGGAACCAAAGCTGACCGCCCAGTTCCTTGACCAGCTTTTCGGTGGTTTCATCGAACATCAGGAAGACGAACTTGGGCTTGCCGCCGCGCCGTTTGACCAGATCAATGACTTCTTTGTGCTGTAGCAGATAGTTGTTGATGTCCTCGATGGACTGGAATTCGTCATGCGGCATTTCAGAAGGTACGAACACGTTCGGATGTCGCCCGTCAAAGCAATCCATGTAGCATATATAGGTGAAGTTCATCACCCACTCATCCAGCCCCAACAGGTTGAAATTGGTCGCTGACACGAAATAGATCGGGTCCTTGTTGGTATGAAAATACCGGCGGATTTCCGAGATGTTTTTCAGCACCTTCTTTGGCATATGGTCCTCCCAGTCCCTTATGATTTCTTAATTGTTTTCAAAGCGTCTTCGGTAAATATGCGCAGGCCCAGATCGGCGCGGAATCCATGGATTTCCGAGACGTCCAGTTCCTGCATGAATTTAAGGATTTCAGGACTGATCACCTGCCCCGGCACAAGAATGGGAAAGCCCGGCGGATAAGGGATCACAAATGTGGCCGAGACCATCTCTTCCCCTGTTTCAAGCCGGTCCAGCATGTCTTTGTCGGGCTCGACATAGTCGCAGTTGTCTTCGTCATAAGACAAGAAAAACGCTGTGCGGATGTCGCCTGCCTCAGTGCCTTTTTCACAGCGGAACGCATCGTGGAACCGGCTGAAATCGGGCAGCGGCGGGACGTGTTCGCTCAGGTTCCTGACGCGCTTCTCAAAGGCCCGTTTTTCCATCTTGGACGCATCGTCCATCAGATCGTCGAGTTCCTTGGCGATCTCGACCAGCACCTCGATCAGATAGGCGACCGAACTGCGCGTGGTACCAATATTGGTCATGAACAGCACGGTGTTGCGCGAGGTTTTGTTGATCTGGATGCCGTATTTGTCCATCAGGATCTTGGTCTTGAAGGTATCGCCATCCCAGCCGGTCGCGCCCACATGGAGCGTGATACGCGTGGCATCCAGAACGAACTCATCCTTTGCCCAGCAATCCCAGACATCGGCCCAGCCCTGATCCGGGTCGAAATAGCTGGTCATGCCGCTTTCGCGATATTGCTCGGGGATCATGTCGCCTGCGGTGACCAGCCGGAAGTATTTCTTGAGCAATGGATGCGTCGTCACCGCCCGGCGGATTGCCATGGCGCTTTCGACCTGCCGCTGGACGAACTCATACCCTTCGATCTCAACCTGCCTGCGGCCCACGTCCAGCGATGCAATGATCTGGTAGTTGGGTGAGGTTGAGGTGTGGGTCATATAAGCCTCATGAAAGGCTTCTTCGACAGCACCTTTGAACTGCTGGTCATTGACGTGGATCATTGAGCCCTGCCGCAAGGATGTCAGCGTCTTATGCGTTGATTGCGTCGCATAAACCCGGACCCGCGCATCGGGGGGCGCAATCAGGCGTGTGTTCAGCCATACCTCATCGTCAGCGCCTTCGAGAGTCGCCTGTTGCGCCTCATAAGCCTCCGCTTGTTTTGTCGAACGGAATTGTTCGCGCAGAATATTGGCCGACCGCATTGCGGTTCGTACACGTGAGTTGGGCGCAAATCTTGCATAGGCGAACCACGCTTCATCCCACAGGAACACGAGGTCTTTCTTGATCGCCAGACATTCCTGCATCACCCGCTGAACGTTATAGACGATGCCGTCAAAGGTGCAGTTGGTCAGCAGCACCATGCGCACGCGATCCAGCTTGCCCTCGGCACGCAAGGCCAGCAGTTTATGTTTGATTTCACGGATCGGCACCGCGCCGTACATCGAGTAGTCGTGCAGCGGGTAGCTGTCCATGTAGACCACGCTCGCCCCCGCCAGCACCATACCGTAATGGTGTGATTTATGGCAGTCACGGTCGACCAGCACGATGTCACCGGGCCGGACCAGCGCCTGCACCACGATCTTGTTGCAGGTCGATGTTCCGTTGGTGGCAAAGAAGGTCTGTTTAGAGCCAAACGCGCGAGCGGCGGCTTCTTGCGCCTCCTTTATCGGTCCTTTGGGTTCCAGCAGCGAATCCAGCCCGCCCGAGGTGGCAGAAGTTTCAGCCATGAAGATGTTCGATCCGTAGAAAGCCCCCATGTCTTGAATCCAATGGCTGCGGCTGATGGATTTACCCCGGCTGATCGGCATTGCGTGAAACACGCCTGTGGGCTGTTTGGAGTATTCCTTGAGCGCTGTGAAGAAGGGCGTCTTGTACCTTCGTTGCACCCCCCGCAGGATGTTCAGGTGCAGTTCCAGAAAGTCTTCCTGATTGTAGAACACCCGCCGGCACAGGCCCAGATCAAGACCGGCGATATCTTCCGCCGAGCGGTCAGTGATCAAATAGGCATCCAACTCGGGACGAAGCATACCGATCCGGCGGCAGGTTTCTGGTCCGTATTCCGAGGGCGACAGCGCATCAAGATCGGCGCCCTCGCCATAGAGGCTGATATAGCGGCCCAAAACATTGGTTTCGTTCTTGGATTTCAGGCTCAGGCCCGGGCGGACGATCACAGCCTGAACGTTCTGATTGAACAGAACCCCGATCAACGCGTCCTCGACACTAGGAACCACAACGGTTTCATATATGAACTGGTCTTCGCTGCGGCGCATCCGTTGCAAGCTGGTTTGCAGGAAGCGTTCCTGATGTTCGTTGACGTTGTCGACGATCATCACTTCGAAATAGGGCCGCCCCAGCGCGCGCGCCTCGTGGCTTTGGGCCGCTTCGTCCTCGAACTCATCGCCTTCGGTTTCATCCGCGATCAGGGGGATCGAGCGGCGACGATACGCCCCCGATGTAAGCGCACGCGACACCCGGCGCACGGCGGTTGAGAAATCGCCAAAGTTGCCATGATCCAACAACCGACGCAGGTAGTCGAAGGCCGACCCGCCTGGAAAAGCGAAATACACCTCGATCGGGGCCAGCGCCTGCAACAATTGCCGCGCGCGGTCTCGATCCTTGTCACTTGCACTTTGATCCAGAGATTCGGCCGTTTCCCGCAGCGCGCTCCATCGGTCTGCTCTCAGCTGTGAGGCGCTGTAGTAGTCCGAGATAGTGTGGAGCTTTTCGCTATCGGAAATGCCGTGCATGAAGTTTTTCCTTTCTGCCGATACCGAAAAGTTGGGCTGGTATCAGTCTGTGCCGGAGCGCCCTTTGTAGAGATACAGATTGTCGGGCTTGGTTGCGGCGTCTTCTTTATATCCCAGCGCCGTTCTGGGGTCGGATGCAGCGACACCCGCAACGTCGCCTTTTTGCGGAATACGCAGTGGGCCCAGCGTATGCAGATAAGCATCCGCCCCGCTGGTACGGTCATAAACCGGAAAGTCCGCCTCGCGGTCACGGAAACTCTTGAGAACCTGCCCCAGACCTTTCAGTCCAACTTCGCGTTGACGACGGACCTGATCCAGATCGATCTCGATGGGGAAGATGTCCTCTTGCCCTGCCGATTGGTGCAGCACAGTGGCCGAAGGATCAACGACCAGCGAGCGGCCTACGCCCCCAGCGGCCAAACCGTTCACGTCAAACACATAGCATTGGAATTGCGCCGCGGTTGCCTTGGCAATCGATAGCTCGGCCTCGCGGTCGGTTGTGCCAGTCAGGACCGGATGCAAAAGAACCTCAACCCCCTGAGAAGTCAGGTGCCGTGTTGTTTCGGGGAACCAGATATCATAGCAGATCGACAGGCCAAACCGGCCCACTTCCGGCACGTCGAATATGCAGAACTCGGTGCCTGAGGCGATGTTTTGTTCATAAGGCTTGAACGGGAACATCTTGGAGTATTTCGAAACGATCTCACCATCCGGGTTGATCACCACGGAAGTGTTATAGATTCGCCCATCCTCGCGTTTCTCGAACATCGAGCCAGGGATCAGCCAGATCCCGTAACGCCGCGCCGCGTCCTGAAAGCGCGACAGGTCGTCATTGGGAAAGGGTTGGGCAAACCGGTCAAGCGGACCATGAGGCGCCAGCTCGCTGAACAAGGCCATCTGGGTCCAGGGGAACCGAGCCATCATGATGTCGATCCGATGCAACATAGCGTCGACATTCGACTGCAGCGCGCCGACATGCATCTGGATTCCGGTTATCGCAAAGGGGGTCATATTTCGTTTCTTCTCATTTTCTCGCCGATTGCGACCGCCGCTATGATCCGGCGCTCTTCATCGGAACACAAAATCGTGTATTCACGCAAGCCTGCTGTCCTCAGGCCAATTGTTTTGGAAGATTCCGGCGTCATAGAGCCTCTTCCTCGGCTGCATCCTCTGTCAGTGTTTCCACAAAATCGATATCGTTGCGGACCCAGAAGAACCGAAAGCCACAACTGCGCAGCCATTTTTCAAGGCGGTCCAGGCTGGACCATTCCCGCCGAAGACCGCGGGTGGATTCGACCAACGCCCATTGGCTATCGACCAGAAAATACACCGTCCAGGTGTTGGGATGCGTCGAGTGGTTGGCAAAGCCGCCGCTGACCACCTCGCGCGCTGTGCGCACAGCGACAGGGTAATCTCCGATGCGGTTTTCAGCAGCAAGAATCGCCAGATCGTTTTGACGGATCGTGAAAGTCGGGAACGGGGCGACGCTCATGCAGCCTCGGTCTGTACGGCGTCGAGCAACGCCTTACGCCGTTCACTAATCTCCGCCGGTTTGAGGTTTTCGATACGGGTCGCAAGCGTCCAGACATGGCCGAAGGGATCGGCGATTGTAGAGCAGCGTTCACCCCAATAGGTATCGGTCGCCTCGGCAATCAGGCGGGCGCCATTTTCCAGCGCTGTCGCGAGGGTCGCGTCAGTGTCTTCGAGATACATGTGATGTCCAACCGGTGTGACCGTGCCCGAAACGGCGGGACCATGCGCACCCCAACCGGCGGTGACAAACAGCATCGAATTGCCAATCTTGATGGTGGCAAATCTCGGAGCCTCTTCCACGTCACAGGACTGAACCTTCGCACCAAAGGCGCTTTCGTAGAACTGCAGCGCTGCGGGTACGTCAACAACAGCAAGCGACGCGGTGCAGGTACGATAGCCACGGGGCAGAGTGGCAGGCTTCTTCATTATTCCGGTCCTCTCCGAATTGGGCGACGGTCGCCCTAAGTGACATGCAGGAATTTCCCGCACTATGCACCATACTGTGGCTCATTCCGGCGAGGCCTGCAACACTATGATGCATAGTGCTGATTTTTCACTCCAAATGCTCAGAAAGTTGGCGGTGTGCTGGCGCTGATGATCCGGCAGACTTCGGGGCCGACCTGCCGGAACCGGTGCGGCGTGCGACTGTTGAAGTAATAGGCATAGCCGGCCCCAGAACCTTGCGTTGATCGCCCACCGTCACCTCGACCCCGCCCGAGATCACGACGCCGGCCTCTTCCAACTCATGGCCATACATCGCCCGCCCTGTGTCGGCGCCAAAATCATAGGTCTCCTGCAAGATCATCATCGCGCGCGCATGCAGGTTCGATCCCACCTGCCGCAGCGACAGCCCGCCCCTGCCGATCTTGGTCAGTTCTTCAGCAGCGTAGAACACTGTCTGCTCACTTTCGATCTCGAACGAGAAAAAGTCCGACATGCTGATCGGGAGGTGCTGTCAGACGAATTTGAACCAGTCTCTGCTAGGCCAGTAGAGCTGCCCTTTATTCGGCACAAAGACCGCGCCACTCGGCGAGAGCGGCGGCGCGGGTCAGCTTGAAGGTGTCTCGGCTTGCTAGCGATCTTTCCTGGTCGAAGTGGTTGTATACGGAGGAATGGACGGAAGCGAATTTCTGCAAACTTCGCATGCGCCTGAAACGTTGCATGGCGCGTTCGCGTCGTCGAAACGGCAGGTGCGAGTTCTCGACGCGGTTGTTGAGCCACCTACCCGTCCTTTGTTTTTCGGTAGCGCCCAGCTCTCTGAGCGCGGCTCCCTATGAGGCGAAGCGATCCGTGACGACGGTTTCCGCTTTGCCGTGTGGCTTCATCAATTTCTTGAGGAATTTCAATGCGGCCTGCTTGTTTCGGTGTTTGGTGACAACGGCTTCCAGCACCTCGCCTTCGTGATCGACGGCCCGCTAAAGATAAAGACGCTTGCCGTTCACCTTCACGAAAACCTCGTCCACGTGCCACTTCCATTTGGAAAATGCTCTCAAGTGCTGAACACGCTTTCTTCGGATCTCAGAAGCAAACACTGGGCCAAACCTGTTCCACCAATACCGGACAGTTTCGTGACTCACGTCGATGCCTCGCTCGTGCAACAGATCTTCGACATTCCGAAGCGAGAGCGGGAACCGGATGTACAACATCACCGCAAGGCGGATGATCTCGGGGCTGGTTTCGAAGTACTTAAAAGAGGCAAGATTGGTTATGGGCAAAAGCTACGCAAGACCCCTGCCCGCCTCAAGCCAAGTTCTTCTGACAATACCTTGCCGTCAATTGATGTTCTGCAGGGACACAGCCTTTTTGACCTCTGGGCGAGAACTCAAGCCGGTTGAGATTCTTTTGGAATAATCGCCCCCGAATGCATCACGATCTGCGACGCGAGTGAATGCCCGTACTTCATGGCTACGCTAGTATCTCCGGTCTGCAGAAAACGGCCCAGAAAACCACCATTAAAACCATCTCCCGCCGCAGTTGTGTCGACCACTTTGTCCACCGCTTGGAACTGCTTATCTGGTTGCGGGCCTTTCAAGCATAGCGGACCTCGATGACCACGTTTCAGAGCCCCATTTTCGATACCATATGTCTGGAAGCGTTTGACAACCTGATGTTCTGAAATCTCGTCAAACAGGGTCAACTCATCATCCAACGAGGGCAAAGCAATGTCACATTGTCGCCAAGCAGCTTCGACCGCGGTCAAAGCAACGCTCTTTGATGGCCACAATGACCGGCGATAGTTGCTGTCGAAAACAAACTTTCCACCCATTGAGCGATAAGTTGGCAACCAATTTAGAAAGGCGTGACGGATTTTCTCATCTAGAATCGCAAGTGTGATTGCCGAGGCGTAGACAACGTCATATTTTTCGAGGGACTGAAATGGATGACGTTCATTCTGCTGAAAGAGCAGACGCGCGACGGATTGATGGCGCCAGTATTGGAAACTGCGCTCTCCGGATGGATCTGTTGCGATAGTATAGACACCGGGCAATCGACCTTCAATCCTTCCCAAATCGTTGATGCCAATTCCCTCCGCCTGAACAAATCGAGAGATTTCGTCAGAGAAGTGGTCGCTTCCCAGCAGACTGACAAGACTGACACTGTGTTTGGCAGGCAAGGTGCGGCGTAAATAGATCGCTGTGTTTAGCACGTCACCCGCAACTCCGATTCTGGCTGTACCGGGAATGGTAGTGGCAACCAGTTCCATCATGACTTCACCGATGCAGGCGACTTTCAAAGATTTCATTGGCCGTACTCCTTACCGGAACATTGCTTTGCATCAGTGATTGTGTCTGAGGGCGAACTTTCGTTCGATGTCCTGAAATTTAGGTGCCTGCCTCAGCACCATGCCTTCCGAAAAGGGTTGAACAGAGTCTCGGAACATTTGCTGCCATGGGGTTTGGCTTGCTGGGGCCTTGAAGCCTCCCGCGTTTTCCAGCGTCCTTCGTCGGTCAGCCAGTTCTTCATCGGCGATCAATACATTGACCGCCCGATTGTTCAGATCTACCCGCACCCGATCTCCGGTCTGCAATATTGCGAGACCACCGCCATCGGCTGCCTCGGGTGAAGCGTTCAGGATTGAAGCGGAACCGGATGTTCCCGATTGCCGTCCATCCCCGATACAGGGAAGGGAGTGAATACCTTGTTTGATGAGGTAGGACGGCGGTCGCATGTTTACCACTTCAGCACCGCCCGGATATCCAATAGGCCCTGCACCCCGCATCACCAGAATGCAATTTTCATCGATTTCAAGGTTCGGATCGTCGATGGTTTCGTGAAATACCTCTGGCCCGTCAAATACGACGGCGCGCCCTTCAAACGCATTCGGATCGTTTGGATCGCAGAGATAGCGCCGGCGAAAGGCATCACCGATGACCGAGGTTTTCATAATGGCGCTGTCAAACAGATTGCCCTTCAGATTGAGAAAACCGGCATCCTGCAAAAGAGGGTTTTCCACTGAGCGAATGACATCGGCGTCTGCGGCCTCAATCCCTGAGTTGTTTTGGGCGAGCGTCTTACCGTTGGCGCAGATCGCATCCGGATTCGGCAGCAATCCTGCGCGCATTAGCTCAGCGACAACAGCGGGCACACCACCAGCGCGGAAAAAGTCCTCACCCAGATACTGGCCTGAGGGCTGAATATTGGCCAATAGCGGAATGGCGTGACCCAGCCTTTCCCAATCCTCATTGGTCAACTCGATACACAGATGACGGGCAATTGCATTCAGGTGAATCGGCGCGTTGGTCGACCCCCCCAGCGCAGAGTTGATGACGATGGCATTCTCGAACGCTTCGCGGGTCATGATCTTGCTCGGACGCAAATCCTCTCGCACCATTTCGACAATGCGCAAACCAGTGTAGTAGGCCATTTGCCCACGTTCCCGATACGGCGCGGGTATGGCGGCACAACCCGGAAGTTGCATACCCAGCACCTCGGCGAGCGAGTTCATGGTGGATGCAGTTCCCATTGTATTGCAATAGCCAACCGAAGGGGCGGATGAGGCGGCAAGCACAAGAAACTCTTCTGCGTCGATTTCACCTGCCGCCAGTTGTTGCCGCGCCTGCCAGATAACACTTCCCGACCCGGCCCGTTCACCCTTGTACCACCCATTCAGCATTGGCCCGACTGACAGCGCGATCGCAGGAACATTTACGGTCGCCGCAGCCATTAACAGCGCAGGCGTTGTCTTGTCGCATCCAATGGTTAGCACAACCCCATCAATAGGATAGCCAAACAGTGTTTCCACTAGTCCCAGATATGCCAAGTTCCGGTCCAGCATGGCGGTTGGGCGTTTTCCGGTCTCCTGAATCGGATGCACCGGAACTTCCAGCGCAATACCGCCAGCGGTTCGAATGGCCTCGCGCGTGCGCTGCGCGAGCTCAAGATGATGACGGTTGCAGGGTGAAAGGTCGCTGCCGGTCTGGGCGATCGCGATGATCGGTTTGTCGGACCTCAATTCTTCCAGTGTCAGCCCGTAATTCAGGTATCGCTCCAGATAAAGAGCCGTCATCTCGGGATCATCGGGATTGTTGAACCACTCACGCGAGCGAAGCTTGGTCATGTCACCGCCCCACCCATGCGCCGTCATTGGCGGACGAAGATTGGGCCGCCGCTATAAACCACATCCCGTCCAGACCGTCCTGCAAATTCGGGATCAGCGCATTATCGGTGCCCGAGGAAATCACATCGGCGATGTCATTGTAGAGCGTTGCAAAACCTTCCAAATACCCTTCAGGATGTCCTGGCGGGATGCGGGTCCAATCCGGGCCCGTTCCGGCCCCACCCCGGGTCAGGATCTGTTTCGGTTCGCCAAAGCGCGTGTAGCTCATATGGTTGGGGTTCTCCTGTGCCCATTCGAGCCCACCTTTGTCGCCATAGATGCGCAGGCGCAGACCGTTTTCGCAGCCCACCGCCACCTGACTGGCCCAAAGCATTCCCCGCGCGCCGCCTTCGTATCGCAGCAGGATATGTGCATTGTCGTCCACCTTTCGGCCAGCGCCAAAGCTTTGCAGATCCGCAGACAGCACCTGAACCTTTTGTCCGGTAACAAAATTGGCCAGATTGAACGCATGAGTACCGATGTCACCAATTGCTCCAGCCCCGGATCGGGTCGGATCGGTGCGCCAACCGGCCTGCTTGTGACCGTCCTGTTCCAGCGGTTCGGTCAACCAGTCTTGCGCATATTCCGCCTGTACCAACCTGATTTGCCCCAAATCACTGCGCGCAACCATGGCGCGGGCCTGCCGGATCAGCGGGTAACCAGTGTAGTTGTGGGTCAGAAAGAACCGGGCCTTGCTGGTTTCGGCCGCAGCCTTAATCGCATCAGCTTCCTCGTTGCTGGCAGCAAGAGGTTTGTCGCAAATCACGTGGATACCCGCATTCAGAAACGCAGCGCTGGGACCAGCATGCATGTGGTTGGGGGTCACGATGGCAACCGCATCAATCCCATCCGGGCGGGCAGCCTCGGCCGTTGCCATATCCTCGTAAGAGGCATAAGACCGGCTCGATGCGATCCCAAGTTCAGCGGCACTGGCCGCCGCCCGATCCGGGTCCGAGGACAGAGCCCCAGCAACAAGTTCAAACCGACCGTCAATACGGGACGCAATACGGTGCACCGCGCCGATAAAAGCCCCCTGCCCGCCGCCAACCATGCCCAGTTTCAAACGTGTCATAGCCCCAGCATCCCCTTGATCATTGCCTCATCCCGCTCGCCACCGGCGAAGTCGTCAAAGGCTTTCTGTGTGACCTCGATCAGGTGTTTCTTAATAAACGGCGCGCCCTCGGCCGCGCCCTGTTTGGGGGATTTAATGCAGCATTCCCATTCCAGAACCGCCCAGCCGTCATAGCCGTATTGGGTCAGTTTCGAGAAGATCCCGGCGAAATCCACCTGGCCGTCGCCAAGCGATCGGAACCGGCCGGCGCGGTTTACCCATCCCTGATAGCCAGAATACACACCTTGCCGCCCGTCCGGATTGAACTCGGCGTCTTTAACATGAAATGCGTTGATGCGGTCATGGTAGAGATCGATGAACGCCAGATAATCCAACTGCTGCAACAGGAAATGGCTCGGATCATAGTTGATCATCGCCGCCTCGTGTCCACCGCAGGCATCGACAAACATCTCAAACGTTGCGCCGTCAAACACATCCTCGCCCGGATGGATTTCGAATCCTATGTCCTGCCCGTGATCAGAATAGTGGTTCAGGATCGGGGTCCACCGGCGGCCAAGCTCGGCAAAGGCTTCCTCGATCAGCCCGTCGGGCCGCTGTGGCCACGGGTATAGAAACGGAAAAGCCAAAGAGCCGGTAAAGCTGACAGTATGATTGAGGCCGAGCCGCTCGCTCGCAATCGCAGCTTTTTTCATCTGGTCCACCGCCCATGCCTGACGCTTGGCCGGGTTACCGCGACAGTCTTCCGGTGCGAAGGCATCAAAGGCTGCGTCATAGGCCGGGTTTACCGCGACCAATTGGCCTTGCAGATGGGTCGACAGTTCGGTGATCTCGACCCCGGCATCCGCGCAAATGCCTTTGACTTCATCGCAATAGGTCTGGCTGTCCGCTGCCTTGTCCAAATCAAAAAGACGCGCCTCAAAGGTCGGTATCTGAACCCCTTTGTATCCAAGCCCGGCGGCCCAGGCTGCGATTTCAGCAAGTGAGTTGAATGGCGCGTCATCCGCCGCGAATTGCGCCAGAAACAGAGCTGGCCCTTTGATCTGAGTGCTCAAGTCGGTCTCCTTGATGTTCGAACGTCAAAGGCTGTGAAGGGCGCTACGGTCGGGCACTTCCAGACATTGCATGGGTGAAATATCGGGGTTCTGGATCGCCTGAATTGTGGCCTTGGCCAGAAATGCTCCGGTCGTATCCACGTTCTCGTGCACCACAATGATCTCGGGGCGCACAAATTGCAGCATTGGAATGGCCTCTTTCGACACGATGTCGAAATCGCGCCCAACCCGGAAATCCAGGCTTTCCATTCCAGCCACAACCGCCATGGTCGCGTTGGTCGAGGCGCATATGAATCCGTCTATCTTGGGGTCTGCAGCCATCTTTCGCGTCGCCCATTCACGGGTTTCGAATGTGGTGGCATCGCTGTGCACCTGTTGTGCAACATGCAGATTCACACCCTGCTTTTCAGCAGCCACCTTTGCCCCGTTCACCATCTCCAATGCATAGTTCTGGTCAAGCGGAGGGGCGACCAACACAAGGTTTCGACGCCCCTTGCGTACAAGTTCATCAACCCCCAGCCGCGCATAGGTGAAATTGTCGAAATCGTAATAAGCATGTTGCCCTGCCCACTTGGTGCGCCCATGGGTGGCAAAGGGAAACTTGCGGTCCATAAGGTATCTTGCGCGCGGGTCCTCGATCCGGACCTGATTGAAGATAATGCCATCGGCTGTCTGATTTTCAACGATATATCGCACCGACTCCATTGGATCATCATCGGGCAGGATCGGAATCACGTTCAGATGATAAGGGGTCTCACGAAGGGACACCCCGATCGACGATAACAGGCGCGCAGTGACATTCATCATTTCGCGTTCAGTCGACATCACCAGTGAGATCACATTGGTGCGTCCGGTCCTCAGACCAACGCCAGCGCGGTTCGGGACATAACCAAGTTCCTTGGCGATTTGACGAATCTTTTTCTTGGTTGATTCGCTGATATCAGGCGCATCCGCCAATGCACGCGAAACGGTGGGAACAGCCATTCCACTCACTTCCGAAATGGTCTTGAGGGTCGGCTTCCGAGAGCTTGATCTGGGCGCAGGGCTTTTGTTTTTCATCGTTTTTACCTTCGCTTTACTGAGGCCGATCAGAACTGCAGGGCGATATCTGATGGCGTCAAATCTATCCAGAAAGAAAACTGTTGCAAGCTCAATCTAAAACGTTATAGAAAAATCTACAACGATTTAGTTGGGAGGAAAATGCAATGAAGATCAAAGCCGCACTGGCAACCACTGCAGCATTTATTAGCGCTAGCGCGTTGAGTGCTGCCGATCTTGAGGTGACACATTGGTGGACATCCGGAGGTGAAGCGGTTGCTGTTTCGGAATTCGCCAAGGCCGTAAATGAAAAGACGGCGCATAACTGGGTAGACGGCGCGATCGCCGGATCCGGCGGCACGGCGCGTCCAATCATCATCAGTCGCATCCTGGGCGGTGATCCAATGGCAGCGACACAGCTGAACCATGGCCGTCAGGCGGAAGAACTGATCGAAGCAGGCCTGATGACGGACCTCACCGATCTGGCCGAGGCCGAAGGTTGGAAAGACTTCGTTTATCCTTCGTCCCTGCTAGAGGGCTGCACCTACGAGGGGCGCATTTACTGCGTTCCGGTGAACATTCACTCGACCCAATGGCTGTGGCTCAGCCACGACGCCTTTGAACAGGCCGGTATTGAGGTACCAAAGGACTGGTTCGAATTCGTCGCCGCCGCACCCAAGCTGGAAGAAGCCGGATTGGTGCCGATGGCACAGGGTCAGCAAGGCTGGCAGCAGGCGATCGCGTTCGGCGCATTGTCAATCAGTGTGGTCGGGATCGACACCTGGAGCAAAGTTGTCGTCGAAAAGGATGCCGACGTAGCCGGCGGACCGGAATATGCCAAGGTGTTCCAGGCTTCGGCTAATGCCCGCGAACTGGCGCGCAACAGCAACGTGCAGGACTGGAATCTTGCCACCAACATGGTGATCACCGGCAAAGCGGGTGGACAGATCATGGGTGACTGGGCTCAAGGCGAGTTTGCCGTAGCTGGTCAAGTGGCAGGCGAAGACTACACCTGCCTGCCAGGTCTGGGCCTGAACCAGGTCATCGACACCGGTGGTGACGCGTTCTATTTCCCCGTCGTCGACGACCCCGATGTAAAAGCTGCACAGCTTGAGATGGCCTCGATCCTGATCTCGAAAGAGGCACAGGTCGCCTTCAATCTGGCAAAAGGTTCGCTGCCCGTCCGGGGTGACATTGATCTGTCGACGGCAAATGACTGTATGCAGAAGGGTCTTGCGATCCTTGCAGCGGGTGGCGTGTTGCCCAATGCGGACCAAACTCTGTCCGCAGACACTCAAACTCAGATCAAGGATCTGATGGCCGAGTTCTGGGCTTCGGACATGACCGCCGAAGATGCACAGGCCCGGTACGCGTCGATTATCGCGTCTGCCGACTGAGCCTGACATGTCGGGGCGCGCTACTCCCCCCGCGCCCTGACCCTTAACGGGGTTACCCATGACACTTGCAGATACCGCACGCGTATCCGACAACCCGGTACGCCGTCCAAAACAACTGTTTCGCAACCTAAGCGCCAAATTCGCCTCGATCCCGATGATCCTCACGGCACTTGTGGTGTTTGTCGGCGGCACGGCGTGGACAGTCGCACATTCCTTCACCAAGTCTCGCCTGCTGCCAAAGTGGGACTTTGTTGGACTGGATCAATATGAACGGCTCTGGAACAGCAACCGCTGGATCATTTCGGTCGAAAACCTATTGATCTATGGTGTCTGCTCACTGGTTCTGACCATGGTCTTGGGTTTTACCCTCGCGGCCCTTCTGGATCGCAAGATTCGGTTCGAGGGCGCGTTTCGCACCATCTTTCTATATCCTTTCGCCCTGTCCTTCATCGTTACCGGTCTGGCCTGGCAATGGATCCTGAACCCCGATTTCGGCATTCAGGGCGTTGTGCGCAACATGGGTTGGGAGAGCTTTACTTTCGACCCGCTCAACGATCCGGATATCGTTATCTTCGGCATCCTGATCGCAGGTCTCTGGCAGGGCACCGGCTTTGTAATGGTCATTATGCTGGCCGGCCTGCGCGGAATAGATGAAGACATTTGGAAAGCCGCACGTGTCGATGGCATCGGCATCACCAAAACCTATGTCCGCGTGATCATCCCAATGATGCGCCCTGTTTTCGTGACCGCCTTGGTCATCATCGCCAGCGGCATCATCAAGCTTTACGATCTTGTGGTCGCGCAGACCAATGGCGGCCCGGGCATCGCATCCGAAGTCCCGGCCAAATACGTCATCAACTACATGTTCGAAGCGCAGAACCTTGCGCAAGGCTTTGCTGCCTCAACCATGATGTTGCTGTCGGTCATCATCGTGCTGGTCCCGTGGGCTTATCTGGAATTCGGAGGAAAGAAACGTGGTTGATGCGACATCCCCAACCGCTGGACGGATTCTGGAAGGCCCGCGCGGCAGCAAGCCGAAATCGCGTCTCTCGCGCCGCAACATATTCCTCTATGGCACGTTGCTGCTGGTTTCGATCTACTACCTGCTACCGCTCTACGTGATGATCGTAACCTCGCTGAAGGGGATGCCGGAAATCCGGTTGGGCAATATCTTTGCGCCACCTGTCGAAATCACCTTTGAGCCCTGGGTAAAGGCCTGGGCAGAGGCCTGCACGGGCATCAACTGCGATGGCCTGAGCCGTGGGTTCGGAAATTCGGTGAAGATCCTGATCCCATCGCTTATCCTGTCTATTTCGATTGCAAGCGTGAACGGCTACGCGCTTGCCAACTGGCGGTTCAAAGGGTCCGAAGTGTTCTTTACCATCCTGATCATCGGGGCCTTCATCCCCTATCAGACCATGCTCTATCCCATCGTGATCATCCTGCGGGAGATCGGGTTGATGGGCTCGCTCTGGGGGCTGGTTCTGGTGCACACGGTGTTTGGGATGCCGATCCTGACCTTGCTGTTCCGAAACTACTTCACCTCGCTGCCGGAAGAGCTGTTCAAGGCCGCCCGCGTCGACGGTGCTGGGTTCTGGGGCGTCTATTTCCGGGTGATGCTGCCCATGTCGATCCCGATTTTCGTGGTCGCGATGATCCTGCAGGTCACCGGCATCTGGAACGACTTCTTGTTCGGCGTGATTTATACAAAGCCCGAAACTTACCCCATGACGGTGCAGCTGAACAACATCGTGAACTCGGTCCAGGGCATCAAGGAATACAACGTCAACATGGCCGCGACGTTACTGACCGGCCTTGTCCCTCTCGTCATCTACTTTGTTTCCGGCAAACTCTTCGTACGCGGCATCGCCGCCGGCGCCGTGAAAGGTTGACCCTATGAACATTAATTCCCATTCCGTCGAAGTCCGCGATCTGGACCTGCACTTTGGCGAAGTCAAAGTTCTGCAAGAGCTGAACATCGACATCCATGAAGGCGAGTTTCTTGTGCTGCTGGGGTCGTCCGGTTGTGGCAAATCCACCCTGTTGAACTGTATCGCCGGGCTGCTAGACGTGACCGACGGGCAGATTTTCATCAAAGGTCAGAACGTAACCTGGAAGGAGCCATCAGACCGTGGCATCGGCATGGTGTTTCAGTCTTATGCGCTGTACCCGCAGATGACTGTCGAAGGAAACCTGTCCTTCGGCCTCAAGAATGCGCGCGTTGCCAGAGATGAGATCGCCAAGCGCGTGGCGCGGGCCGCCGAGATATTGCAGATCGAACCTTTGCTCAAACGCAAGCCGGGCGCATTGTCCGGCGGTCAGCGCCAGCGCGTCGCCATCGGCCGGGCACTGGTACGTGATGTCGATGTGTTCCTGTTTGACGAGCCGCTCTCGAACCTTGACGCCAAGCTGCGCACCGATCTGCGAGTTGAACTCAAACGTCTGCATCAGCAGCTCAAGAACACCATGATCTATGTGACGCATGATCAGGTCGAAGCGATGACACTTGCGGACCGGATTGCCATCATGAAAGGGGGCAAAATCATGCAATTGGGCAGCCCGGACGAAATCTACAACCGGCCACAAAACATCTATGTCGCAGGTTTCATCGGCAGCCCGGCAATGAACATGATCGAAGGCCGCATCGACAATGGCCATTTCGCCGGACACGACCTGTCGCTGCCGCTGGACGGCTACGAATTCGAAAGAACAGACCACCACGCCGGACCCGTTGCCATCGGTATTCGCCCCGAACATGTTCTGACCGGCGACGCGGTTGAGACTGCTGCAGCACAGGCAGAGGTCGAAGTTCAGATCGTCGAGAAACTGGGTTCGGACACTCTGGTACACTCCACCCTTGGGTCACTCAATTTACGGTTCCGCATGGATGGGCTTAGCCGCGTGACCGAAGGCGATCGCCTGCGAATTGGTTTCGATACTTCACGGGCTTCGCTGTTTGATGCCGTGACCGAGACGCGGTTGTAATCCGCGTCAGATGAAAGGAAATATCATGCCTGCTATTTCATATCAGCTTTACGGTTCGCGAAACTGGCCCCTGCTGGACACGCTCGCCATGCTTTACGCAACAGGATTTAACGAGGTCGAAGGATATGGTGCCCTGTTCGCCCAGGCACCTTCGCTCACGGAAGACCTCGCAACGGCGGGGCTGAACATGCCCACATTGCACTACGGCCTCGCCGACCTTGAACGCGACCCGGGCGCTGCGATTGATCTCGCCCAGGCTGTTGGAGCCGAAGCGGTGTTCGCACCCTTTCTAGATGCCGAAGACCGCCCGACGGATCGCGCCGGTTGGGAAGTATTTGCCGAACGTCTGGTAGCAGCCGGCAAACCACTGCAAAAGGCCGGGCTGATCTTCGGCTGGCACAATCACGATTTCGAACTGGTCGATCTGGGTGATGGCGTAACACCGCTGGACATCATCGCCGGGGCCTCGCCCGATCTGAAGCTCGAGCTTGATCTCGGCTGGGTCGTACGCGCCGGGCTGGACCCGGTTCACCTCATCCGAACCTACGGCGATCAGATACATTCGGCGCATATCAAGGACCTTGCACCGCAAGGCGACTGTGTTGACGAAGACGGTTGGGCCGATGTGGGTTATGGGGTCATGGACTGGACCGCGATCCACGGCGCGCTTCAGGGCGCCGGCGTCTCTCGTTATGTCATCGAACACGACAACCCGAACGACCACCACCGTTTCGCGTCGCGTTCGCTGGCAACCGTACAAGCCCTTTGAGGATATTCCATGAGCAATCTTGGCGTCGGCATCATAGGATGCGGCAGCATCTCTACTACGTACCTAAAATTTGCGCCCCTTTTCAGAGGGCTGGAAGTCCGCGCGGTCGCGGACATCAATATGAGCGCGGCACAGTCCCGCGCCGAAGAGAATGATATCCGCGCCGAGACGGTAGATGACCTGCTGGCCGCCGACGACATTGACGTTGTCGTCAATCTGACCATCCCCGAGGCCCACTTCGACCTAACCAAGCGTATTCTCGAGGCCGGAAAACACGCCTATTCAGAAAAACCTCTGGTCCTGACATTGGATCAAGGCGAAGCCCTGCGGGATCTGGCCGAAAGCAAAGGGCTACGCGTGGGCTCGGCACCGGACACGTTTCTGGGTGGTCCGCACCAGCAA
Source organism: Ruegeria sp. YTSA064 (assembly GCF_059610325.1). NCBI lineage: Bacteria > Pseudomonadati > Pseudomonadota > Alphaproteobacteria > Rhodobacterales > Roseobacteraceae > Ruegeria > Ruegeria sp. YTSA064. Next base: position 143,771 of record NZ_JBXWNK010000004.1, read on the forward strand.
GCACGGGCGGTCATCGATGACGGCCAGATCGGCCGCGTGATCGGCGGAACCTGCCACGTGATGTCCCGCGGCATGGAGCATTGGCACCCAAATCCGGACTTCTTCTTCCAACCCGGTGCAGGCCCGATCCTTGATCTCGGCCCATACTACATCACCAATCTAATCCAGCTGATCGGTCCGGTTAAGGCCGTCTGCGCCATGACCGCCGCAAGTTTTCCCACGCGTACAATCGGCAATGGCGACCGCGAAGGCGAAGAGATCCCGGTCAATACGCCAACCAATATCCACGCGCTTCTTGAATTCGAAAATGGCGCCATCGTGACCTTGGGGGCCAGTTGGGACATCCGCGCTCATACACATCCAAATATGGAGCTATACGGCACCGAGGGCACGATGCAGGTGCCCGACCCAAACTTCTTCGGCGGAGACGTGATGGTTTCCGATCAAGCTGGCGACCTGCATCCTTTGCCTGGCTCAGAGCATCCATTTGGCGTTCCGAATGAAATCCACGGCGAGGATAGGCTTCTGGCCAACTATCGCACCGCTGGGTTGGCGGACATGGTACAAGCAATACTGGAAGGACGTTCCCACCGTTGCAATATCGATCTGGCCATTCACGCGGTTGATGTGATGACGTCCATTCTGGACGCAGGGGAACACCGACGCTGGGTTGAAACCTCGACGACATGCACCAGGCCCGATCCACTGACCGAGAATGACGCTCGTTTATTGCTTGTCCCATAGACGACGCTATCCAGTTCGCGGTCTTGTTCTATGTTCGGTATGATATCTCCGTGATCTGGAAGAGATCATGCATGTCAGGGGCACCGATGGCCTTTCCCGAGTCTGCGTGGTGCTCGATCAATTCAGCGACTAAATGGGGCATCTGTTATCCGTTTACACAAGCATCGGTTGCTTTCGCAGAGGAAGGCAGTTGCTAAGTTACGCGGACATACAGACGGCCCAGCTTGTCGATTGCAACGACCATAACATCCCCGCGATTGACCGGACCAACTCCAGAAGGTGTTCCTGAGAGGATGACATCACCAGCGGCAAGCTCGAAGTAGTCGCTCAGGTAAGAGATCATCTCGGGAATTTTCCAAATCATCTGGTTCAAGTCGCCTTCTTGCCGTACTTCACAAGGTGCTGTCAGACTAATTCGAACCAGTCTCAGTTTGCCTGAGAAACCGCGAACCTATCCGGAACGGTGCTGTAAGACGAATTCGAACCAGTCTCAGCTAGGCCAGTAGAGCTGTCCTTTATTCGGCAAAAAGTCCGCGCCACTCGGCGAGAGCGGCGGCGCGGGTCAGCTTGAAGATGTCTCGGCTGGCTAGCGATCTTTCCTGGTTGAAGTGGTTGTATACGGAGGAATGGACGGCGGCGAATTTCTGCAAACTTCGCATCCGCCTGAAACGTTGCATGGCGCGTTCACGCCGTCGGAAAGGAAGATGTGAATTCTCGACGCGGTTGTTGAGCCACCTGCCCGTCTGTTGTTTTTCGAGCGCACCCAGCTCTCTGAGCGCGGCTCTGTATGAGGCGAAGCGATCCGTGACGACGGTTTCCGCTTTGCCGTGTCGCTTCATTAACTTCTTGAGGAATTTCAGTGTAGCCTGCTTGTTTCGGCGCTTGGTGACAACGGTTTCCAACACCTCGCCCTCGTGATCAACGGCCCGCCAAAGATAATGCCGCTTGCCATTCACCTTCACGAAAACCTCGTCCACGTGCCACTTCCATTTGGAGAACGCGCGCAGCTGCTGAACACGCTTCTGCCTTATCTCAGCAGCAAACATCGGGCCAAACCTGTTCCACCAATACCGGATAGTTTCGTGGCTCACGTCGATGCCTCGCTCGTGCAGCAGATCTTCGACATTCCGAAGCGAGAGCGGGAAACGAATGGACAGCATCACTGCAAGGCGGATGATCTCGGGACTGGTTTTAAAGTACTTGAAAGAGGCAGGTCTGGTCATGGGCAAAAGCCACGCAACACCCCTGCCCGCCTCAAGCCAAGTTCTTCTGACAATACCCGGTTCTGAAGTGAGGAACGACGGAACTCAGACCCGTTTTACGAAAATTCCCTGTAAATTGCCGCTTATCAGGGAAATCCCTCCCAAAGCGAACCCGACAAAATGCGGCACTGAGACTGCCGCCGGAAGTGCGTTCTGAGTGTACGGTTTGCTCCGTCTCTGATTGAAAGCGCACACGCTAACGCGCGGGAATTGCGGCACAATTCCGGGTAAGAAAACACGACTGAAGTGAGACGGGTGTGAGTGGCGGGGAGACAGGGATTCGAACCCTGGGAACGCTCTCACGTTCAACGGTTTTCAAGACCGCCGCATTCGACCACTCTGCCACCTCCCCGCGTGCCGCAGGGTCTAAGCTGTGTTTCAGGCAGAGGCAAGCCATAAAGCGGGAAATCTTGCCTAAGCTTCAGCAGCAGTCTTTCCTTAGCCCCGTGCCCGCGTTATCATTCGCGGACAAGACCGCTAGAGACTGGCAAGAAGAACCAGCAATCACGCGGTGGGGCGCGGCCAATATGGCCTTGTCAGGCAAGGGATTGAGACAATGGAGCGAGCTACGGGCACACGCTTTGGGCCACAACGGCTGGCAATTCTGGTCGTGATTTTGGCCGCACTGGCCGGGTGCGAAGAAGGGTTCAGCCTGCAAGAGGCCCCGGAAGAGGAAGTTGCGACCGAAGAGGCGGACAATACCAACAGGTTCGAATTGTTCCCAGACGCAGCACCTACGAACCAGCGTGATGTTGAGGCACCCGATGTATTTCAGGTAACCGAAGCCGGACTTTGGGATGGACGCCCCTCTCTGGGTGGAATTTGGGTGGCACATCCTGATGTTACTCAACCCGAGCGGGTGCGGATTAAGAACACAGCCAACAACAAGACAGTTACGGGCGCATTGTTCCGCCGTGAGCGGGCTTTACCTGGACCTGCGCTACAGGTCTCTTCCTCGGCTGCAGAACAACTTGGTATGCTGGCGGGGGCCCCAACCAAGGTTCAAGTCGTGGCGCTGCGCCGTGAGGCGATTGAGGTGCCTCCTGCCCCTGAAGAGACAGAGGCGACCGAAGATGGAGAGGTTGCGGAAGGAACCGAAGCGGCGACGGAAACAGCTGAAGGCGAAGCAGTCGAACAGCCCGTTAAACGTAAGTGGTGGCAGAAAAAACCAACCGATGACACGAATGCTGGTGCTGCAGTCGTTGCTGGGGCAGCCGCTGGCGCCGTCGTCGCATCTTCGGACGATGAGTCGGCCCCTGCCGAATTGCAAAGCACCGAGGTTGCCGATGCAGATCCACAAGCGACTGAGCAACCAGTCAAACGCAAATGGTGGCAGAAAAAACCAACGGATGAAGCCAACGCTGCGGCAGCAGGAGCAGCTGCTGCCGCCGTCACAGAGGCTGATGCCGCCCCGACCGAGGTGCAGTCGGCGGCATTGTCAGACCCAGAGATAACACCGCCAACTGAGAAGCCCGCTAAGCGCAAGTGGTGGCAAAAGAAAAACCCTAACGAGATCACCGAAACGCCTTTGGACCCGATCGCAGGTGCTGCGGCAGCAATTGAAGCATCCGAGCCGACCGCTGCAGCGGCACCGGTGGCAGCAAGCACTGCAACGGCAGGAGGCTTATCCAAGCCGTATGTTCAGGCTGGAACTTTTGGCGTTGAATCCAATGCCAAGAGCGCAGCGGAAAAGATACGTCGGAATGGGATGAATGCTGACGTGTTTGAACTGAAAGGTGAAGACAAATCAGTATGGCGCGTTCTGGTTGGACCTGTTGCAACACGCAGCGAACGCCGGGCATTGTTGAATGACGTCAAAGACCTTGGGTTTACTGATGCCTTCACGGCCAAGAACTGACTGAACTAGGAGGCGAATGATGCTTTCCGCTTTACGATCAACCTCTCTTGCCATCGGGCTGGCACTAATGGCGCTGCCGGCCTATGCGTTCGACACCACCGCGCGCGCTGCTTATGTGATCGATCAGAAAACCGGCACTGTGCTGTTGTCGAAAGACGCTGATCAGCCTCTGCCCCCGGCTTCTATGTCGAAACTCATGACGCTTTATGTCGCGTTTGAAGCGCTGCGCGATGGTCGCCTTACGCTGGACGAAACTCTGCCCGTATCTGAACACGCCATGAGCTATGGTGGCTCGACCATGTTCCTGAACACGCAGGACCGTGTGCGGGTCGAAGACCTTCTGCGCGGGATCATTGTGCTATCTGGAAACGACGCCTGCGTCGTGATTGCCGAGGCATTGAGCCCCGACGGGACCGAAGCCGGGTTTGCCCGTTTTATGACCCAGCGCGGGCAACAGATGGGTATGAACAACTCAAACTTTGCCAATTCTAATGGCTGGCCTGCTGCGGGGCACATGATGTCTGTGCATGATCTGGCAGTTCTGGCCGATCGATTGATCACTGATTTCCCTGAATACTATCCCCTCTTTGCGGAAGAGGTTTTCGAATTCGACGGTCGTGCCCCGTCGAACGCACGCAACCGCAATCCTCTACTGAAACTGGATATCGGGGCCGACGGTCTCAAGACCGGTCACACGCAAGAAGCAGGATATGGTCTGGTTGGTTCGGCCAAACAAGGGGATCGCCGGGTTGTCTTTGTGCTCTCCGGGCTCGACAGCGTCGGCAAGCGGGCAGAGGAGGCTGAGGCCGTGGTTAACTGGTCGTTTCGAAATTTTGTCGAGAGGACAGTTGCCAAATCGGAAGAACCGGTAGCGCAGGCCAAGCTTTGGATGGGTGCGGAAAAAACTGTGGGTTTGGTGCCCGAAGGCGATCTGACCCTGCTATTTCCAGTCCTGGGCAACAAGGACATTGAGGCCGAAGTCGTTTATGAGGGCCCGATCAATGCGCCGGTCAGCAAAGGCCAACAGCTGGCTGAGTTGGTGATCAAACCCGAAGGCCTACCGGAAATCCGCCGCCCGTTGGTGGCAGACAGGGATGTCCCCCTCGGCGGGTTTGTCGTCCGCATGATGACAGTGGGCGGCATCGTTCTAAAAGACGTGATCAACAATCCGCTGGAGCAAATGTGACGGCGCGCGGCACGTTTCTTACCTTCGAAGGCATTGACGGATCCGGCAAGTCTACACAAGCTCGACTGCTGGCCGATCACCTGCGACGTGAAGGCCGCGATGTCATTCTGACTCGGGAACCGGGTGGGTCTGCCGGTGCCGAAGAAATTCGCAATCTGGTTTTACAGGGCGACCCGGATCGTTGGTCGGCCGAAACGGAAATTCTGCTATTCACTGCAGCCCGGCGTGACCATCTGGAACGCACAATCGAACCCGCACTGGCCGCTGGAAAAGTGGTCATCTGCGACCGATTTGCCGACAGCACTCGCATGTATCAGGGGATGTCGCGTGGCGATCTTCGCAGCCTCGTGGATCAGCTGCACAATTTGATGATCGGGCGCGAGCCTGACCTGACACTACTGATCGATATGGATCCGGAAACCGGTCTATCACGCGCTAAGGGTCGGCAAGGTGCCGAAGAACGGTTCGAAGATTTCGGTGTCGATCTTCAACTGCAGATGCGTGCAGGTTTTCTCGCTCTGGCGGACGAATTCCAGGATCGTTTTCGAGTAGTGAACGGCAATAGGGACATGGACAGCGTCGCGCAGGATGTGACAGATATTGTTATGACTTCTCTGCGATAGACCAGACATGAGCGACGACACCCTAACTCCGGATCAGGCCCCTGGCGCACCACATCCGCGAGAAACCACCCCTCTTATCGGGCAGGACGCAGCACAACAGGCCTTTCTGACCGCGTACAATTCGGATCGATTGCACCATGGTTGGTTGCTGACCGGTCCTCGTGGAGTGGGCAAAGCAACACTAGCATGGCGGATCGCGCAGTTCTTGCTGGCCACGCCGCCACGCGAGGATGGCGGACTGTTCGGCGCTCCACCTCCGCCTGACACTTTGGATATTGCCCCGGAACACCCGGTCGCCCATCGCATTCTTGCCGGGGCCGAACCCGGCCTTGCCGCAATTACCCGCTCTGTCAACGATCAGGGACGGCTGCGCAATGAAATTGTTGTTGATGACGTCCGCAAACTTGGGCGGTTCTTCGGCTTGTCCTCAGCTGATGGGGGTCGACGGGTTGTCATTGTGGACTCGGCGGATGAAATGAACGTCAGCGCCGCAAACGCGCTGCTGAAAATGCTAGAAGAGCCCCCCGCGCGCACAACTCTGCTGCTGATTTCGCACCAACCCTCGCGCCTGCTGCCGACCATCCGGTCGCGTTGCCGCACACTGCGGCTATCCCCTCTCTCGCCTGACGACATGCAGGCTGCGCTGTCGCAAACCGATACGGAAATTCCTAGCCAGACTGACCATCTCGCAGCGCTCGCAGCTGGATCAGTGGGCGACGCCGTTCGCATAATAAACCTCGGCGGGCTGGAACTTTATGCCGAACTGATCGCTATTTTAGGCACCCTGCCCCGGTTTGACCGCCAGCGCGCTCTGAAACTGGCCGAAACGGCTGCGCAGCGGGGGGCGGCCGAACGGTTCGATCTGCTGCTTTCATTGATAGACGTGGTGCTCTCGCGCCTGGCTCTGACTGGTGCGACCGGCACCGCACTGATGCCCGAGGCCGCCCCGAATGAGGCCGAAACTTTATCGCGTCTCTCCAGCTCACCGCAAAAGGCCCGCCAATGGGCCGAAATCGCCGCCCCCATCACGGCGCGTGCGCGGCATGGGCAGGCGGTGAACCTTGACCCTGCCTCGCTTGTCCTAGATACGCTGTTCAAGATACAGGAAACCGCCGGTCACAACAGATGAGCCCCACTCCCGAAATTACCGACAGCCATAGCCATCTGGATTTCCCGGATTTTGACGGTCAGTTGGAAGAAATCGTTTCACGCGCTGCCGACGCTGGCGTGACACGCATGGTGACCATCTGCACACGGTTGCGTAACGAGCCCACGGTACGTGCCATCGCCGAGGCTCATGCCCCTGTCTTTTATGCCGCGGGCACCCACCCGATGAGCGCCGCTGACGAGCCGATGGCAACAGTCGATGAACTGCTCGCATTCGCCAAGCATCCGAAATTCGTGGGCATTGGGGAAAGCGGGCTTGATTATCACTACACGGCTGAGTCGGCGGACGTTCAAAAGCGTTCGCTGCGTATCCATATCGAAGCGGCGCAGCGGACCGGATTACCCCTGATTATCCATGCACGTGCCGCGGATGAGGACATGGCACGTATCTTGGCGGATGAGCATAGAAACGCTCCGTATTCCTGTGTCATGCATTGCTTTTCTTCCTCAGCCGAGCTGGCCCGAGCCGCCCTTGATCTTGGCTTCTATCTATCCATGTCCGGCATTGCAGCATTCCCCAAAAGTCAGGAGCTGCGTGATATCTTCGCCGCCGCGCCCATAGATCGTATCCTGGTTGAAACCGACGCGCCCTATCTGGCGCCGCCGCCATACCGCGGCAAACGAAACGAACCGGCCTACACCGCGCATACAGCGCGTAAAGGGGCCGAAGTGTTCGGTTTGGAGTACGCCGATTTCGCCGCCCAAACACAGGCCAATTTTGACCGGCTGTTCACCAAAGCCGCTAGCTACAAGGCCGCTGCATGAGCGAGCTGCGCTTTACAATACTTGGCTGCGGTTCGTCCGGAGGTGTACCGCGACTTGGGGGGCATTGGGGTGAATGCGATCCGGAGAACCCCAAAAACATCCGGCGTCGCTGCTCACTGTTGGTCGAACGCGATGGGCCAGAGGGTACAACCTCGGCATTGATCGATACGTCTCCTGATATGCGCAGCCAATTGCTGGGCACCGGAACGGGGCGTTTGGATGGCGTGATCTACACCCATTCCCATGCCGATCACACCAATGGCATCGACGATCTGCGGATGATTGTTTTCAACATGAAAACCCGCGTGCCTGTATGGGCGGACGGCGATACCCAGAACGATCTACTCGGCCGCTTTGGTTATGCGTTTGTTCAACCCGAAGGCTCACCCTATCCGCCCATCCTGGACCTAAAGACAATCAATGGCCCGTTTGAGATTTCCGGCCCCGGCGGCCTGATCCCCTTTCGACCATTCCGTGTGAACCATGGGTCGATTGATGCTCTTGGCTTCAAGATGGGAAATCTCGTTTATCTGCCTGATGTTGCAGAGCTTTATGATGAGAGCATGGCTGAGCTTTCAGAACTCGACTGCCTTATCATTGATGCCCTACGCCGATCCCCGCATCCAACCCATGCCCATCTGGAGAAGACGCTGGGCTGGATTGAGCAATTGAAACCAAAACGTGCCGTTCTGACCAACATGCATATCGATCTGGATTATGCCACGGTTAATGCGGAAACACCGGATCATATTACGCCTGCTTTTGACGGCATGGTGATCCGGCAACCTCTGTAGGGCAAGACGCTGTTCGCGCGCGTGATACCGTCGATGGCAGTGCCATGTTCCAAAGCCTGATCGATGTCATCCTGCCGGTGTTTTTGGTCATCGGCGCCGGGTATACGGCAACCCGGTTCGGATATTTCCGCGAAGACCATATCGACGGGTTGATGAAATTCACGCAGGGATTCGCCATTCCCTGTTTGTTGTTTCTGGCCATCGCCAATCTCGATCTCAGCGCAAGCTTCGACCCCAGGCTATTAACCAGTTTCTATTCGGCAGCCGGCCTCTGTTTTGTCGCCGGAATGGTTGGCGCTCGCCTCATATTCGGACGCGAGTGGGAGGACTCGATCGCGATTGGCTTCTGCTGCTTGTTCTCAAATTCGGTGCTTTTAGGGCTGCCCATCACAGAACGTGCCTACGGACCGGACAACTTGACGGGAAATTTTGCGATCATCGCCTTCCATTCACCGTTTTGCTATTGTGTTGGTATCACCGTGATGGAGATCTTTCGAAACCGTGGCCATGGTGGGACACGGATGGTGAAATCCGTATTGTCCGCAATGTTCAAGAATGCGTTGATACTGGGCATCTCATTGGGCTTTGTTGTCAATCTTACCGGATTTGTAATACCGGGCGTGGTTGATGACGCGTTGAACCTGATTACGCGCGCGGCCCTACCCGGCGCACTGTTCGCATTGGGGGGCGTGTTGGTGAAGTACCGACCCGAAGGCGATTTGCGCGCCATTATCTTCGTCTGTTGCATCTCGCTGTTGCTACATCCAAGCCTCGTATGGCTATTCGGAACTTCACTGGCGCTACCGCAAGATCTGTTTCGCTCAGGTGTTCTTACCGCTGCGATGGCTCCGGGCTTCAACGCCTATATCTTTGCAAACATGTATGGGCGCGCCAAACGGGTTGCTGCATCTTCAGTTTTGATCGGCACCGCATCATCCATACTGACTGTCTGGCTTTGGTTGACTCTACTTGGATAGCCAGATCAAAAATCCTGCATTGACTCTGCAAACAAGCAGGACATCTTTCGCAGCACCATCTCGGAGCACCGCATGCCACACGCCGTTATCGTCGCACATGGACAACCGTCAAATCCGGCACCCGCCGAGGCGGCGCTGGCGCGCTTTGCCAGGCAAATAGATTCACTGTGTCATCGGGTCTCGGTTCATTCCGCCACTTTGGCTGCACCTGACGCACTTGAGACGTGCCTTGACGAATTGCACGGCGACATAGCGATCTATCCGTTGTTCATGGCGAAGGGTTGGTTTGTGACCAAGGCTTTACCTAAGCGACTTGGTTCTCGGTCGGTCAGAATTCTGGATCCTCTAGGTATCGACCCACAGTTGCCATTTTTGGTTAAAAGCGCCCTGCATCAAAAACTTGAAAATCTAGGATGGTCAGCACCTGACACTGATCTGGTAATTGCAGCCCATGGTTCAGGGCGCAGCAATAACCCGGCAACGGTGGCCCATGGGTTTGCAGATACGCTGGGCCAATTGGTCACATTCAAAAGCACCCGAACCGGCTTTGTTGAGCAATCTCCAAGCATTGCCGAGTCAGCATCAGGATGTGGTGAAAAGGCGCTTTGCCTACCCTTCTTTGCCTGTACCGGAGGCCATGTGCTCGAAGATGTGCCGCAAGAATTGGCCCGCGCAAACTTCGCCGGCCAAGTTATGCCAGTCATTTCTGAGCTACCCCAAGTCGAACAACATATCGCTGCGATATTGGACGCCATTTAGGCAAGCGCATTCTATCCGGATTGTCGTGCATTCGAAAACTCACAGTAGAACCGGTGGCAAGATCGTCCGTTTCGTTTTGCGGCGTATAGCGCTAGGTCAGCGGCATGCAGTACATCCTGCGCTTTTGGCATTTCGAACTGGGTCGACAAAGCAGTACCAACGCTCGCTGATACACTGCAGGCCGCTCCCTCGAATTTCATCGGCTGGCAAAGTTGCGCGATCAGGCGCCGGGCAATGCTGTCGAGTTTTTTCCGGTCGGTCACCCCTTTGATAATCAAGACAAACTCGTCCCCGCCGACACGAGCGACCGTATCATCACTCCGCGTTTCATCAAGCATGATCATTGCGGCTTGCTGCAGCACAAAATCCCCTGCGGCGTGGCCCAGGCGATCGTTGACCGATTTGAAAAAATCCAAATCCAGATGCATTAATGCAAATGACGATTTCGTTGATATCAAATGCCCGAGTATATGGTCCATTGCACGCCGGTTTTTTAGCCCGGTCAGCGTGTCTGTATAGGCCTGCTCCTCAGCCGCCAGCTTTGCACCTTGCAGACGCAGGTTCAATGATCTGGAAGCCTCCATCGCGGCAGATTTAGCTTCGACCAAATACAGCAATTCGATCGCCAAGTCGGTGCCTGAGAAATCTGCGCTTGTCAGTGCATAGTCTCGCACCGCATCCAATATTGAAATTCCGAATGACAGGTTAACAACCGATGCACCCTTTCCAGAAAGTGGCGCGATCAGGCCCTTAAAGGCTGTTTGCGGTTGATCTTGGAAACGAAGACGTAACCGCGCGCCTGGCGTCGAAAGCAACGTTGGAAACTCAGTGACAGAACGCGGGCGCTGCAACTCAAAGACGTCAAGAAAACGCCGCCCTGCCATGGGTTGCTCCGGGCGCAGTTTCTGCACTGTGGGGCCCACTTGAACAATTCGCCCCTCATCATTGATAAGAACATACATGGGGCACAAAGTATCGAGAAGGGAACCAAGATCTTCGGTTTCGATCATGATTTCCGCGCCCCAAGCTCAAAATGACGCCCTTCGGCAAAGGCGCTTTCGATCAGTGTAATCGAAATGAGCTCTGACCCATTTCGACGCTCTTCGTTCGAAAGAACAACAAGTGCGCCGTAGTCATCCGCCATAGCCCGCAAAACACCAGTCATAACACTGGAAAATCCCGGCAGCCCGGGAGAGCAATATAGTTGGTATTCCGCTGATGAATGTTCCTGCAATTCAAGGTCCGGCAGCGTGAGATCCGAAACAGCAAGGCGCACTCGATCAGACAAATCATCTAGCGAGTGCAAAAACTCGACATACGTTACGCCCCCGAAACGCAGCAATCGCCGTAGGTCCTCCATATTCCGATGTGATACGAGGTAGGTTCCCAAGTCCTCAAGAAACTCGGATTTTCGACGGTTCAACTCGGTACAAAGCACCTCCAGCACACGATCTGAAACCTCTGCCTCATAGATCAGCATCGCCTCGAATTCGACGAAATCCAATCCTGCGGCTTGGGTCGCCTGCAGCCAGCATTGGCGCCCATAAGTGGCACAAACGAATGATTGGATCGCCCTGTTAATCAGCCCATGCATGAAACAACTCGAATTGGATATCTGCTTCAGGTGACCCCAGAAAACTTAACAAACACCCAATATCCTGGCCGAGATCATGAGAATGTTAGACATTCATGACTAATCTGCGTGGTTCGGTTAGGTCAGAAATCTGTCGGCGCGCCCCCTTCAGCCTTGCGGCGGGCAACAAAATCTTCAAGCTCTTCGCGGATCGCCTCGTCCAATGCCGGCGCTTCAAAATTGTTAACGATTTCTTTGAACATTCGATGGGCCCGTTCCGCAGTCCAGATGCCGCCAGCGACTTCCCAGGCCTCAAAGTTTTTCCAATCGCTCAGAAACGGCTGATAAAACGCCGTGGTATAGCGATCCTGTGTGTGTTGAATGCCAAAGAAATGCCCGTCATTTCCCACTGAACGGATTGCTTCAAGGGCGATCTCGTCCGGTCCTGTCGCTGTCAATTCCGGCTGCATATATCGCTGAATCTGTTGCAGGATTTCGCAATCCATGATGAATTTCTCAGGACTCGCGATCAGACCGCCTTCAAGCCAACCAGCCGCGTGATAGACCATATTTGTTCCAGATTGAACAGCGGCCCACAGTGAATTTGATGTCTCCCAAATGGCCTGACCATCTGGCACATTCGCAGCGCACACACCCGAAGAGCGCATCGGCAATCCATAGAACCGCGCCATTTGTCCGGTCATCTGCGTCGAGCGCATGTATTCCGGCGTCCCGAACGCAGGTGCTCCGGACTTCATATCAACATTCGAGGTGAACGTCCCAATCACGCACGGAATGCCGGGCCTGACATATTGGAACAGCGCAATCGCACACAATGCCTCAGCCAGCGATTGGGCGACCGCACCCGCCATCGTCACTGGGGCCATTGCACCTGCCAGCGTAAACGGAGTTACTACGATCGCTTGCCCGCGCCGCGCCAACCTCAGACAACCATCGATCATCGGATGGTCGTGCTTGAGCGGTGAGGTCGAGTTGATGTTGGTATACATCCGAGGCGATGCCTCAAACTCTTCGTGACTCAAACCGCCTGCGATACGGACCATTTCCATCACATCTTCGACACGTTCCTTACCCAGTGAGTAGGCGTGCATCGCCTTGTCAGTCAGCGTGAGCTTGTCATAAAGCACATCAAGATGTCGGACGCTGGCATGGATATCGACAGGTTCAACCGGATAACCTCCGGCAAAATGGATGCAGTTGAAATACTGCGTCAGTTTCAGCAAATCCTGACACATCCGTCGGGTGCCGGGTACTTTTTTACCAATTTCCATGTCCCAATAGTTCGGCGGTGACGAAACATTGCCGAACAACATGGTTTTGCCTCCAACCTCGATCTGACGGTCCAAATTGCGTGGCGTTATGGTGAATGAGCTTGGGGCTTTGCGCACCATTTCCATGACAAAGTCCCGCCCCATACGGACGTTATCACCAGAGATCGTACAGCCAGCTTCGCGCAAAATGCCAAGAGCTTCTTGATTATAGAACTCGATACCGATCTCTTCGAGGATGCGCATAGCTCCTTCGTGGATCGCCTCAATCCCCTCTGATCCCAACGGTTCTGTTGGCCGGTCTAAGTTCACAGGCGGATTCCACGGCATCTGATCGATGACTTCGCTACCGCGACGGGTGGCTGCACCAGCGCGGCCACCGCTGCGGCGTCTGCGTGTCCTGCTGTCTTCCATAGCTGTCCTCCTGCGCTCTCTTATTCAAGAAAGCCCCGAAGATTTAGCTCTGGCCGCTCTATCTGCGACAAGTGGTGTCGGTTTTGTCGTTCAAACCGGCGTTTCAGAGCACCGAACAATCAGATTTCTGACAACCAGCCGGGAATATGGCCGATGTCGGGTAAAACTACATCTGCCAAAGGTTCGAGCGTTTCTGTTGTGGCAAGCCCCGTAAGAACACCAATCGTCACCATGCCTGCGGCGCGACCCGCTTCAAGATCATGAAGACTGTCACCAACCATGGCGACGCGCGACGGATCAACATCGACATGTTTGGCAAATGCCAAAAGCTGTCCTGGACCGGGTTTGAAGCCATGGCCACTGTCATACCCTGCAACAAAATCGAAGTGGCCCCGAACTCCGACCGATTCGAGATGACGCAGCGCCGGTATCTCGGCATCATTGGTCGCAACACCCAGTTTAAGCCCGGCATTTCGCATATTTTCAAGAAAAGGTGCGAGAGGAACAGCAGGCATTTGCTCTGACGCTGCGGATGCGTCATTGAGAGTTTCGACGATTTGATGCTGAGCGATGCCAGTCAAGTGCGGCGTCAGGGCACGCGCAATTTCATCGACGGTTCCCGCAATAACGATACTGTCAGAGCTATATCTCTCCTCGGCATAATCAAAACCGATGACCTGGCCAAGTTCAGCCGCGCGCTGCGTATCGCCGTCGGATAGGCGTTCAAGCGCGATACGTCCGAACGCACCCCATGTAGACGCAAAGTCAAAAAGCGTGCCGTCCTTGTCGAAGACGAGGGCGTCAATGTTCATAAATTTAGGCTCCTATTGGTCAGGTCCAGTGCATATCAGAAGTGCCGGATAACACAGCGCGGGCACGGCCCGGTTCTTCGTAGGGCACGGAATGGGCGTCACAAAAGGCGATCACCCAGGAATCGTCAAGCATCAGAAAGTCCAGTACCGATCCCAAAAACTCGCTTTCTCCTGCCCGAGCACGCAAATCCTCTATGGAAGCGCCGGTTGCACCCAGAAAAACTGGGAGCAACTCATCATTTCCAACCAACCAATTCAGCACCCTCAGGGCCAATGTTTCAGCAGAATGGACAGAGATCGGCATTATCTGGCCTCGACGACGCTCTTAGAAAGGGTTTGTTAACCAGACTCATAAACACTTTGGTAGCGCATGCAATCTAACGGTGAACGGCAATGTCTGTACAGGGTACCATACTGGTCCTCGACGGGGTCTCGACCAATCGCATTATGCTTAAGGTCCAGCTCACCGCGGCCTGGTATCATGTTGTACAAGGGGAAAAGCTGGCCGGATTGGGTGCTTTACTAAGGCGCACGCGTCCTGACTTGGTTTTGACCGCCCAAACCTTGCCCGACGGGACCGCCTCGGATGTTAAGAAGTTAATGGCAGTTGATCCCGCTTTGGCCGATGTACCGATTGTTGCCATCACGCCGCAAAATGATAGGGCGGCGCGATTAAAGGCCTTATCGGATGGTTTAGACGACGTGCTGGGTTACCCATTTAAGGATACTTTGCTTCTCGCGCGCGTTCGCAGCATGTTGCGCTCACGTGCCGATCGGCAGGAACTGAGCCTTGGAGACGCCAACCAATCCATTGGTTTTGGTGAGGCGGCACAGATACCGCTTGCGCCACCGGCGATCGCGCAGATTGCGCTGTTGACCCAGACCCCACGCGCCGGAGCGCTATGGGGCAGTGCGTTGGCACAGCAAACACGACACCGCCTGTCCAACTACACTTTACCCGATCTGCACGGCGTTTTCTCTGACCCCGCTCCTGATGCCATTGTCATTGAGCTTGCGCCCGGCGGATCAGGAGGGCACATCCTGGCCGATCTAAAATCCCGCAGCACCACCCGAAACACAGTTTTAATCGGCGTTCTGTCAAACGAGGATGCGACCCTCGCCGCCGAGGCTTTGGACAAAGGGGCGGATGCAATTTGTATGGGAGGGTTCCACCCGGACGAAATCTCGCTCCGGCTCGATACCCAGATCGCCCGCAAAACCCGCGACGACAAATTGCGTGCGTCGATACGTAAAGATCTATCCGAATCGCTAACCGATCCTTTGACAAGGTTACACAATCGTCGATTCGCCATGAGGGCACTTGATCAGATCGCCCACCAGGCCTTGGAAACAGGGCGTGGGTTTGCATTGATGCTGGCGGATTTAGATCACTTCAAGGCGATTAATGATCGTTTTGGTCATGCTGGCGGTGACATCGTTCTGACAGAAACAGCGCGCAGGCTTCAGGAAGCAACAGAAAAGGCCGGCTTTGTCGCACGCATCGGCGGAGAGGAATTCATGATTGGGCTGCCTCATTGCTCGGCAGAGCAGGCGTTAAAACTCGCGGACAAGATCTGCGAAAGCATTTGCAACAAACCGTTTTGCCTGCCCGACGAATCCGTATTGACCTCGGTCACGATCAGCGTAGGCGTAAAATGGTGTTCCTCACCTGATCTGAATATTGCAGATCGCAGAAATGCCGTCGGTCAGTTGATTCGTTCAGCCGACCAAGCTCTGTATGCGGCGAAAAATGCGGGTCGCAACCAGGTGCATATCCGTAGTTCAGCAGCCTGACGGGTCAGTTTCGTTTCTTGTGTTTTCCTGGGCCGCGTCTGACGACCTCCTCCAGCCGATTTGCATATTCGACCCGCTCTTCCGCACTCATTTGCGTGACCTGCGCAAGCCATTGCTGGTGCAGCGCTGCCTGCAGCTCTGCCGTTGCCTGCGCTTGCTTCTCAAGCAAATCTTCAACCGCAGACGGATCAAATGGCACGGCTCGCAAGGCCTGGCTAAGCGCACCAAAATCCTGTTTGCGTCGATGCGATCCTTTGCCACGCAGATCTGACAATTCATCCTTGAGAGCTTTGCGATCAGATTTGGGCAGGGCATAGTACAATGCTGGGCCAAATCCTGGCGGTATCGCGGCACGATCACTGCCTTTGAAACGCAAGGCTGTACCCAGGACGACTCCTGCAATCAGCAGGTTCAGAGCAAGCGAAGCGATCAGCAGAATAGGCATCCATTTGCGTTTGGGTGCAGGATTATCGCTCATTCCGCGTCCTCCAGATAGTTTTCATCTAAGTTGAGATCAGCCACCAGATAGGTTGCATCCTGCGAGACAAAATAGTCTGCGGGGTCAGGTAGAAAAGCAGGCGCAGAAAACCCGATCCAGATGCCAGCTGCACTTGCGGCCACAAGGCCACTTACCCCATGCCATCCGCCGATGACATTCATCCGGTCCCGCCATGTTCGACGCCGTTTGTGTGCGGATCGAGCCAACCGAACCGCCTCTGCATCGGTTTCAATTCGGACGGCAAGATTGTCCGGGAACACATCCCGAGCGTCGCGCGCTTGCGCAAACAGGTGTTCAAGTTCTTTGTCATGATCAGCCATGTTCGTACCCCAGTTCATCCCGACGCCCCGCAAGTAGTGCGGCCAGTGATCGTTTTCCACGCGCTGTCAGGCTTTCAACCGCCTCAACCGAGATATCCATAATCCCTGCGATTTCAGGGTTGGACAACTCTTCGATATGCCGCAGAACCACCGCTTGCCGTTGTCGATCCGGCAACTGATCCAATGCCGCCTGCAACGCATCCTTACGCTCGGTATCTTGCATCCGATCAACCACGCTGGCGGATCCGTCTTCTGGCTCTGCAACATTTTCGAGCGCATCAGGTCGCTTTCTTCGGCGCAGATCCAGGCACAGGTTCAATGTCACACGATAAAGCCAGGTCGATATCTGCGCCTGTCCCGGCACCCAGTCGGGTGCCATCTTCCAAAGACGCATCATCGCCTCTTGTGTCACGTCTTCGGCTTCCGCCTGATTTCCCAACATTCGCAAGGCCACGGAATAGCTGCGCGGTCCAAGCCGTCCGGTCAGCAGACGGGCCGCAGCCGCATTGCCATCAGCAAACCGGCCCAGCAACTCCTCGTCGCTGAGCTCGGGCACGGCAGAAAAACCGCCGTGCGCCTCGTTCGGGTAAGAGGTCAGATCCTCCATCCCGTATCAGTTGTTGTCTGTGTCCGACTTCTGGTGCCGCTTGTGTTTCCGACCCATCCTGTCTTTCGCATCCGCATATTCCGGCTCTGATATCGATCCGTTCCCATCGGCGTCGATACGCTCGAACATCTTGGAGGCACGGCGCGGTTTCGGCAATTCATCTTCGCTGAGGAAACCATCGGAGTTAGCATCGTGCTTCTCAAACATCTTAGAGACACGCTCGTCGGCTTTCACCTGTGCTGCTGCCTGCATTTCCTCAACGCTCAGCTGCCCGTCTCCGTCCGTGTCAGCAGCCGTGAATTTCTGGTTGCGATGCGCCGCGATCTCGGCCTGCGTTACCTGCCCGTCTCCGTCGGCATCCAGTTCCTGAAACGTCGGACGCGGCCCTTTGGCCAGTGCTGAGCTGCCGGATACTGCAACTGCCGCAAGAACGATGGCGGAGATGAATGTTTTGGTTTTCATTACTAAGTTCCCTGAATTTAGCGGCACCTTGCCGCTGTTGATACTTCTTAAAACGCAGCCCGGGCAGCTTTCCGTCGCATCGCGCACAACTTTTTTCGTCATGTTTGAAATTCGATCAGTTGCTGATACGCTGTAAGCTATCGCCACAAAGCGACGCACCCCCCTTTTCCGACGGGTTCGAAACGGCCTATATCGCCCGAATAGAAACGCGCGAGATTCAAATGATTGATCAGACTATCGACACTGCGGTCGAGGAAGACCGCCCGACCAAACCCGCACTGATCCGTGGGTTTCGTTGCAAATGCCCGAATTGCGGCGAGGGCAAACTGTTGCACAGCTATCTCAAGGTGAATGATAGTTGCTCGGAATGCGGTCAGGAATTGTTTCACCACCGTGCAGATGATGGCCCGGCCTATCTTACCATTTTGATCGTCGGGCACCTTCTGGCACCTGCGCTGCACGTCTCATACGTACACTGGCGGCCTGACCCTTGGGTCATGGCCATTGGCTTCTCGATCGCCTGCGTTGCCCTCTCACTGTACCTTCTGCCCCGCTTAAAAGGGGCTGTGGTCGCATATCAATGGGCGCGTCGGATGCACGGGTTCGGCAAATCTGCATGAGCGCGGACAAAACCGCCATTCGCAATGCCGCGACCGTCATCGTTCTGCGCGACAGGCTCAGCGACCCCTCGATCCTGATGGGGCAGCGTGGTGCGAAAGCCGCGTTTATGCCAAACAAATTTGTCTTTCCCGGCGGTGCAGTCGACCCTGAAGACGCGCACGTTCCACTGAGCACTCAGTTACCCGATCTCTGCTCCGAACGTCTGTCACAGCGATCCGAACTAGGGTTGCAGAATGCGCTGGCGGCTGCCGCGATCCGGGAATTGTGGGAAGAAACCGGATTGATCCTTGGGCAACCGGGCGAATGGCAGGGTACGGCCCCGAACGACTGGCAGAGCTTTGCCGCTATGGGCTTTCAACCTTCCGCAGAAGCGCTGCAATTCGTGTTCCGGGCGGTCACGCCACCCGGTCGCTCACGCCGGTTTGATGCCCGGTTCTTTTTGGTCGATGCAAACGCAATTCAAGGCGATCTGGATGACTTCACTCATGCCTCGGACGAGTTATCGCATTTGCAGTGGGTCAAAATCAGCCAGGCGCGCGAATTCGATCTGCCTTTCATCACCGAAGTCGTTCTGGCCGAAATCGCCGCGCGCGCTGCAGACCCAAGCCCGCCGGACACAGTGCCTTTTTTCCTCAACAATGAAGAAGCCAGCTTGTTCCTGCAATTGCGCGGCTTTCCAATGCCCTACACGAGCTAACGCATCCGGCTGACGACTACCGTCACCTCGGGTTTTTTGCCGATCTCAGCCTGAGCGGTCTGGCGCGCAATCCGGCGTAACCCCTCTTCCAGCTTGTCTTCATCGCGCAGCGTTTTTGCACCAGCGCGCATCAGGAACTGGTTCAAATCTTCTTCCAACACCTCGACCAGCCCGGCACGGGACGATCCCATCTCGGGCAGTCCCATCGTATCGCACCATGGCTCGCCCAACGGTTCGTCTTCTTCGTCCAGAATGACTGTGATTGTGATATGGCCATTCAATGCCATGCGGATACGGTCACGCACAACACCATCCAATGCGCCAATCTTGACCGCACCATCCAGATAGGTCCGACCCGTCTCGATGTAGTCTACCACTTTCGGAGCATTTCCGGTCAGATCCAACATGGTGCCATTCACGGCTAAAATTCCGGTTCGACCACCCGCCTCAGCCAGTTTGGCATGTTCACGCAGATGGCGGTGCTCGCCGTGCATCGGGATGATCATCTGCGGATCAACCAGAGCATGAACCTTTTCCAGATCAGGTCGGTTCGCGTGTCCCGAGACGTGATACAGCCCCGAGCTGTCATCGACCACATCCACGCCCTTTTCACTGAGCTGGTTCATAATACGGATCACGCCGCGTTCGTTTCCAGGGATAGTCTTGGACGAGAACAGGAACAGATCCCCCTCTTTCACCTCAAGCCCGCGATATTTACCGCGCGCCAGTTGGGCGCTGGCCGCACGGCGTTCTCCCTGACTGCCAGTCACGATAAGCATCAGGTTTGCGCGCGGGACATCCAGCGCCTCTTCCGCGCTTATGACTTTCGGGAAATCGCTGAGAATGCCCGTTTCAGTGGCCGCCTCGATCATCCGGCGCATCGCACGGCCCAGCAATACGACCGAACGCCCAGCCTTCTGGCCAGCCTCGGCAAGCGTTTTCACGCGCGCCACGTTCGATGCAAATGTGGTTGCGATAACCATGCCATTGGCATCCTGCACCAGCTGCGTGATTTCAGGCCCGACCTCGGATTCCGAGCGGCCGGGGTGGGATGAAAAGACGTTAGTACTGTCACACACCAACGCTTTGACACCCGACTTGGCCACCTCGGACCACAAGTCAGGATCAAACGGCTCACCCACAATTGGGTTGGCATCAAGTTTGAAATCACCTGTGTGCACAACGCGTCCAGCCGGAGTATCGATGACCAGCCCCGCACTTTCCGGGATCGAATGCGATACCGGCAAGAAACCAACTGTGAATGGTCCGGCATTGATCTGTTCGGGCCACGGAGATGCTGTTCGCACCGTCTCGGTCGGATGACCATGCTCCTCCATCTTGCGGCGCGCAATATTCGCCGTGAAGGCACGCGCATAAACAGGGGCACCCAGTGCCTCATAGCAATGCGCGACCGCTCCGACGTGGTCCTCATGCGCATGAGTGACAAAGACCGCTTCAAGCTGATCGACACGCTCCTTCAGCCATGTGATATCGGCAAAGATAAGATCAACGCCGGGCGAGGTATCCATGTCCGGGAAAGCAACCCCGAGGTCCACCAGAATCAACCGCTCTTGTCCTGGTTTGCCGTAGCCATAGACATAGGCATTCATGCCGATTTCGCCTGCACCGCCCAGCGGTAGATAGATCAGTCGTTCACTGCTCATGTTGAGCCATTTTCCTTGTTATAGCGATGGATCACGGTCAATCCGTGCATCGTCAGATCGTCCTCAAACTCGTCGAACAAGTCAGCGGCTTGCTGAAACAGGGGCGCAAGACCCCCGGTCGAGATTACTTTCATAGGCACCCCGGCCTCGGCTTTAATACGCTCGCAGATCTCGCGCACCAGGCCGACATAGCCCCAGAAGACACCGGATTGAATGCACTCTACCGTGTGGGTCCCGATCACCTTTTGTGGCTTCGATATGTCTACATGTGGCAGCGCGGCGGCTGCGAGGTGCAGCGCCTCAAGGCTAAGATTGACGCCAGGCGCGATAACTCCGCCGACATATGCACCGTCGTGAGCGACGACATCAAATGTCGTTGCCGTACCGAAATCCACCACGACCAGATCACCGCCAAAGCGGTCAAAGGCCCCTGCTGTGTTAACCAGACGGTCCGGTCCGACTTGCGTGCCTTCGTCGACACGAGGGTTGGCGGGCAGCAGGCAGTCGGGTTTACCAACGACCAGAGGGCGACATCCGAAGAAACGGTCTGCAAAGACCCGCAGGTTAAAAACAACACGTGGCACCGTCGATGAGATGATTACATCTGTAATGTCCACCTCAATTCCGTAGTGCTTTACCAATGTCGAATACCACGTGAAATACGCATCCGCAGTTCGCGCGTGGTGGGTGGAGGTGCGCAGGGTGCACAGAAATTTCTCGCCATCCCAGATCGAGAAAACGGTGTTGGTATTGCCGCAATCAATCGCCAGAAGCATTTGTGCCCCCTTTAGAAATAGACGTCCGCGGCAGGAATGCTGACACGGCCCTTGGCGGTGTTTAGGACAAGGCTGCCACCCGCGTCTACCGTTTCGAAGGTTCCTACCGTCTCGGACGCTGCGGTACGCGCGGTAATAACCTCACCCAGCCGTGCTGCGCGAGAAAGCCACGCGGTGCGGATCGGATCGAAACCATACGTCATGAACTGGGTTTCATAGTGGGCATAGGCCGAAGCCAGCTCTGCCAGAAAATCCTCAGGCGTGACATGGGAACCGGTTTCCGAAAGCAACGACACCGGCCGCACGGCGCCGGGTTCGACGCTGTCAGCGCTGGGAGCCTCGGACAGATTGACGCCAATGCCGATTGCCAGATGCGAAATACCTCGTCCCTGCCCAGTGCTTTCCAGCAAGATACCAGCCAGCTTGCCACCGTTGAGCAACACATCGTTGGGCCACTTCAGTGACAGACCCGCCGCTCGACCGGTCACCGCGACGCAGGCATCGTAAAGTGCGAGGGCCGCGACGAAACTGCGAAGCGCGGCCTGTTCCGGATCTCCGGGTGGTCGCATCAGCAAGGTCGCGGCCAGATTGCCCTTGGGGTTGGTCCAGGCACGACCACGCCGACCACGCGCTGCGGTCTGGCGATGCGCCAAAATCCAGACGGGTCCCGAGGCGGTCGGCGCGAGTCGCGCGGCTTCGTTTAGGGTGCTGTCCACCTCTTGCAGTACATGCAGCCCGTATCCTTGCGGCCAATCACTCATGTCAAAAAGGCCCGGTACAGTGACCGAGCCCCTTTCTGTTTACGGAACCAAGATCAGTTGACAAGCGTTGTCGCCGCTGCAGCTGCAGCGCCTTCGATTCCGAACTGATAAAACACACCGATCAGCATCAGCGCGGCAGACCCCATCAGAGCGCCCCACAGAACTGGTGACGATAGCGTTTCGATCGGGTCCTCGTTCTCAGCCCCGAAATACATGTAGAACACGATCCGCAAGTAATAGAACGCACCGATGACCGAAGCGATTGCCGAGGCAATAACCAGACCGGTCAACCCGGCCTCTACACCAGCTTGCCAGACGCCAAACTTGGCGAAAAAGCCCAGCATCGGGGGCACGCCCGCAAGGCTGAACATCAGGATCAGAACAGCCAGAGCTTTCCCGGGGTCACGTTTTGAATACTGACTCAGAGCATCGATATCCGTCACTGGCTTGCCATCACGCTCCATCATCAAGATGAAGGCGAATGTGCCGATGTTCATCGTCACATAGATTGCCAGATACATCAGCATGGCCTTGACGCCCATCTCGGTACCAGCGGCCAGACCAATCAGGGCATAGCCCATATGTGCAATCGAAGAGAACGCCATCAGGCGCTTGATGTCACGCTGCCCAATCGCCGCGACCGCACCCAGCAGCATCGACAGAACTGACAACAGAACGATCACCTGCTGCCAGTCTTTGACAACCCCGCCAAAGGCATCGTGCAAAACACGCGCGAACAGGGCCATCGCGGCCACTTTCGGGGCAGTGGCGAAGAACGCGGTAATGGGTGTCGGTGAGCCTTCATACACATCCGGTGTCCACATGTGGAACGGCACGGCAGAGACTTTGAATGCAAGGCCCGATATCAGCAAAACAAGGCCAAACAGTAGGCCGAGCGATATGTCGTCGTGATGCACGGTCTGGATGATGCCCGAGAACAAAGTCGTTCCGGTAAAGCCATAAACCAGCGACGCGCCGTAAAGCAGCAGGCCGGAACTGAGCGCGCCCAGCACAAAATACTTCAGTCCCGCCTCGGTCGATTTGGCACTGTCCCGACGCAGCGCAGCCACGACGTAGAGCGACAGCGATTGCAACTCGAGGCCCATATAAAGTGACATCAGATCGCCCGCGCTGACCATCATCATCATGCCAACAGCGGCCAGAGCCACCAGAAGCGGATATTCAAAACGCAACAGACCACGGCGTGCCATGTAATCCTGACTCATCAGCAGGACAGCTGCTGCAGAGAGAAGGATTGCAACTTTGGCAAACCGGGCAAATCCGTCATCCACGAACATGCCGTTGAAAGCAATATTCGTGCCATCGCCATTGGTTGCGATCCAGATCGCCAGCAACGCCATAAGCCCCGCTGTTGACCAGACCAACACCGGTGCCAGCCCATCTTTTGTTGTGTAGACAGCCCCGATCAGCGCCGCCATCGCATAGATCGCCAAAACGATTTCCGGCAGGATAATTGTCAGATCAGCCTGGATCATGTCTCCAAAGCCTCCTTAATGCGATGCAGCTGACTGGGTCGCGGTCTCAGCCGCGGCCAGAGCCGTGTCATAGTTCGAAATCAACGCAGCCGTCGAGTTGCCGATCACATCGGTCACCAGCGAAGGATAAACCCCCAGCAGAATGGTCATCACGATCAGAGGCGCAAAGATCAGCCGCTCGCGCGAGCTCATATCGGTAATGGCTTTCAGGCTTTCCTTGATCAGGTCGCCAAATACCACACGGCGGTACAGCCAAAGCGCATAGCCGGCCGAGAAGATCACACCGGTCGCGGCCACAGCCGTTACCCATGTGTTGACCTGGAAGGCACCCATCAGGGTTAGGAATTCTCCGATGAACCCGGACGTACCCGGCAAGCCAACATTTGCCATGGTGAACAACATGAAGACCAGCGCATAGGCGGGCATCCGGATTACCAAACCGCCATACGCCTCGATATCGCGGGTGTGCATCCGGTCATAGATCACACCGACGCAAAGGAAGAGCGCGGCCGAGATGAACCCGTGGCTGAGCATCTGGAAGATCGCGCCGTCAATGCCCTGCTGGTTCGCTGCAAAGATACCCATGGTCACAAAGCCCATATGTGCGACCGAGGAATAGGCGATCAGCTTCTTCATATCCTCCTGCACCAACGCCACAAGCGAGGTGTAGACAACCGCAATCGCCGACATCCACAGCACGACGTCCGTCATCACCGCCGAACCCACCGGGAACATCGGCAGACTGAATCGCAGGAAGCCATAGCCGCCCATCTTCAACAGTATCGCAGCCAGAACAACCGATCCCGCCGTTGGCGCCTGAACGTGCGCATCCGGCAGCCAGGTGTGGACAGGCCACATCGGCATCTTCACCGCAAACGACGCGAAGAAGGCCAGGAACATAAGCGTCTGCATACCGCCGACGATATACACGCCCAGCACGCTGAACCCTTCCGACGAGAACTGATGGCTCATCAGCGCCTCGATATCCGTGGTGCCCGCATCCGCATACATGGCAACCATCGCCACCAGCATCAGCACCGAGCCAAGGAAGGTGTAGAGGAAGAACTTGAAGCTGGCATAAATTCGGTCTTTGCCACCCCAGATACCAATGATCAGGAACATCGGAATCAGGCCCGCCTCGAAGAACAGGTAGAACAGCACCAGATCCAGCGCCATGAACACGCCCAGCATCAGCGTTTCCAGCAGCAAGAAGGCGATCATGTATTCTTTGACACGATCCGTGACGTTCCAACTGGCCAAAATGGTCAGCGGCATGATGAAGGTGGTCAGCAGCACGAACAGAACGCTGATGCCGTCGACACCCATCTTGTATTTCAGACCCAGCAGCCACTCGCCCTCTTCCACCATCTGAAAGCCGGTGTTGGACGGATCAAAGCCGGTATAGATGCCGATCGAGACCAGGAAGGTCACGGTTGTTGCAACCAACGCGACCCATTTCGCGTTGCGTTGCGCGGCTACGTCCTCACCATGCAAGAACAGGGCCAGAATGCCTGCAGCGATGGCGGGGATGAAGGTGACAATAGATAGGATATTGTCCATTAGTGAGCGCCTCCGCCGATAGACATCCAGGTGACAAGGGCGGCGATGCCCAAGACCATCCAGAAGGCGTAAGTAAAGATGTAACCGGTCTGAGCTTTCCCGGCGAGGCGCGTGAAGAAGGGCACAACGCCCATCGCAACCCCATTCAGGAAGCCGTCAATCGTGTTGCCGTCGCCGCGCTTCCACAGGAACCGGCCAAGCGCCACAGTGGGTTTGACGAAAATCGCGTCGTAGATCTCGTCAAAGTACCACTTGTTCAGCAGGAACAGGTAGAGCGGACGCTGGTTCGCGGCCAAACGTGCAGGCAGCGAGGTGTTCACGATGTAGAACCAGTAAGCCACGATGAACCCAAGCAACATCGCTACAAAGGGTGAGACCTTAACCCATTTCGGGGCTGCGTGCGCATCGTCCAGCACATGGTTGTCGGGTGCCATATAAAGCGCACCTTCACCCGGTTCTCCGGCAAAGACATAGTGGTGATCGCCGCCATGCGAGTCCTTCTCACCATGCCCGTCATCCACATGGGCGGTATCGGCATGGCTATCGTCTGCGTGGCTATCTTCGCCATGCGAATCCGCTTTGCTGTGATCGCCCGCCTCTGCATGCTCTGATGCCTCGGCCACCGGAATTCCGTAGAACTTGCCCACCTTGTCCGCATGGCCAAAGAAATTGCCGTACCAGATCATCCCAGCAAACACTGCACCCAGTGACAGCACGCCCAGCGGTACCAACATGGTCATCGGGCTTTCATGCGCATGTTCATGGGTATGCTTGTCACCACGCTCCTCGCCATAGAAGGTCAGGAAGATCAGGCGCCAGCTGTAGAACGATGTGAACATCGCAGCGATGACCAGCATCCAGAAGGCATATCCAGTGCCACCGGCATACGCGCTTTCGATGATGGCATCTTTGGAAAGGAAACCGGCGAAGCCGAAAGTGGTCAGCGGAATACCCACGCCAGTAATCGCCAGAGTGCCGATCAACATCGCCCAGAACGTATAAGGTATCTTCTTCCGCAGGCCACCATATTCGGTCATTTCCTGCTCGTGATGCATTGCATGGATGACAGAGCCTGCGCCAAGGAATAGCAGCGCCTTGAAGAATGCGTGTGTCAGCAGGTGGAACATCGCCGCTGAATACATGCCGACGCCAGCGGCCACGAACATGTATCCCAGCTGAGAACAGGTCGAATAGGCGATGACGCGTTTGATGTCGGTCTGAACCAGACCCACAGTCGCGGCGAAGAACGCGGTCGATGCGCCAAGGAAAGTGATGAACCCGGTCGCTCCCGGAGCGAACTCCATCAGCGGCGACATGCGGCAGACCAGGAACACACCCGCGGTCACCATCGTCGCCGCGTGGATCAGTGCCGATACAGGCGTTGGGCCTTCCATCGCGTCGGGCAACCAGGTGTGAAGGATCAACTGCGCTGATTTACCCATCGCGCCGATGAACAGCAGGACGCAGATCACTTCAATCGCGGTCCACTCCCCCCACAGGAAGTGCAGCTTTTCTTCTGCCAGCGCGGGCGCCGACGCGAAGATGTCGGAAAAGTTGATGCTGTCCGTCAGGAAGAACAGCGCGAAAATCCCCAGTGCAAAGCCAAAGTCGCCCACTCGGTTGACGATGAACGCTTTCATCGCCGCGGCATTGGCCGACGGCTTACGATAGTAGAAGCCGATTAGAAGATACGAGGCAACGCCCACGCCTTCCCAGCCAAAGAACATCTGAACCAGATTATCTGCGGTCACCAACATCAGCATGGCGAAGGTGAAGAAGGACAGATAGGCAAAGAAACGCGGCTTATAGCTCTCGCCCTCGCGCCATTGCGGATCGTGGTCCATGTAGCCGAAGGAATAGAGGTGCACGAGCGCCGAGACGGTCGTCACCACGATCAGCATGATCGCCGTCAGACGGTCCAGACGAATAGCCCAGCTTGTCGACAAAGATCCGCTCTCGATCCAGCGCATGATCTCGATTTGTTGCGTAACCCCGTCGAACGCGAAGAACACGATCCAAGACAGCAGACAGGCCAGAAACAGCAGGCCTGTTGCGGTCCACATGGCGGCTTTCTCGCCGATAAAGCGCCAGCCAAACCCGCAGAGCAGCGCGCCCACCAGCGGGGCAAAGAGGATGGTGGTTTCCATGTTCTCTTACCCCTTCATCATATTGACGTCTTCAACCGCGATGGTGCCGCGGTTGCGGAAGAAGCAGACCAGAATGGCCAGCCCGATCGCCGCCTCGGCCGCCGCCACGGTCAGAACGAACAGCGTAAACACCTGCCCGACCAGATCGCCGAGGAAACTGGAAAATGCCACAAGGTTGATATTCACCGCCAGCAGCATCAGTTCGATGCTCATCAGTAGGATGATGACGTTCTTGCGGTTCAGGAAGAGACCGAAGATGCCGATGACAAACAGCGTCGCCGCGACCGTAAGATAGTGTTCAAGTCCGATCATCGTCTTATAGCCCCTGCCCCGGTTTCACGTCCTTCAACTCCATCGCTTTGGCCGGGTCGCGCATCATCTGGCCGATGATGTCCTGACGTTTGATGTCCTGACGGTGGCGCAGCGTCAACACGATTGCGCCGATCATGGCCACCAGCAGGATCAGCCCCGCCAATTGGAACAGAAGGAAGTATTGATCATAGAGGATGACACCCAGCGCCTCGGTGTTGTGGCGGTCGACCGGGACCGGCTGCGCCAGATTGGCCGCCGCGCCCTGAGCGCTGTCCCAAGCCCCAAAGGCCATGACGAACTGCATCAGAATGACCAGACCGATCAGCAGGGCGAGCGGCATATAGCGTGCCATCTCGGCCTTGAGCTCGGCAAAGTCCACGTCGAGCATCATCACCACGAACAAGAACAGAACCGCGACCGCGCCGACATAAACGATGATCAGCAGCATCGCCACAAACTCGGCCCCCAGCAGCACGAACAGTCCCGCCGAAGACAGGAAGGACAAGATCAGCCATAGGACCGAGTGCACCGGCTGGCGGCTGATCACCGTGAACAGCCCACCGGTGATGGCGCTGATGGCAAACAGATAGAAGGCAAAGACGGTCATTGATCCTCATCCTCGTTGTCGCCCATGACCTCTTGCGCTAGATCCAGCGCACGGGTCATGGCCGGGATGCCGGCAAAGACCGACATCTGGCCGATCGATTCCACGATCTCTTGTTTCTTGGCACCAGCCTCCAACGCGTGGCGCACAGTCTGACGCACTGCCGAGTCCGCTTGCGCGCCCTGACAGGTCAACCCGGCAAGAGTCAGCAAAAGCCGGGTCTTGGCGTCCAGCCCGTCCTTGTTGACTGTGTTGCCGAACATCATCTCCATGACCTCTTTCGGCATGGTCGGCCACAGCGCCTCGAACCCTTTGGGCGAAAAATTCTCCATCGCCGGGTTCATCGCCTTGGCCATGTCCTGAGCCTGCTTCATCATCAGCTCAAACGGATTTGTCGGGCTGTCACTCATCGGTACGGCGCATCCATTTCCAGATTGCGGGCGATCTCGGCTTCCCAGCGTTCTCCGTTATTCAGCAGTTTTTCCTTGTCGTAGAACAGCTCTTCCCGGGTTTCCGTGGCGAATTCAAAATTCGGGCCTTCGACGATAGCATCGACCGGGCAGGCCTCCTGGCAGAAACCGCAATAGATGCACTTAGTCATGTCGATGTCATACCGCGTTGTGCGGCGGCTACCGTCTTCGCGTGGTTCGGCGTCGATTGTGATGGCCTGCGCCGGGCATATCGCCTCGCACAGTTTGCAGGCGATGCAGCGTTCCTCGCCATTCGGATAGCGGCGCAGGGCGTGTTCACCCCGGAAACGCGGCGACAGAGGTCCTTTTTCGTGCGGATAGTTCACGGTGGCTTTGGGGGCGAAGAAATACTTCAGCCCCAGCTTCATGCCGACCCAGAAGTCCTGCAAAAGGAAGTATTTGGCAGCGCGGGTGTAGTCGATTTGAGTCATGATCAGCCTCCTACGCTCCAACGGGCGAACGCACCCCAGAACCAGTCGAATTTCGCTGCGAAGGCCACGAAGACCACCCAAGCCAGTGAGAACGGCAGGAATACTTTCCAGCCCAGCCGCATCAGCTGGTCATAGCGGTAGCGGGGGGTAATGGCCTTGACCATCGCGAAGATGAAGAAGAAGAACGCCATCTTGGCAACCATCCACAACACGCCATCGGGCAAGCCCGGGATCGGCGACAGCCAGCCGCCGAAGAACAGCAGCGTGGTCAGGGCGCACATCAGGAAGATAGCGATGTACTCACCCGCCATGAAAAGCAGGAAAGGCGTGGCTGAGTACTCGACCTGGTAGCCGGCAACCAACTCGGATTCCGCTTCGGGAAGGTCGAAGGGTGGCCGGTTGGTCTCGGCCAGCGCCGAGATGAAGAACAGGAACACCATCGGGAAATGCGGCAACCAGTACCAGCTGAAGAAGCCAAACGAGCCATCCTGCGCGCGAACGATATCACCGAAGTTCATCGATCCGGTCGAGATGATGATGCCAATGATGATCAGGCCGATCGACACTTCGTAGGAAATCATCTGCGCGGCTGAGCGCAGCGATCCCAGGAATGGGTACTTTGAGTTCGACGCCCAACCGCCCATGATCACGCCATAAACTTCCAATGAAGACACGGCAAAGACATAGAGGATGGCGACGTTGATATCCGACAGAACCCAGCC
This sequence comes from Ruegeria sp. YTSA064, assembly GCF_059610325.1. Taxonomy (NCBI): domain Bacteria; kingdom Pseudomonadati; phylum Pseudomonadota; class Alphaproteobacteria; order Rhodobacterales; family Roseobacteraceae; genus Ruegeria; species Ruegeria sp. YTSA064. Next base: position 173,937 of record NZ_JBXWNK010000004.1, read on the forward strand.
ATCGTTGAACGGGATCACTGCCCAAGCGATCATCGCCAGAACAAAACTGGTCAATGGTGCGAGGATAAACACCGTGCGGTCAGCGCCCGCGGGAATGACGACCTCTTTCACCACATATTTTAGTGCGTCCGCCACCGATTGCAGCAGGCCGTAGACGCCGACCACATTGGGGCCGCGGCGCATCTGGACCGCTGCCCAAATCTTGCGGTCGCCGTAAACGAGGAACAACAGCGAGATCATCACAAAGGCCACAACTGCAAGCACTTGCGCCAGAATAATGATGGCTATTCCGCCTGGGGTGTTAAAGAATTCAGCCATTGGTCCTCACACCGTGGGTATTCCGTTTTCCGCGTGCGATGCAAAGGCCAGTTGCCTGCGCAATCTGCGGCTGGGTCGGCGCGTTGGTGTAAACAGCATCTGCCGTCTTTACGCCACCCTTAATCTTCAATTTCACACGCAATTCCGGCGCGGCTAACTGCCACCCGGGCACCGCGTTTGTCTGCGATATGAAACGTGTCTGGTTCATTCCGCCGCAATCTTCTCAGTCTTGCGGGCCTGCGCTTGTGCCGATAGCTCGGCCATCAGTTGCGAGGCGCGTGCTATCGGGTTGGTTAGATAGAAATCTTTGACGGCATCGCGGAATGTCGCCTTGCCCAACGGGCCTGCGTCCAGAGCCCGAACGTCATTCTCGATCACTTCATCGATACGCGCCAGATGCGGAACCGCTTCGATCAGAACAGTGCGCAGTTGCGCCAGAGAGTCGTAGGGCAGTGTTGCACCAAGCTCGGCAGAAAGGGCACGCAGGATGGCCCAGTTCTCCTTGGCCTCACCCGGGGCGAATCCTGCACGCATCGCGAGTTGAGGTCGACCTTCCGTGTTGACGAACAGGCCGTTTTCTTCTGTGTAAGCCGCACCCGGCAGTATCACATCGGCGCGGTGCGCTCCACGATCGCCGTGACTGCCCTGATAGATCACAAATGCGCCCTCGCCGATCTCGACCTCATCGGCGCCGAGATTATAGATCACATCGGCCGCGCTTACCGCATCCATGCCGCCTTCGCTGGTCGCATCCACATCCATGGCACCCACGCGCGATGCTGCGGTGTGCAGAACGATAAGCCCACTTTCGGTATTGCTTGCAATGGTTTGTGCGGCGGCCAGAACGGCAGAGCCATCAGCCTCTTGCAGCGCGCCTTGCCCGACGATGACCAGAGAGCGCTTGCTCTTGATCTCATCATTGCCACCCATATCAACGACGGTTTGCAGCGCAGCACGGTCGTCGCCTACATGGTGATACTCGTAGGTCAGATCGATGGCGGGCCCGACCAAGGCCACCTCGGCACCGTGTGCCCATGCCTTGCGGATGCGGGCGTTCAGAACCGGCGCTTCATCACGTGGATTGGTGCCAACCAGAAGGATACGCTCGGCGCTGTCGATATCTTCAATCGCGGCTGTACCGGCATATGCCCCACGGTTACCCGCCGGCAGCTTGGCACCATCGGTGCGACATTCGACAACACCGCCCTGCCCTTCGATCATCTGTTTCAGCGCGAATGCGGCCTCGACCGGGGCCAGATCGCCCACGATGCCTGCAGGTTTATCAGCCCCTTTCAGCGCCTCGGCGGCTTTGTTCAGTGCCTCTGGCCACGACGCCGGGCGTAGTTTGCCGTTTTCCCGCACGTAAGGCCGATCCAGGCGCTGACGGCGCAGACCATCCCAGACAAAGCGGGTCTTGTCGCTGATCCATTCCTCGTTCACACCATCATGATTGCGCGGCAAGAAGCGCATCACTTCACGGCCTTTGGTATCCACGCGGATGTTCGAGCCCATGGCATCCATGACATCGATGCTTTCGGTCTTGGTCAGTTCCCAAGGGCGGGCGGTGAAGGCATACGGCTTCGAAGTCAGCGCCCCGACAGGGCACAGATCGATGATGTTGCCCTGCAGGTTCGAGTCGAGAGTCTGGTTTAGATACGACGTGATCTCGGCATCTTCCCCTCGCCCGGTCTGGCCCATTTGGGTAATCCCAGCAACCTCGGTTGTGAAACGCACGCAGCGGGTACAGCTGATGCAGCGCGTCATTGCGGTGCCAACCAGCGGGCCAAGGTCCAGATCATCCACGGCACGCTTGGCTTCTTTGAAGCGTGTGCCTGACAGACCATAGGCCATCGCCTGATCCTGCAGGTCACACTCACCGCCCTGATCGCAGATCGGGCAATCCAACGGGTGGTTGATCAGCAGAAACTCCATCACCCCTTCGCGGGCCTTCTTGACCATGGGTGAGTTTGTCTTGACCACAGGTGCCTGCCCTTCCGGACCCGGACGCAAGTCGCGTACCTGCATCGCGCAGGAGGCCGCAGGTTTCGGCGGGCCGCCAACGACCTCGACCAGACACATCCGGCAGTTCCCGGCAATCGACAGACGCTCGTGATAGCAAAAGCGCGGCACCTCGACCCCGGCCTGCTCACAGGCTTGGATCAGTGTCATCGCGCCATCGACTTCGATTTCCTGTCCGTCGATATTGACTTTGCGGAGGTCAGACATGGTCTAGTTCGCCCTCAAATACACGCCGATGGCGCTGTTTCTTTCAATTTCCTTCTTGCCCAACGCGCAGAAGGTTTTGGGATTTTCGTAAGATACGCCGTTCTGCGCCAGATAGCTCTCGCCCTTGGCGCGCATACGATCTTTTTCAGAATCCGAATCCACATAAGCCCGGATTTCCTTGTCCGAATATCCAAGTTTGTTCGCTTTCGAGCGCAAATCCCACATGACACCAATCGCCTTGAGCCGACGCCCGCTTATTGACGGACAATACTCCGAAATCTCGTTTGCGATCGCGATGTAATAGAGTTCGTTGTCGATCTCTTTGACTTCGCGCAAGGGTGGCTTCGCCTCAGCCAGAACCGGGAAAGATATTACGCAAATCGCGGCGACCAGTCGTATCAAAGACATAACATTTCCTTTCGTCTTGGGATTCCCAAGACGATGGTCGACGCGCTTGCTATGCAATAACAAGCCACCGGTCCTGCCGTGATATGCGATACGGTTGCTCATGGTCGTTGGCAGCGTCCGGCAAAGGTCAGTTTATCGTTCTCAATACGCAGGTTTTGCGGTTCCGTATCCGGTCCAACCTTCCAGGCAATCCTGGAAGAGCCAAAATTCTGAACGCAGAACTTGGTGGCTTCGTAGCGGCCAGCTTCACGCGCACCGTCGAACGATTGCGAAACGCCGTTTACTGTCACGGTAAACTCGGAAGGTGTGGTTCTCTTGTCCACGTGTTTCGCGCTGGCCCTGAAATAAATGCCGTCAAACGCAACCCGCGTCGCCTGTGATGGCGCCTCTCCGCAGGCGGAGAGCAGTGCCCCCACCAAAACCGACATCACCAAAATTCCTCGTTTCGCCATCATGACCACTCCTGCATCGTGGCTGGCGCATGCGGTATCTGCCGGTGCGTCTGGGATATCGTGTCCATCACCATCCCCTTACTCTGCCGCGACCTGAACGCAACGGTGGTCGCGCCACATGCTGGCCTGTTTCAATTCTGCCCATCCAAAGGCACTTTCGCTCGCACCTTTTGTGCGCAACGTCTCTAGTCGTTCCAGCGCTTCTTCCAAACTAGGCTGGTGACCATTGGGCACCCACCACATGACAAAATGTTGCTCGCCGAGTATTTCGAACCATTCTTGCCGACGTTCGTAGAACTGCTTGTGGATGGTACCCCAAACAAACTTCTCAAGGCTGGCGACATCTTCCCAGACCGTTAGATTTGCGACAAACTGCGGATCGCTTCCGATGCTGTTTTCGGTATTTCCGGTTCCTGGTTCACCTGAACCTTCCATCATCCAGACAAAGCCCGGCATCCGCTTGCCGAGTCCGTTAACGCGGTCAAGGTTGGCCATGAATTCGGCCACGCGTGGATCGTCGGTAGGCGCCAACAAACGACCAACATTCAATTCGGCCAAGTGATATCCGTCGGGCTGGATCAAAATGCAGCCACCAATGCCATAAGGCCGAGAACGGCCATGCAGGCCCACCCAACTACATAAGACACAGAGCGAACCCCGCTATGCGGTTTGCCGATCCCGCGCAGATGGATCACCAGCATGACCACCCGCGCTAACAGCGCGACCGAGGCCAGCAGGTTCACCCAGAACGGGCTGACACCCAGCAGAATTGCCGCAACTGTAACGGTCAAAAACGCAGGCAGCGTTTCAGTACCGTTCAGATACGCGCGGTTCAAACGATAAGCCTTGTCAGAATAGTCCTGATCCGGGGTCGCCCCTGGTGCCAGCCCCTTGCCGGCTTTTGCGAGCGCCGAAAACGGCGACATGAACAAAACGATCAGGGTGAAAATCACCAATGACGCAATTGCGTGGGAATATTCGGCGTAGGCTTCCATCAGGTTTACTCCGCTGCCATCGCACCCATACGGCCCGATTTCTGAGCCTTGATGCGGTCTTCGATCTCTTCCCGGAAATTACGGATAAGGCCTTGGATTGGCCAAGCGGCGGCATCGCCAAGCGCGCAGATTGTGTGGCCCTCGACCTGTTTGGTGACGTCGAAGAGCATATCGATCTCCTCCAGCTCGGCTTCGCCACGTACAAGACGATCCATCACACGCATCATCCAGCCAGTGCCTTCACGGCAAGGCGTGCACTGACCACAGCTTTCGTGCTTGTAGAACTTCGACAACCGCCAGATCGCTTTGATGATATCCGTGGACTTGTCCATCACAATCACAGCGGCTGTACCCAGACCCGAACCCAACTCTCCGCGCAGATAATCGAAATCCATGATCGCATCGCGCATGTTTTCGCCGCGCACGCACGGCACCGACGAGCCACCGGGGATCACCGCCAGCAGATTGTCCCAGCCGCCGCGAATACCGCCGCAATGGGTTTCAATCAGTTCTTCGAAGGAAATCGACATCGCTTCTTCGACGACACAGGGGTTGTTCACATGGCCCGAGATCGCAAACAGCTTTGTGCCCGCGTTGTTCTGACGGCCAAAGCCTGCAAACCAGTCGGCGCCCCGGCGCAGGATGGTCGGCACAACGGCAATCGATTCCACATTGTTCACCGTGGTCGGGCAGCCATAAAGGCCCGCGCCTGCCGGGAACGGAGGCTTCATCCGCGGCATGCCCTTCTTGCCCTCAAGGCTTTCAATCAGAGCTGTTTCCTCGCCGCAGATATACGCACCCGCCCCGTGATGCAGGAACAAGTCGAAATCCCAGCCGGAACCAGCGGCATTCTTCCCAAGCAGACCCGCGTCATAGGCTTCGTCAATCGCGGCCTGCAGAGCCTCACGCTCGCGGATGTATTCGCCGCGCAGGTAGATGTAGCAAGTATGCGCGTTCATTGCGAAAGACGCGATCAGGCACCCCTCGATCAGCGTGTGCGGATCATGACGCATAATCTCGCGGTCTTTGCAGGTGCCCGGCTCGGATTCATCTGCGTTCACAACCAGATAGGCCGGACGTCCGTCGCTTTCTTTGGGCATGAACGACCATTTCAAGCCGGTAGGGAAGCCCGCCCCGCCGCGACCGCGCAGCCCCGAATCCTTCATTGTCTGGATGATCCAGTCACGGCCATTTTTGATCAGGCCAGCTGTGCCGTCCCAATGCCCGCGGGCTTGCGCGCCTTTCAGCGTGCGCTCATGCATCCCGTAGATGTTGGTAAAGATCCGGTCCTGATCCTTCAGCATCATGTCTTACCTTCAGCTGTCCTGACGCATGCGCCAGAGTTGAAATATGTTCACACCTGCATAGATGAATCCCGCAAGAGCAGCGAAATCAAACAGCAGCGCATAGCGCCCCGGCAAACCCATTGCGGGGCCTATGAACAAGGTCATGCCAAGCCAAAGCACCATCGTAACGGCGATGACGATGCCTATGTGACGACCCTTGCGGGCTATGGCGTGTTCCCTGTCTTTATCCATCTCGTCCTGGTGCCCCGCACGGGCACCTGCTTAGTCCTCGTAAGTGCCATCTTCCTTGGCACGTTTAGCGAATTCGGTTTCTTCACCAGCTGCCAGTTTTGCAGCCTGTTCGATCCATCCGTCCCGTTCGATCCGGCCTTTGAATTTCAGGCGCGTGTCGACCCAGGCCACATGCTCTGATGTCCATGCAGCAATCTGGTCGAAGTGGAAAAAGCCCAGCTCGTTCAGAGTCTCTTCCAGCTTTGGACCTACGCCCTTCAGCATTTTCAGATCATCAGGCTTGCCATCCCGTGCAACAGACAGCGTTTCGGGCTGTTCCTCTTTCGCCGCTTTCGCCTCAGCTGCCTGTTTCACTGCAGGTTTCGCCGAGGCTGGCGCTTTTGGCGGTTTCGGAGCAGCTTTGGTTGCAGCAGCTTTGCCATCCTTGCCCAGCCACGGGGTCAGGATTGGAACCTCGGTTCCGTCAATACGCTTGACGGTATCGCCCAGTTCGCTCGCAAGCTGAACACTGGCGTTGTATTGCGTCCGGCCACTGTCATACTCCGTCAGGCTGGTCAGCCCTTTCAGAGGTTCCGCCGCATACCGACCATTCTGCGGACCCGGAGTCGGCACTTTGCCCGACACCAGATCATCAAGAATCTTGCCAAAGCTCTCGGTCGTCAGGTCTTCGTAGTAATCCTTGCCGATCTGAGCCATCGGCGCGTTGGTGCAGGACCCAAGGCATTCAACCTCTTCCCAGCTCAGCTTGCCGTCATCGGACAGTTCATGCGGCTTTGCAGCGATCTTTTCCTTGCAGACAGCAATCAGATCCTCTGCTCCGCAGATCAGGCAGGATGTCGTGCCGCACACCTGAATATGCGCGACCGAACCAACCGGCTGCAGTTGGAACATGAAGTAGAACGAAGCAACCTCAAGCACGCGGATATAGGCCATACCAAGCATGTCGGCGACCGATTCGATCGCCGGACGGCTCAACCAGCCCTCCTGCTCCTGCGCGCGCCACAGCAGCGGGATGACCGCACTGGCCTGACGCCCCTCGGGATATTTGGTTATTTGCGCTTCGGCCCATTGCTGGTTAGCAGCGGTGAAGGCGAAACTTTCGGGTTGTTCGGCGTGAAGACGGCGGAGCATTAGCGGTCAATCTCTCCAAATACGACGTCCATGGTGCCGATAATCGCGGCGACGTCGGCCAGTTGGTGGCCTCCGGCAACGTGGTCCATGGCTTGTAGATGCAGGAACCCCGGCGCGCGGAGTTTGGCGCGATAGGGTTTGTTGGTGCCGTCGGCGACCAGATAGACGCCGAATTCGCCCTTGGGGGCCTCGACGGCGGCGTAGACTTCGCCCGCGGGGACGTGGAAGCCTTCGGTATAAAGCTTGAAGTGATGGATCAGGCTTTCCATCGAGGTCTTCATGTCTGAGCGTTTCGGCGGGGTGATCTTGCCGCGTGCCAGAACGTCGCCTGGGCAGTCGCGAATTTTGGCGATGGCCTGGCGGATGATCAGCAGCGACTGGCGCATCTCTTCCATGCGCACCAGATAACGGTCATAGCAGTCACCGTTCTTGCCGACGGGAATCTGGAACTCGAACTCGTCATAGCATTCATAGGGCTGCGCGCGACGCAGGTCCCATGCCAGACCCGAGCCACGGACCATAACGCCCGAGAAGCCGTATTTTTGAATGTCATCCTCAGTCACCACACCGATATCGGCGTTGCGCTGTTTGAAGATGCGGTTTTCGGTCAGCAGACCGTCGATATCATCGAGAACAGCGGGGAATTCGTGGCTCCACGCCTCGATATCGTCCAGCAGTTCCGGCGGCAGGTCCTGATGAACGCCACCGGGGCGGAAATAAGCTGCGTGCAGGCGGGCACCGCAGGCACGCTCGTAGAACACCATCAGCTTTTCGCGCTCTTCAAAGCCCCAAAGCGGTGGGGTCAGCGCGCCGACGTCCATGGCCTGAGTGGTCACGTTCAACAGGTGGTTAAGAATACGGCCGATCTCGGAATAGAGGACCCGGATCAGAGAACCGCGACGCGGCACTTCAACCCCGGTCAGCTTTTCGATGGCCAGACACCACGCATGTTCCTGGTTCATCGGCGCCACGTAATCCAGCCGGTCGAAATACGGCAGGTTCTGCAGATACGTCCGGCTTTCCATCAGCTTTTCGGTGCCACGGTGCAGCAGGCCGATATGCGGATCACAACGCTCGACGATCTCACCGTCCAGCTCAAGCACAAGACGCAGAACTCCGTGCGCCGCAGGGTGTTGCGGGCCGAAGTTGATGTTGAAGTTGCGGATCTTCTGTTCCCCGCTCAGCGCGTCCGTGCTGCTGTCATCGTATCTTGAGCCGTCCATCAACGCCCTCGTTTCTTCTTCGCTTCGGCCCGAACCCGGACCTTTTCCGCCTCAGCCGCTTTGGCAGCAGCCCCGGCCAGCAGAACCCCCAGCGCCCCCAACGCGATCAGCTCCCCCAGACCCATCAGCGACGCTCCAGCTCTTGCAGTTTAAGCCCGACCCACCACAGCAACGCGATCGTGCCAAAGGGAACCAGACAGAGCAGGCACCAGTATTTGTTGATCCCGAAAAACGGCAATATCTTCACCATCGGAATGATGGTCAGTGCAGACAGGATCAGCCACCAGATGCCACCCATTATTCAGTCTCCTGTTTTTCATCCCCCGGAAGAATGTAGTTCGCACCTTCCCACGGGGACATGAAATCAAACTGACGGTATTCCTGCACCAGCGACACTGGTTCATAGACCACGCGCTTTTGCGCCTCGTCGTAGCGAACTTCGGTATAACCGGTGGTCGGAAAATCCTTGCGCAGCGGATAGCCGCGGAACCCATAGTCGGTCAGGATGCGCCGCAAATCGGGATGACCCGAGAACAAGATGCCGAACATGTCGAACACCTCACGCTCGAACCAGTTGGCCGAGGGATGAACGTCGACAATTGAAGGCACCATATCTTCTTCACGGATCGACACCCGCAGGCGGATGCGCTGGTTCTGGTACATCGACAGAAAGTGATAAACCACATCAAACCGCTTGGCGCGTTCGGGGTAGTCGACACCGGTAATGTCCACCAGCGTTGAGAACTGGCAACTGCGGTCAGACTTCAGGAATTCGATGAATTCCACAAGATTCGACGGGGCCACATCGACGTTCAGCTCACCATGCGTCACGTCCCAGGACAGAACGCAATCGGTTCGTTTTAGCTCCAACTGCGCGCCGAGTTCTTTGAGTGTTTCGCTCATCTGCCCTCTCCCTCAGCGTACAATGGTGCCGGTACGGCGTATTTTGCGCTGCAACTGCATCAGGCCATACAGCAACGCCTCAGCGGTTGGAGGGCAGCCGGGCACGTAGATGTCCACCGGAACAACCCGGTCGCAACCGCGCACGACAGAATAGGAATAGTGGTAATAACCACCGCCATTGGCGCAGGAGCCCATCGAGATCACATAGCGCGGCTCGGGCATCTGGTCGTAAACTTTACGCAGCGCTGGGGCCATCTTGTTGGTCAGGGTTCCGGCCACGATCATCACATCCGACTGACGCGGGGACGCTCGGGGGGCAATGCCAAACCGTTCCGCATCATAACGCGGCATCGAGGTATGCATCATCTCGACCGCGCAGCAGGCCAGACCAAAGGTCATCCAGTGCAAGCTACCGGTACGGGCCCAGTTGATGATGTCTTCGGTCGAGGTCAGCAGGAAACCTTTGTCCTGCAGCTCGGCGTTCAGGGCCTGGGTGGCGACTTCTTTGTCGACGCCCGCGGTGTTTGCGCCCGTCATCACTCCCATTCCAGGGCCCCTTTCTTCCATTCATAGGCAAAGCCGATGGTCAGCACCGCCAGAAACACCATCATGGACCAAAACCCAACATCGCTGATGTCTTTGAAGCCAACGGCCCAAGGAAACAGGAAGGCGATTTCCAGATCGAAGATGATGAAGAGAATCGCGACCAGATAGAATCGGACGTCGAATTTCATCCGCGCATCGTCGAATGCGTTAAAGCCACATTCATATGCACTGACTTTTTCAGGGTCTGGATTGCGGACGGCAAGCACCACAGCAGCGAGAATCAAGACGATTCCAAGGCCTACAGCGACGGCCAGAAACACCAGGATCGGGAGGTACTCCCGCAACAGGTCTTCCACGTATAGCTCCTTTCCTGCGCATGTCCCGAAAGGGTGCGCCGTCAATTGGCGTGTTGACTGGACATTCTCTATCTCTGTGGGGTCAGAGGGTCAACCGAACAGAAACGCGCAGATGGGCATTATTACAATCGCCCAGCAGGCTATGGCTTAGAATACCTTGAAACGGCCCGACGCGGCTAAACCTACCTATTCCATGCAGGTTTTCGTTTGTCGAAAAAGGCCCTGATTCCCTCTTGCGCCTCGTCGGTTTCCCAACGCGTTACCAGCTGTCGAATGGTGTGGTCGATCACAGCATCGTCAATGCGTGGTCCCAGCGATTGGATCAATTGCTTTGCCGAAGAAACAGCGCCTGGCGCGCAGGATAGATAGGGACGCACTTCGGCCTCGACCGCCTCTGCCAAGGCATCAGCGGGCACCGCGCACGCCAACAAGCCCAGCTCGACAGCCTCCGCTGCATCAAAGAGACGTGCGGACATGAAGACCCGCCGCGACCTTGCCTCACCCATACGAGCAATAACATAGGGGCCAATCGTGGCCGGGATCAGGCCAAGTCGCGTTTCGGTCAGGCCCATCTTCAGGCTATCCACCCCGATCGCCACATCACAGACCGAGGCCATTCCCACTCCACCACCAAACGCATTGCCCTGCAATGCGCCAATCAGAGGCTTGGGCAGCGTATTCAGGGCATTCAGCATCTCGGCCAGCTTGCGCGCCTCGGTGAAGCGCGTATCGGGATCGGCGGCCATTTGCGCCTGCATCCAACCCAGATCACCCCCGGCGCAAAAGCTTTTGCCTGACGCGGCCAGAACCACCACCCGGACAGCTTCATCACTGGCCAGTTGCCCGGCGGCTTGTGTCAGTTCAGCAATCATCTGCGCCGACAGCGCATTGTGCTTCTCTGGTCGATCCAGCGTTAACGTGGCTACGCCGCGACCATCTGTCTTTAAAGTTATCGTTTCGTACATTTCTATTCCGCTCGCATAGCCCGCGCCATGTCTGCAGCTTCTTCCAGCACAGACGCGTCCAACCCGGTTTCATATCCCAACCGTTCCAGATGCGCGGCCACCGCTTCGGTTGCCACATTACCCGCTGCACCTGGCGCATAGGGGCAACCCCCAAGCCCGCCGACGGCGGCATCAAACACCCGTACACCCAGCGCCAAAGAAGCATCGATATTGTCGATCGCCCGCCCGTTGGTGTCATGGAAATGCCCAGCAAGCCGAGTGACCGGGACCCGTTCGCGCACGGCCAACAGCATATGCGCGATCTTGTCCGGGGTCCCCTGCCCAATCGTATCGCCCAGCGAAATCTCGTAGCAGCCATGCGCGAACAATGCGTCCGCCACCTCAGCCACTTTTTCAGGCGGGGTCGGGCCGTCATAGGGGCAATCAGTCACGCAGGACACATAACCACGCACGGGCAAATCGATATGCCGCGCGGCCTCAAGGATCGGCACGAACCGTTCGATGGATTCAGCGATGGTCGCGTTGATATTCGCTTTCGAGAACCCCTCGGACGCTGACGCAAACACCGCGATCTCATCCGCCTTGGCCGCCAAGGCATCCTCATACCCGCGCAAATTCGGCGTCAGCGCCGCATAGCGTACGCCTTCAGTCCGCGTTATTCCGGCCAGAACCTCACCGCTGCCCGCCATTTGCGGCACCCATTTGGGTGAGACAAAGCTTGCAACCTCAATCCGGTTGAACCCGCAACGGCTGAGGCAATCGACCAAGGCGATTTTTTTTGCCACCGGGATCTCGCGCTGCTCGTTCTGCAGGCCGTCGCGTGGCCCGACCTCGAAAATCTCGACCCGTTCTTTCATCAGCGCATCCCTTCCCGGTTTCTTATCGTTTCAATTACGGATGGCCCGACTGTGCCACGCAATCCACGGGCCGAACAGATCAATCCTCGGCCAACCGAACCAGCGCTGCCCCAGCCTCGACCTGTGCGCCCGCTTCGGCCAGCACTTCTGCGACCACGCCATCGCGGGCGGCCAGCAGAGAATGCTCCATCTTCATCGCTTCCAGAATGGCCAGCCGGTCGCCTTCCTTCACCTCCAGCCCTGCCGAGGCAAAGACGGCTTTGACCAGACCTGGCATCGGCGCCTCGATCACATTGGTGTCGCCCCCCGCGCTTGCGTCGCGGTCCAGAGGATCAACAACCTCAAACACCTGCCCATAGTCGTCAAATACTGTGACCTGAGACCCGGCCATGACAACATTTGGCATAGGTGTCCCATCGATGGTCCAGCCAGCGCCACGGCGTTGCGCGATTAGCTGCGTGCCTTCGATCTCCCAAACCTGCCGATCCGGACCTTCGACCTGGACATCCAGATCAACAACCTCTCCATCCCGCAGCAATTGCGCAGCGCGATGTAATGGCGCCCATAGGGTAAAGCCCGTTTCTGATACCGTCTCGGCCAGACCCAGCGCCGTCATCGCTGCAGCCACGGTTGACGCGTTGCTTGCGCCAGCTTCCTGCACAAGATCGTCAAGGTCTCGCCCGATCAGCCCGGTATCCACGTCGCCCGACGCAAACCCGCTGTGCCGCGTCAGAGCCCCAAGAAACGCAAGGTTGGTTACCGTCCCGGCAACTTCGGTTTGGCGCAAGACGCGGTGCAGGCTTTCCAAAGCAACCGCTCGCGTCGGGCCATGCACCACGACCTTGGCAATCATGGGATCGTACCAAGGGCTGATCGTATCCCCAGCCCGCACGCCGCTATCGGCGCGGCACTCCGGCGGGAAGTGCAGATGGGTCAGCGTACCCGTCGCGGGCAGAAAACCCTTGGGAACGTCCTCGGCATAAAGCCGCGCCTCAAAGGAATGCCCGTTGATCGACAAATCACCCTGCTGTTTCGGCAGGCTTTCACCCGCAGCTACCTGCAACTGCCATTCGACCAGATCGACACCCGTTATTGCCTCGGTCACCGGATGTTCGACTTGCAGGCGCGTGTTCATCTCCATGAACCAAAACCGATCCGGGCGTAACCCGTCCGAAGCATCGACGATGAACTCAACCGTCCCTGCGCCCTTGTATCCAATCGCCTCTGCCGCACGCACGCCCGCCTGCCCCATCGCTTCGCGCATTTCAGCGGTCATGCCGGGGGCCGGAGCCTCTTCGATCACCTTCTGGTGCCGCCGCTGCAACGAGCAGTCGCGTTCAAACAGATGCACCGCTTGGGTGCCGTCACCGAATACCTGCACCTCGATATGACGTGGTTTGGCGACGAATTTCTCGACCAGCACGGCATCGTTACCGAAGGCCGTCTTGGCCTCACCGCGCGCGCTGTCCAAAGCAGCCGAGAACTCCTCGGGCTTCTCGACTAGACGCATCCCTTTGCCGCCACCGCCTGCAACAGCTTTGATCAGAACAGGATAACCAATGGTTTCCGCCGCGCCTGCTAGGTGTTCGGGGTCTTGATTGTCGCCATGATAGCCGGGCACAACCGGAACGCCCGCCTGCTCCATCAGAACCTTTGCTGCGTCCTTAAGGCCCATCTTGCGGATCGCGTCCGCCGATGGTCCGATGAAGGTCAGGCCTGCCGCCTCAACCGCATCCACGAAATCTGGATTCTCGGACAGAAAGCCATAGCCCGGGTGGATCGCCTGCGCGCCTGTATCCAGCGCCGCCTGAATGATCACATCACCCTTCAGATAACTGTCAGCTGGGGCCGCGCCGCCGATATGCACGGCCTCATCCGCCATCTGCACATGCTTGGCCGAGGCATCGGCATCCGAATACACAGCCACGCAGGACACACCCATCTTCTGAGCCGTTTCCATCACCCGACAAGCAATCTCGCCTCGGTTAGCAATCAGGATTTTGTTGAACATAGCTTACCCCTCAGCCGCCAGATCTTCGACAAGGCGGAACCGTTCGCACAGCAATTCCATCTCGGGATCAAACCCGCCATTTCGTTCGAAATACCGGCGATGATCCTCGCGCCACCCCTCAAGCGTTTCATTCTCACCCTCGGCCAATGCGAAGTCTTCGGTCACATCGCAATATCGGCAGGTCGAGACCTCGACCGTTTCGATCACCAAAGCCGGGCGATCATCCCATTCCAGCGCAATATCCTGCCGCCCAACAACGGGGGTGTCAGCACTGCCATCGGGGTAGTCACGTAACGCACCACAGGTTGCCGTTTTTCGGCCTGATCGCACCAACGCCAGCAGCTCAGCACTCAGCGATGCGTTGTCACCAAACTTGAAAGTCTGAGCACCCGGATAGCGGGCCATGACGTCATTCAATGAAACGCTCATCTTACATCCTGAACACGCCGAAACGTGTCTCCTCAATCGGGGCGTTCAGTGCAGCACTCAGCGACAAGGCCAACACGTCGCGGCTTTTGCGTGGGTCGATGATGCCGTCATCCCAGAGCCGGGCCGAAGCATAAAGCGGGTGGGATTGTTCCTCGAACATGTCCAGCGTCGGACGTTTGAACTCGGCTTCCTCTTCAGCCGACCACGTGCCGCCCTGCCGTTCGATCCCGTCGCGCTTGACGGTGGCAAGAACGCCCGCAGCCTGCTCGCCCCCCATCACCGAGATGCGCGAATTCGGCCAGGTCCACAGGAAACGAGGCTGATAGGCGCGACCTGCCATGCCGTAGTTTCCAGCTCCGAAAGAACCGCCGACCAGCATGGTGATCTTGGGAACGCTCGTCGTCGCCACCGCCGTAACCATCTTGGCCCCATGCCGCGCGATGCCTTCGTTTTCGTATTTGCGGCCAACCATGAAGCCGGTGATGTTCTGCAGGAATACCAGCGGTGTTTTGCGCTGAGAACACAGCTCGACAAAATGCGCGCCCTTCTGCGCGGCCTCGGAAAACAGCACGCCATTGTTGGCGATGATCCCAACCGGGCAGCCTTTGACATGGGCGAAACCGGTCACCAGCGTCTCGCCAAAACGCGGCTTGAACTCATCAAACCGAGAGCCATCGACCAGACGCGCAATCACCTCCCGAATGTCATAGGGGGTTCTCAGATCAGCAGGGACAACGCCAAGTACCTCTTCTGGGTCGTAATCTGGCTCCTCGGATGCCTCGAACCGTAGGCCGGGCTTCAGCCCGGCACCGCCCAACGACCCGACGGCGCGCCGGGCCAGAGCCAACGCATGCGCATCATCCTCGGCCAGATAATCCGCCACACCCGACAGGCGCGTGTGTACATCACCGCCGCCCAGATCCTCGGCGCTGACGACCTCTCCCGTCGCCGCCTTGACCAGAGGTGGCCCGGCCAGAAAGATTGTCCCCTGCTCTTTCACGATGATCGTCACATCAGACATCGCGGGCACATAGGCCCCGCCCGCCGTACAGGATCCCATGACAACAGCGATCTGAGCGATCCCCTTCGCGCTCATCCGCGCCTGATTGTAAAAGATGCGGCCAAAGTGGTCTCGGTCGGGGAACACTTCATCCTGATTGGGCAGGTTGGCACCACCGCTATCGACCAGATAGATGCAGGGCAGATGGTTTTCCTCAGCAATCTCCTGCGCGCGCAGGTGTTTCTTGACCGTCATCGGATAGTAAGTACCGCCCTTCACGGTGGCATCGTTGCACACCACCATGACCTCGCGTCCCTGCACCCGGCCAATCCCGGCGATGACCCCGGCACAAGGTGCGGCGCCCCCGTACATCCCATGCGCCGCCGTCGCGCCGATTTCAAGAAACGGAGAGCCCGGATCAAGAAGGTTTGCCACCCGGCGACGCGGCAGCATCTTGCCCCGAGATTCATGCCGCGCGCGGGATCTCTCACCTCCGCCCATGCGGGCGGCTTCGGCGGCCTCAGAGATACGTGCCAGCGCATCCAGATGTGCAGCTCGGTTCGCCTTGAACCCCTCGGAGGTTGGTATGGCTTTGGATTTTAGTTTCATTCCATCTTCCCCAAGTCGCGCAATTCCACAGCGCGTTCAGCGGTTTCGGTCAGCAAGCAATTTGCGGCTACAATCGAGCGTATCGTTCCACCAGACCATATGCCGTAGGCCAGAGCGCATTCAGCGTCCCGAAACCCGATCCATGCGCGTTGAGCATCTCGCAACTGGTCCGAAAGTTCGGGACTTTGCTCAGCCAGTTCCGCCCTACGCAGTTTATACTGTTCGTTCAGAAATGAATCCCAAACTTGGGTTTCAGCTTGAATACATTCGGTAATGCCAATGGTTGTTTCATTTCCCGGTATCGTTTGGCAGGTATTGGCAGCTGCGCCTAGACATGATGACAAGCTATCGCCCTGCTGCGACTGGGAAAAACACTGTTGAATGTACGACTGGTCTACCCAAGCGCCCTGAGCGTAGACAAGCGATGGAACCAGTATCGCAGCAACTGCAATTCGCATCATGTAATTACCTCCCCCGCAGCCCGCGCCTTCAACTCCTTGCGGATCACCTTCCCCGTCACCGTCATCGGCAACTCGTCCAGAAACGCCACCTCGCGCGGATAGGAGTACTGAGCCAGACGGTCCTTGACCCAATCCTGCAACTCCTGCTCCGCAGCCTCAGCGCCCGGTTTCAACACCACATAGGCCTTCACGATCTCGGTCCGCAGCGGATCAGGCTTACCGACCACACCCACAGTTGCCACTGCCGGATGGGTCAGCAGGCAATCTTCGATCTCAGCGGGTCCGATGCGGTATCCGGCCGACGTGATCACGTCATCATCGCGACCGACAAAGCGCAGATAGTCGCCCTCCCACACGCCACGGTCTCCGGTGATCAGCCAATCACCACGGAACTTCTCAGTCGTCGCATCGGGCCGGTTCCAGTATTCCAGCATCATCGAGGCCGAGCCGCGCCGGATAGCGACGTCGCCCTCTTCATTGGTCGGCCGGCCGTCGCCATCAATCACCGCAACTTCATGCCCGGGCACCGGCTTGCCGATACAGCCGGGGTGCGCTGGGAAATCCTCGGCACAGGAGGACACGACCATATTGCATTCGGTCTGGCCGTAAAATTCGTTGATCGTCAGGCCAAACGCCTTTTTACCCCAGGCCAACATCTCGACCCCCAGAGGCTCCCCGCCGGACGCAACCGAGCGCAAACCGGGGATCGTCTGGTCCGCAGCTTTCAACATACGAAGGGCGGTCGGCGGGAAGAACACATTCCGTACCCCGCCACGCATGACGAGATCCGCGCAGGCCTCGGGAGTGAACTTATCCAACCTCGCCGCAACGATCGGTACACCCAGCGCTAGACCGGGCATCAGCACATCGAACAGACCGCCGATCCAGGCCCAATCGGCCGGTGTCCACAGACAATCGCCCTGACGCAGATGATTGTGGCTGATCGATACGCCCGGCAGGTGACCCGTCAGTACCCGGTGCCCGTGCAGTGCCCCCTTTGGGCTCCCGGTGGTGCCAGAGGTGTAGATCAATACCGCAGGTTCCTCGGGGCTGGTGTCGGCAAACGGGACAGGTGGTCCCTCTTGCCCGATCTGATCGGCAAGCACTGGTTTGGCCAGATCACCAACAAGCGCGGCCCCTTCGGAATCTGTCAAAACAAATTTTAAGCCCGCGTCACCGACACGCGATGATAGCGCATCGTGTTTGAACAACTTGAACAGGGGTACCGAAATCGCGCCGATTTTCCAGATTGCCAAATGTGCCGCCGCACACCCGGGCGACTGGCTCAGCAACACGCCCACTCGATCGCCGGGTCGGACGTCGTTGATCAGAGCACGCGCAATACCATCTACCATTTCACCCAGATCGCCGAACGTAACTTCACGCGGATCAGAAGCCGTCAGGTCCAGTATTGCAACCTGTTCTGAAGGCTGAGAAAGGCACTGTCGCGCCATATTCAATCGATCCGGTATGGCCCAGATTTGATCACTGCGCAGACCCGGTATGACCCTAGCAGGAGACACTCAGATTCTCCCTTATTTTACTGACAGTTGATCCATGCTTCATCGGTGCAATTTCGATGCGAAATTGATGCAGATCAGAGTTTGGCGGCATCGCGCCATCCACAAGGTCCACATTGACGCAACCAAAGGCATGAATATGACAAAGAAACTCGCCGCTTTGACCCTTTCCACCGTGCTTGTCGCGCTGGCTGCCCCCGCATTCGCCCAATCGCAGGGTGATTGGACGGTCGGTGTTGGTGTCGGTTATCTGGATCCCAAATCCGATAACGGCTCGCTCGCTGGGTTTGACGCCGACGTTGACTCGGACACGCGCCCCATCTTCACCGTCGAGTACTTCGTTCAGGACAACCTCGGGATCGAATTGCTGGCCTCGACCCCCTACAAACATGACGTCACTCTTGGTGGCAGCGTTGATGCCGGAAGCGTCAAACACCTGCCGCCCACCCTTTCGCTGAACTATCATTTCCCGACCAATAGCGCGTGGAAACCCTATGTCGGCGCGGGTCTGAACTACACCATCTTCTTCGAAGAAGACTCGCCCCTGGGTGATTTGGATCTGGACAATTCCTTTGGCGTCTCGCTGCAGGCCGGTCTGGACTACATGGTCACGGAGAAAGGCGCGGTGCGTCTGAACGTGCGCTGGTTCGACATCGACTCGGACGTCAAACTCGACGGCAACGACATCGGCACTGCCGAAATCGACCCGTTCCTGATTGGCCTGTCCTACGTGCATCGTTTCTGATCCAATCGCGAAAAGCCCCGTGGTTCAATGAACTGCGGGGTTTTTCGTCACAACATCTTGTTCATCATTTCGCGCCCAATCAGCATCCGGCGGATTTCGCTGGTACCCGCGCCGATCTCCATCAGCTTCGCATCACGGAAAATCCGGCTGACCGGCGAATCCGACAGGAACCCGGCCCCGCCCAAAGCCTGAACGGCCTGATGCGCCTGCACCATTGCCTGCTCCGACGCATAAAGACAGCACGCTGCAGCATCCTGTCGGGTCACATCCCCCCGATCACAGGCTTTTGCGACCTCGTAGACATAAGCCCGGGCTGAATTCATTGCGGTGTACATGTCAGCGATCTTGCCCTGCATCAGCTGGAACGACCCGATCGGCTTGCCGAATTGCTTGCGCTCGGCCAGATAGGGCATGACCTCATCCAGACAAGCCGCCATGATACCTGTCCCAATCCCAGCGAGTACGACGCGCTCGTAATCCAAACCGGACATCAGGACGGCTACACCCCTGCCCTCTTCGCCCAGAACATTCTCGAACGGCACTTCGACGTCTTCAAAGATCAGCTCAGCCGTATTCGAACCACGCATCCCTAGCTTGTCGAAATGCGGAGACGTCGAGAATCCCTTCATCTCTTTCTCGATCAAAAAAGCCGTGATCCCCTTCGATCCGGCCTCGGGGTCCGTCTTGGCATAAACGACCAGAGTATCTGCATCCGGCCCATTGGTGATCCAATATTTGTTGCCATTCAGGCGATAGTGATCATTGCGCTTTTCCGCCCGCAGCTTCATCGAGACCACATCCGACCCAGCCGAGGACTCGGACATTGCAAGCGCGCCCACATGATCACCCGAAATCAGGCGCGGCAGATATTTCTGTTTCTGCTCATCCGTCCCATTCAGCTTGATCTGGTTCACACACAGGTTCGAATGCGCCCCATAAGACAACGAGACCGAGGCCGAGGCGCGCGCCACCTCTTCCACTGCAATGGTATGCGCCAGATAGGACATTCCTGCACCGCCATACTCTTCTGGCACGGTGACGCCCAGCAGGCCAAGATCGCCCATCTCTTTCCACAGCTCGTTCGGAAAGGCATTGGAGGCGTCAATCTCGGCCGCCATCGGCTTGACCCGTTCCTGCGCCCAACGGTGAACCATCTCACGCAGGGCGTTCACGTCCTCGCCCAGATCGAATTGCATTGTGGCCATAAACATGCAGGGCTCCTCCGATTGCATTAATGAACAAGCGTTCAATAACCAAATAGCAGCGATTCCCCCTACGGTCAACGACGACGCGCAGGCAAACGCAAAACGCCGCCCGGCAAGGGGCGGCGTTTTCCAAAAAGGTCGAGCGTGCGCTGAAAGCGCACTCCGCTGGATTACGACTGATAGACCGCGCTGACCTCAGCCCGGATAATGCGCGCGATCTGGCCACAATCCTCTAGCGAGAAGGTCAGCGGAACGCGCATATCCATGATCCCGGCCAATATCCGATCACTGACCTGCATAGGGGTACTGTCGGCATAGCGCCAACTGTCATAGCGTGAGGTAAAGCCCGACGGCTCGGCCCCTCCGAACCACTTCAGTTCAACCCCGCGCGCGGCGCAGCGCTGGATGACCTCGGCAATACGCTCGGGCGTCCAGTCCAGCAACAGGAATTGGATCGACGAACCGACATAGGTCTCAGCATCGGGCCGCTCTACGATTTTCAAACCGGGTGTTCCCCGCAGACCATGCTCGATTTCATCATATCGTTCATTCCAGCGCTGCACCTGCCGGTCCAGATCGCGCAACTGCGGACGTAAGATCGCCGCACGCAAATTGTCCATCCGGCCCGAGACATTGGGGGTGGTGTATTTGATCTGCTCGAAAACCTCCGGCCCGGGCGCTGCCAGATGGCGTTCATAAAGCATGTAAGACCCGGACAACATCGTAGCCTTGGCGCCCAGTTCCGGATCATCCGTGATCAGCAACCCGCCCTCGCCCGAATTGACATGTTTATAGGTCTGGCACGAGTAACATCCGATGGCCCCCTGCCGCCCAGACAGCTGCCCGCGCCAGGCAGCGCCCATGGTATGGGCGCAATCTTCGATCACGATCACACCCGCCGCATCACACATCTGCATCAGGCGATCCATATCGCATAGATGCCCACGCATGTGGCTCAGCATCAACACCTTAGCCTGATCCAGCTTGGCCTCAAGATCATCCAGATCGATGGTCAGGGCTTCGGTCACACCAACAAAGACCGGCTTTGCGCTTACCGACGCAATCGCCCCCGGCACCGGCGCCAGAGTGAACGCGTTGGTCAGAACCGGATCGCCCGGTTTTACGCCAACTGCCCGCAACGCTGTGGCCAGAGCGTAGCCTCCCGATGAGACCGCCAGACAGTATTTCGCCCCCATCTGGGCGGCGAATTCCTGTTCCAGCAGCGCAGTTTCGCTCAATTCGTCCGGAGCAACGTTATAGCGATGCAACCGACCATGGCGCAGGACGGCCACGGCAGCCTCAATGGCGTCTTCGGGGATGGGCTCTTGCTGGGTGAAATTACCCGTGAATGTCTCGGTCATAGGTCTGTTTTGGTGCGGAGTCTCAAGCGGGTCAAGGGATCACACGGCCGCTCCGATCAAATCGGAGACCAGTTTCGGTAAATCATCAAAATGATGCAGCAACGCCTCGGGCTGCAGCGCGGCCATTTCATCGCCTGACGGGCCGAAAGTCACCAGAACCGAAGGCACGCCTGCAGCCCGCGCCGTGTTCCGGTCGGTATCCGAGTCGCCGATCAGCACGCAATGATCGGGATGCCCCCCGGCGCGGCGCGCCGCTTCACGCAAAGGCTCAGGATCAGGTTTGCGCACCGGCAACGTATCGGCCCCTACCAGCGAAGCGAAACGATCGCGCGCGCCCATCCGGGACAGCAGCAGATCAGCAAGGCCTTCTGGCTTGTTGGTGCAGATACCCACGCCATAACCCGCACCTTTCAGTGCTTCGACGGCTTCAAGCGCACCGGGATAGAAATAGGTATGCGTATCGATCGCTTGCCCATAGACCTCCAGAAAGACCGGATAATAGGCTTCGACAACATCCGCATCATAGGCGCCGACCCGCTTCAATCCATGGGACAACATCAAACGTGCACCGCGCACCGAAACCGCCGCATCAAGCTCGGGCATCAGTACATCTCCATGACCCATCTCGCGAAAACAGTGGTTTGCAGCGGCCAGCAAATCACCGGACGTATCTGCCAAAGTTCCATCCAAATCGAAGATTACCGTACGCATTCTTACCTCCTGAACCGGCGGGATTCCGCCATGTCGTGTTGCAAACGGCAATCTTCTTTGATGGCCGAACCGCTTGCGCCTTTGACCACAGCGGATAAAACGGGCCACAACAAAACAAAAGAGAAAATGATTTCATGAGCAATGCCCTTGTCATTCTTGCCGCCGGAAAAGGCACAAGGATGAACTCTGATATTCCCAAAGTCCTTCACCCGATTGCTCAGGTGCCGATGCTGGTTCATGCCATGCGTGCCGGTGCTGTCCTGACTCCCGAGCGCACCGTGATTGTTACCGGCCACGGCGCGGAAGCCGTTGCACGCGTGGCTGAAGCCGAAGATGAAAACGCCAGCATTGCGGTGCAGGAAGAGCAGCTTGGCACGGCCCACGCGGTTGCGCAGGCGCGTGCCGCGCTGGATGGTTTTCAGGGGGACGTGGTTGTCCTCTATGGCGATACCCCGTTTCTGCAGCCCGACACCCTGCAGCGAATGATTGAAGCGCGCACAAAAAACGATCTGGTCATTCTTGGGTTCGAAGCTGCAGATCCCGCCCGTTATGGTCGCTTGGTCATGGATGGTGACTCGCTCGAGCGGATTGTTGAATTCAAGGATGCCACTAACGAACAACGCGCCATAACCTTCTGTAACTCAGGCCTTTTGGTGTGTGACGCTGAAACCCTTTTCTCACTTATCGATGCGGTTGGAAACGACAATGCCTCGGGTGAATATTATTTGACCGACGTCGTTGAGATAGCCCGCTACAAGGGTCTTAACGTAACTGCCGTGGCCTGCGATGAAGCGCAGACATTGGGTGTGAACTCCCGCGCGGATCTGGCGGCAGCGGATGCAGTGTTCCAAGAACAGGCGCGCTCCGAACTACTTGATCTGGGAGTCACTTTGATGGCACCTGGTACTGTGTATCTGGCAGCAGATACCGTGATTGGTCGCGACACTGTCATTGAACCAAATGTGGTTTTTGGCCCCGGTGTAACCGTGGAAAGCGGCGCAACGATCCGGGCGTTTTCGCATCTCGAAGGCTGCCATGTCAGCCGAGGTTCCGTGGTCGGACCCTATGCCCGCCTACGCCCGGGTGCAGAGCTGGCTGAAAACGCGAAAATCGGCAACTTTGTTGAGATCAAGAACGCCGAGATCGCAGAAGGCGCAAAGGTGAATCACCTCAGCTATATCGGCGACGCTTCGGTTGGGGCGGCTACAAATATCGGTGCTGGAACCATCACCTGCAACTATGACGGCGTGATGAAGCACAAAACGACCATCGGGGAAAACGTGTTCATCGGATCGAACACGATGCTTGTGGCCCCGGTCACTCTGGGTGACGGCGCGATGACCGCCACGGGGACCGTAGTCACCAAGGATGTTGAGCCAGACGCATTGGCCGTGGCGCGTGCCAAGCAAGAGAATAAGCCCGGCTACGCGCGCAAATTGTTTGAAATGTTGAAGGCGAAGAAGGCTCGCCGCGACAAAGGAGCCTGAATTATGTGTGGAATTGTTGGTGTTCTGGGCAGCCACGAAGCCGCCCCTATTCTGGTCGAAGCACTGAAGCGACTTGAGTATCGCGGCTATGACAGTGCGGGTATCGCTACTGTTAATGATGGCGCGCTTGGGCGTCGTCGGGCTGTTGGCAAGTTGGTGAACCTGAGCGACCTTTTGGTGCATGAGCCATTGGCCGGGAAATCCGGCATCGGTCATACCCGCTGGGCGACCCATGGGGCGCCATCAGTGAACAACGCGCATCCGCATAGGGCGGGACCTGTCGCTGTTGTGCACAATGGTATCGTCGAAAACTATCGCGAACTGCGGGCTGAGTTGGCTGAACATGGTGTTGACTTCGTCACGGACACTGACACCGAGACCGTTGCCTTGATGACAGAACGGTACATGTCCGAAGGACAATCGCCGATTGACGCTGCGTTCAATACGATCGACCGGCTCAAAGGCGCATTCGCACTCGCCTTCCTATTCGACGGGCAAGAAGATCTGATCGTCGCAGCGCGTAAGGGCTCGCCTCTGGCGATAGGTCATGGCGATGGTGAGATGTTTGTCGGCTCGGACGCTATCGCATTGGCCCCGCTAACCGATCGCATCACCTATCTTGAAGAAGGTGATCGGGCGGTACTGACCCGCACTTCGCTGGAGATTCGAACCGAAATCGGTGAGCTTGCCAACCGCGAAATCCGGCAAATTCAAATCGATCAGACCCGTGCCGACAAAGGCGGCCACAAGCACTATATGGCCAAGGAAATTGCCGAGCAGCCTGTTGTGGTGGCCGAAGCCATCCGCTCGTATCTTCCGACCGGAGGCGATCAGGTGGTGTTGCCCGGTGACGATCTGGATTTCACCAAGCTGGACCGTCTGACCATGGTGGCCTGCGGTACTGCATTCTATGCCTGCCTGACGGCGAAATACTGGTTCGAACAACTGGCCAAGATGCCAGTTGAAGTCGATATCGCCAGCGAGTTCCGCTATCGCGAGCCTCCGATCTCGGACCGGACGCTTGCGCTGTTTGTCAGCCAGTCAGGCGAA
The DNA here is from genome assembly GCF_059610325.1 of Ruegeria sp. YTSA064. Taxonomy (NCBI): domain Bacteria; kingdom Pseudomonadati; phylum Pseudomonadota; class Alphaproteobacteria; order Rhodobacterales; family Roseobacteraceae; genus Ruegeria; species Ruegeria sp. YTSA064. Next base: position 198,444 of record NZ_JBXWNK010000004.1, read on the forward strand.
ACCGCCGACACGCTTGCTGCCCTGCGCTATTGCGAAGGCAAGGCAGACAAGATCGTCTCGGTCGTCAATGTCGCCGAAAGCTCGATTGCGCGCGAAAGCGATATGGCTTTACCAATCCATGCGGGTGTTGAGATCGGTGTTGCCTCGACCAAGGCGTTCACCTGTCAGCTTAGCGTGTTGCTGATGCTTGCCCTCAAAGCCGCTGCAGATCGAGGCACGCTGAACGATGAAGAGATCGCCGATCACGCGGCCGCCCTTCGCGGCTTGCCGACAGTTCTGAATGCAGCGCTGGATCAGAACGACGCTATTCGCCAATCTGCCCAACGTCTATCCGAGGCGCGCGACGTGCTGTTCCTGGGCCGTGGCCTCATGTACCCTCTGGCCATGGAAGGTGCGCTGAAGCTCAAGGAAATTAGCTACATCCACGCCGAAGGTTACGCGTCGGGTGAGCTGAAACACGGCCCCATCGCCCTGATCGACAAGCATATGCCGGTTGTTGTCATGGCACCGCGCGACGCAGTTTTCGACAAGACAGTTTCGAACATGCAGGAGGTGATGGCGCGTAAGGGCAAGGTTATCCTTGTCTCGGATGATGACGGTATCGCTGAGGCTGAAGATGGGGTTTGGAGTACGATCCGTATGCCACATGTGCACACCAGCCTTGCACCAATCCTCTATTCGGTGCCCGCGCAACTGCTGGCCTACCACACGGCGGTGGCTAAAGGTACAGATGTGGATCAGCCGCGCAATCTGGCAAAATCCGTCACGGTCGAGTGACGGCACATGCTGGCCTATCTGGATCAGATCAAAGCACATGCCGATCCTGAACGCGCAGAACAGGTGGCGGCCTATCACAAGGTTGATCGTCCTTATCTGGGTGTTCCGAATCCGGTGCTCAACGATCTGACCAAGGAGTGGCGGCGTGAACTCGAAATCGCTGACCGCGTCGCCGTCGCCGACAGTTTGTGGCGGACCAACATCCATGAAGCACGGGTCGCTGCGGCAAAGTTGTTGACCCAAGCCCGAATCCGCCCCGATGACACGGTATGGGATCTGTTGCAAAGCTGGCTGCCAGAATTCGACGCCTGGGCGGTGGCCGACCATGCCTGCATGGCAATGCAAAAGCGCCTGACAGCCGATCCGACGCGGCTGGATCAGGTCGAACAGTGGACCAAATCAAACCACATGTGGACTAAGCGTGCCGCGCTGGTCGCCACCTTGCCCTGGACCAAACAGAACCACCCAAAACCGGAAGAGTTGGAGTGCCGCGACCGTATTCTTGGTTGGGCTGCAAGCTATGTCCCTGACCGGGAATGGTTTATCCAGAAAGCCATCGCATGGTGGCTGCGCGAATTGTCAAAGCACGATTCACAGCGCGTCGTCGCATTTCTTGAAACGCACGGCGCAAACATGAAACCATTTGCCCGCAAAGAAGCGGGCAAATACCTGCGCGCTCAGTCGGAATAGACTTCCAGTTCTACCAGCTCATCAAACGGCACAAGCAATGCGCGCATTGCCTCTAGTGACAAACGGCTTCCACCGCCTTCAGGCCCCGGCGCAGGGATAAGCGCAACATAGGCCTGCGCGCCTGTACGCGGTACAACGATACGACCATTGATTTCGGTCTTAACCAGGGGCGTTTGCAGCCAACGTCCCGGCGTATTCGGATCGCCAAGTCCTGCGACCGTCGTTTTTGCACCCGCCCAACCGACCGTAGCGACGACAGGTTCGGGCACCTCCTCAGCAGTCTCTGGTGCGGCAGGCGCGGTCACAGGCGCTGTGGATGACCCACTAAACACTCGGTCCGTGGCGGACCGAACCGCATCGCAGCCAGCGACAAAAACACAAACCAAAACCAAAGCATGTTTCATGCCGAAAACCCTATTCTTCTCAGCTTGACTGTTCCAGCCCAAAACTCAGTTCGCCCTTGCCGCGGCCGGGCCTCCGCTTTACCTATGAGCCATGACAGCTCCGCTAATCGACCCATTTGCCCGCGCCATCACCTATCTCCGCGTCTCCGTCACGGACCGCTGTGATTTTCGCTGCGTCTATTGCATGTCCGAGGATATGAAGTTCCTCCCCAAAAAAGACCTTCTGACGCTGGAAGAACTGGACCGCATGTGCACCACGTTCGTGAACCTGGGCGTCGAAAAGCTGCGCATCACCGGAGGAGAGCCCCTGGTGCGCCGGAACATCATGTCTTTCTTCAACAGCATGACACGGCATCTGGATAGCGGTGCCCTGAAAGAGCTGACACTGACAACCAATGGTTCACAACTGCATCGTTTCGCCGAAGAACTTTATGCGGCGGGCGTGCGACGTGTGAATGTATCGCTGGATACTCTGGACGAGGACAAATTCGCAAAGGTCACCCGCTGGGGCCGCCTCAAACAGGTACTGAACGGCATCGACGCGGCGCAAAAGGCCGGGCTGCGTGTCAAGATCAACGCTGTTGCGCTTAAAGGTTTCAACGAACCAGAACTGCCCAAGATCACTGACTGGTGTGCCGAGCGCGACATGGACCTTACCTGGATCGAGGTCATGCCCATGGGCGATATCGGCAACGAGGACCGCCTAGATCAATATTGGTCGCTCAAAGACGTCCGCAAGGAATACGAAAACCACTATGCTGTCACCGATCTGGCTGAACGCACCGGCGGCCCGGCGCGCTATGTGCGGCTAGAAGAAACGGGTCAGAAAATAGGTTTCATCACACCCCTTTCGCATAATTTCTGCGAAAGCTGCAATCGCGTGCGCCTAACCTGCACGGGTGAGCTGTATATGTGCCTGGGTCAAGAAGACATGGCGGATCTGCGCGGTCCTCTGCGCGACCATCCCGATACGGAGCAACCGCTTGAAAAGGCGATCCGGGCTGCTATCAACCTCAAGCCCAAGGGTCATGACTTCGATTACTCGAGGCAGTCTATCGACGGCCAAATGAGCCGTCATATGAGCCATACAGGCGGCTGAAATGCCCGAAAGCCCACAGCCTACTCTGCTGTACAATTTGTACTGCGGCCTGATGACGACCGCCGAACCGCTGGTCTGGCGTAAAGTCCGTGGAAAAATGCAGGCTGCAGGCGTCTCCAATACTCGCCAGCAGGAACGACTGGGCCATGCCAGTCTGCCTCGCCCGCAAGGGCAACTGATCTGGTTCCACGCCGCCAGTGTAGGTGAAAGCCTTTCAGTCCTAAGCCTGATCAATCGATTGGGAAATAGCTTACCGGAAGCCGAATTTCTGATCACTTCAGGTACCCCGACTTCCGCGGAACTGATCGGGAAACGCCTTCCTGCGCGCACCCGCCATCAATACCCACCGCTGGACAGCGCGACTCCGGTGCACCGGTTTCTGGACCATTGGCAGCCCAGCGCAGGAATCTTCGTTGAAAGCGAAATCTGGCCACGATTGATTGTTGAAGCCACCAAGAATGGCGCGCCACTGGCATTGCTCAATGCCCGTCTGTCAGACAAATCAGCCACTGGATGGAAAAAACGCCCCAAAACCGCACGCTTCATTCTAGATCAGTTCAAGCTGTTTCTAACTCAAAACACCAAAACAGCCGACAACCTGATCGACATGGGCGCTGATGCTAAACGTGTCCAACCCGGCACGAACCTCAAAGCCATGTCTGATCCGCTGCCCGTCCACCAGGAAACACTAGACGCGATCAAATCACAGATCGCTGGACGCCCAATGTGGATCGCCAGTTCGACGCATTCAGGTGAGGAAGAAATCGTTCTGGCGGCTCATCGGTTATTGTTGCAGCGTTGGCCTGATCTTCTGCTGCTACTGATCCCGCGCCACCCTGAACGCAGGGATGAGGTTATTAAACTCGCAGGCGATGCCGGCCTGTCGACTGCTCAACGCAGTACGGATCAGCCGATCAGGTCAGACACTCAGGTTTATGTCGCAGATACATTAGGCGAAACCGGAACCTGGTACGCACTTTGCCCGATCGTTTTCCTAGGTGGCTCGCTCAAGGAGATCGGAGGCCACAACCCTTTTGAACCTGCGCAAGCCGGGGCCGCAGTAATCACTGGTCCGGGCTTCTTCAATTTTGCCGAAACATTTGCACCCTTGATCGAAACCGGCGGCGCGGTCTTGGTCAATTCTGCCAGCGACCTTTCAGATTCGGTCGCCCTATGGCTGTCGGAAAAGGACGTTCTTGCCGCAGCGCAAACCGCAGCCCAAGCCTGCGTCAACACGCAAAAATCCGCGTTGGACGAGGTGATCGACACGCTGTGCAACCGCCTTTCACTCCACTGACCTTGGGCACCGATCCCGCTTCTTCTGGTTAAAAATATCCCGGAGAGCGCGAGGGGCTGGCCCCTCGCCTCTCACCTTCAAGCAGCAGGCATCCTCTGCTCGACAATCTCAGCCCACCAGCTGCACCCGGCAGGAATAGCCTCATCGTTGAAGTTATACTCCGGGTGATGAACCATCGCCGTGTCGCCATTGCCCACCAGGATATAAGCGCCCGGACGTTCTTCGAGCATAAATGCGAAATCCTCACCACCCATAACCAAGGGTGCCTCATCGCAACTGCCCGAGACCGACTTCGCTACCCCGGCAGCAAAATCCGTCTGTTCGTCGCTGTTCACCATGACCGGATACCCGCGAATATAGGTCACATCTGCCGATCCACCGAACGTTGCCGCGACACCATTGCAAATCTCATTGATCCGCTTTTCCGCCAAATCACGCATCTCTTTGCTCATGGTACGCACGGTACCTTTGATCTGCACCGTTTGTGGAATAACATTGAACGCCTTCGAAGACGTCTCGAACGACGTCACTGACACCACAACCTGATCGATCGGGTCCGCATTGCGCGAAGCAATCGTCTGCAACGCCAGAACCGCCTGAGCGGTCATGACGGTTGTGTCGATGGTCTCCTGTGGCTTCGCGGCATGGCCACCGCGGCCCTCAAAGGTAATGTCAAACTGATCAGTCGCAGCAAAGAACGAACCCGGACGGATGGCGAAACTGCCCACCGGACGGCCAGGCCAGTTGTGCATGCCGTAGACCTCTTGGATATTCCAACGCTCCATCATGCCGTCTTCGCACATCTCACGACCGCCGCCGCCACCTTCTTCGGCAGGTTGGAAAATCACAACGACTGTGCCGTCGAAATTGCGCGTCTCCGACAGATATTTCGCTGCACCAAGCAGCATTGCTGTATGACCATCATGACCACAGGCATGCATCGCGCCATCGGTCTTTGAGGCATAAGCCAGCCCCGTCGCCTCAAGAATCGGCAGCGCATCCATATCAGCACGCAGGCCGATGACCTTTCCGTTGGAATCAGATTTGCCCTTAATCACACCAACAACACCGGTGCGCCCGATCCCAGTGACGACCTCGTCACAGCCAAACTCATTTAGTTTGTCCGCGACCAGGGCGCTGGTGCGGTGAGTTTCAAACAGAATCTCTGGGTTTTCATGAATATCACGTCGCCATTCGGTGATTTCGGCCTGCAATTCAGCAAAGCGGTTCTTAACTGGCATCTTTTCTCTCTCCTAATTCAAGCGGCGGGCATCCGGCGCTCGACCATTTCGGCGAACCATGAACATCCCAGCGGGATGATCTCATCGTTGAAGTTGTATTCGGGGTGGTGCAGCCCGGCGGTATCGCCATTGCCCAGCACGATAAAGGCGCCGGGGCGCTCTTCCAGCATGAACGAGAAATCCTCGCCCCCCATCACCATCGGTGCTTCGCCGCAAGTTCCGCCCACCGAAATTGCGGCCTTGGCGGCATAACCCGTCTGTTCCTCGGCGTTGATCGTCACCGGAACCCCGCGCGTATAGGTGACTTTGACTGTGCCCCCGAAGGTCTCGGCAATGCCCTGAGCCACCTCGGTCAGCCGCGTCTCGATCAGGTCGCGCATTTCGTTCGAATGCGTCCGCACTGTACCGCGCACCTGCGCCGATTGAGGGATCACGTTGAACGCCTTCGAAGACGTCTCGACCGAAGTCACCGACAAAACCGCCTGCAAAATCGGGTCCGCATTGCGCGAAACGATGGTTTGCAAGGCCACGATCAGTTGCGACAGCACCACTGTCGTATCAATGGTTTCATGCGGTTTGGCCGCGTGGCCGCCCCGGCCTTCCAGATGAATGTCGAACTCATCCGCAGCCGCCAGCAGTGGTCCGGACCGGATGGCGAACTGACCCGTCGGCACACCGGGTACATTGTGCATGGCATAGACTTCCTGAATGCCGAAACGGTCCATCAGACCATCCTTGCACATCGCCTCGGCCCCGTTTCCGCCCTCTTCGGCGGGTTGGAAAATCACGATGGCTGTGCCATCGAAATTACGCGTCTCGGACAAGTATTTCGCCGCCCCCAGAACCATCGCGGTATGGCCATCATGCCCACAGGCATGCATGGCGCCATCAGTCTTCGACGCATAGTCGAGACCAGTCTGTTCTTGCATTGGCAGCGCGTCCATATCGGCGCGCAGCCCGATCACGCGGCCCTGCGTGTCGGTTTTACCTTTGATCACGCCAACAACACCGGTCCGGCCAATGCCGCTCACGACCTCATCGCAACCGAACTCTTTCAGCTTTTCGGCCACCAAGGCGCTGGTGCGGTGGGTGTCATAGAGGATCTCGGGATGTTGATGGATATCCCGCCGCCAACCGGTGATTTCTTCGTGCATTTCGGCAAGTCGGTTCTTGATTGGCATCTGATCCTCCCAAATCAGGCGACGGGCATTCGTCGTTCCACCAGTTCTGCAAACCAACTGCAACCGGCGGGTATGGCGTCGTCGTCAAAATTGTATTCTGGGTGATGGCACATGGCCGTGTCCCCATTCCCGATAAAGATGTAGGCTCCGGGCCGTTCTTCAAGCATGTAAGCGAAATCTTCTGATGGCATGATCGGATCGGTACTGTCGTTGATCTTACCTGAGACCGCCTCTGCGGCTTCAGCAGCAAAAACCGTTTCAGCCTCGGAGTTCACGGTCACCGGATACCCTGGTGTCCATGTCATTTTCGCGGTTGCCCCAAAGGCCGAGGCCGTATCTTCAGCGATCCGTCGCACGCGCTCTTCCGCGATCTTGCGATATTCGGGATCAAGCGTGCGAACCGTGCCTTGCAGACGTACCGTATGGGCGATCACATTCGAAGCAGCGCTGTCGGTTTCAAATGTTCCGACGGTCAGCACGACACGTTTGATCGGATCGACGGTACGCGACACAACCGATTGCAGTGCAACGACAATATGCGATGCAACCAGCGTCGTATCCACCGCATCATGCGGCGCAGCAGCATGGCCGCCTTTGCCAGTCACCACAATTTCGAACTCGTCTGATGAGGCCAGCAATGCGCCTGGGCGGATGGCGAATTCCCCAACCGGCATCCCGGGCATATTGTGCATCCCATAGACTTCTTGGATGCCCCAACGGTCCATCAGCCCGTCCTGGCACATCGCCAGACCACCTGCCCCGCCTTCCTCGGCAGGTTGAAAGATCAGAACCACGGTGCCATCGAAATTCCGCGTCTCAGCGAGATATTTCGCCGCCCCCAGCAGCATCGAGGTATGCCCGTCATGGCCGCATGCATGCATCTTGCCCGAAACGGTCGAGGCATAATCAAGCCCGGTCGCCTCTTCAATCGGCAGAGCATCCATATCGGCACGCAGTCCGATAACCCGACCCTTCGTATCTTCGCGCCCTTTGATCACCGCGACAACACCAGTTTTACCGATGCCAGGCGTGATGTCATCGACTCCGATCTCGCGTAGACGATCAACGACAAAACCCGCCGTTTCTTCGACATCGTACAGCAACTCAGGGTGCATATGCAGATGGCGGCGCCACTTGGTGATTTGACCATGCATTTCGGCAAGCCGGTTCTTGACGGGCATCTTAGATCTCCCTTCAGGTGTTATTTGCAGAGACGCTGGACCAGACGCTCCATGAATTTGTGACCCGCATTGAACTGCGAAACTTCTATGAATTCATTAGGTTGATGCGCTTGGGCTATATCACCGGGGCCGCAAATTACCGCCGAGTACCCGGCCTCTTGGAATTGTCCCGCCTCTGTGCCGTAGCTGACGACATGAGTCGCATTGTCGCCAGTCAGAGAGCGTACAAGTATCTCAGCCTCACCTTCGGTTTCAGGCACCAATGCAGGCACAGCGAAATGATCGGACACGTCTATGCGTGCTTCGGGATGAACGGCCTGAATCTGCACCTCGGCCTGCCGAACCTGATCAAGATAGGCGTTGCGCCATTGTGCAGCTTGTTCGCCGGGTACAACCCGGAAATCCATCATGAACCGGCAATCCTTGGCGGTGATGTTATGCGCTGTGCCACCCTCGATCATGCCGACATGACATGTCGTCCACGGCGGGTCGAATACGGCGGCAATGTCTGATGGTTCCGCCGCCATATTTTCAGCGTTGCGCTGATTGGCCCAATCGATCAGCGGTGCGGCCGCCATGATCGCATTAACACCGGTATGCATGATCGAGCTGTGAACTTCGAACCCCACCACATGTGTGTCGTAGCCGAACCCGCCTTTGTGTCCGGTAACGGCCTGCATCGTTGACGGCTCGCCCACGATCACTGCCGAGCCCTTGGGTAAGACCTTCTGCATAGCTTGAATCATCGGCGGCGCACCTGTGCATCCCACCTCTTCATCAAAGCTCAGCGCCAGTTGCAGGGGGCGTTTCACATCAGCGTAATGCGCCTCAACCAGAGCCCAAATCGCCAGTGCGTCAAAGCCCTTCATATCGCAGGTGCCACGCCCGTAATACTTTCCGTCTTTCTCGGTTACAACAAAAGGATCTGTATCCCAGGGTTGGCCATCGACCGGCACAACATCCGTGTGCCCCGACAGCACGATAGCACCCTCTTCCCAAGGGCCGACATGCGCGAAAATTGCCGCCTTGTGCGGCTGGTCCGGATCCGGCCAGCGATGGGAGTCGATTCCATGGCTTTGCAGATACCCCTCGACCCAATCCACCAGCGGAAGGTTTGTGTCGCGGCTGACCGTTGGGAACGAAATCAGCCGGGCCATGATTTCAAGCGGCGTCAGGCGTTCGGCCATGGGAATTAATATCCGCTGTCAGTCGTCAACACGAAGTGACCGGGCTCGACCTCATTGTACTCCGATGGCTCCGGCTCGTAACCGATTGGATGAATCGGGGACGGAATAGGCTTGAAGTTCAGATCTTTTTCAGACTTGCGCTTGTTCGGGTCCGCAATCGGAACCGCTTTCATCAAGGCTTGCGTGTATGCATGCTGCGGGTTTTCGAATACGCGGGCACGCGGACCCAGTTCGACAATACGCCCCAGATACATCACACCGACATGGTGGCTGACCCGCTCGACTACTGCCATATCGTGGCTGATGAACAGATAGCTGAGGCTAAGTTCGGATTGCAGCTCCATCATCAGATTCAGCACCTGTGCCTGAACCGAGACGTCCAGCGCCGATACAGCCTCATCCGCGATGATCAGCTTGGGGTTCAGCGCCAGTGCGCGGGCGATCGCGATCCGTTGCCGCTGACCACCGGACATCTCATGCGGGAAACGGCGCATGAAGCTGCGCGGCAGCTGCACCTTGTCGAAAAGTTGCGCCACGCGATCCTGCAATTCAGATCCGGAGGCAACGCTATAGTTGCGCATTGGCTCGGCCACCTGATCGACCAACTGCATCTGCGGATTGAGCGAGGCGAACGGATCCTGAAAGATCATCTGCATGTCCAGCCGCGCCTTGCGCAGACCAGCCGGATCCAGCTTCATGATGTCGACACCGTCTAGATCGACCTCTCCCGCCATCGGTTCGACCAGCCGCAGGATCGAGCGCCCTGCCGAAGACTTGCCGCACCCAGATTCGCCCACGAGGCTGAGGGTCTGCCCCCGGTTCAGCGTGAACGAGACATCTTCGACCGCATGCACGTTCGAGATAGTCCGGCGCAGCAATCCGCCTTTCACCGCAAAGCGCGTGGTCAGGTTCTTGACCGTCAGCAGAACCTCGTTGGTGCCCGGGATCGGCGCGATGGTCTGGCCTTCCTCACCCAGCAGTTTCATTGGCTCAGGTGCGGCTTTGCCTTGCATCTCACCCAGTTTCGGAACCGCTGCCAACAGTGCCTTGGTGTAGTCGTGCTGCGGGTTCTCGAAGATTTCTTTGACCGTACCCTCTTCGACTTTGTTACCCCTGAACATGACCACAACACGATCCGCCATCTGTGCAACCACAGCCATATCGTGGGTGATGAACATGACCGCTGTGCCGGTTTCACGCTTGAGGCGATCCATCAACGCCAGGATCTCGGCCTGAATGGTCACGTCCAGTGCTGTTGTGGGCTCGTCCGCGATCAGCAGGCGCGGCTCACATGCCATCGCCATGGCGATTACCACGCGTTGGCGCATACCGCCGGACAGTTCATGCGGATATTGTTTCAGGCGCCGTTCGGGTTCGGGGATTCTCACCTGCCGCAGCAGCTCCAGCGCGCGGTCCTCGGCCTGCGCTTTGTTCATGTCCTTGTGGATTCGTAATCCTTCAGTCAATTGCCGTCCAACGGTGAACACTGGGTTCAAGGCCGTCATCGGCTCCTGAAAGATCATTCCGATCTCGTTTCCGCGAATCTGTTTCATCAGATCCTGATCGGCACCGGCCAAATTCATCTCTTCGCCATCTCGGCGGTCGAACAGCAACTGCCCGCCCGCAATTTCGCCTCCGCCGAACTCGACCAGGCGCATCAACGACAAGGATGAGACCGACTTGCCCGACCCCGATTCGCCTACGATACAGACGGTTTCGCCCGGATTGACCTCGAACGAGACATCCTCGACCCCGACCACCGGGCCATCTTTTGTTTGGAATTCGACCCGTAGTTTTTTGATCTGGGCAATTGGCTGATCCAGCACGCGCGCTCTCCCCTTGGCGGCTATTCGGACTGAGTGCCAAACGCTAAGGCCGAGGGATGTGAAAAGTCAAACCGATTGGTCAAAATTCGCACGGCAAGGCTTGCAATTTTCCAAAACTCTGTTTCGATACGCCGCGTAACCGTTCTGGGGAGAGGACGGAAAACACGTGGGCGAAACTATCGTTTTCGTTTGTTTCCATACTCTTACCCCTTTTGACGGCAACGCCAAATCCGCGGGCATCGCGGAGATAATCGAGACACGTACGTGTCCAACATGGAGTGTATGATGAAAATCAAAACCCTTTTGCTTGGTGCGATTGCAAGCACGGCAATGGCCCCAATGGCCATGGCCGAGCGCGGATCGGACGGCAATGTCAGCATTATTTACTGGCAGGCCCCATCAATTCTGAACCCGTTCCTTTCGGGTGGCACCAAGGATGTGGAATCAGCCTCGTTGGTGATTGAGCCCCTGGCCCGGTACAACCAAGACGGCGAAATGGTTCCGTTCCTGGCATCCGAGATCCCAACGGTTGCAAATGGTGGTGTCAGCGAAGACCTGACCTCAATCACCTGGAAAATCGCGCCGGGAATCACATGGTCAGACGGCACACCGTTCACCTCAGCTGACGTTGTGTTTACCGCAAATTATTGCATGGACCCAGAAGGCGGTTGTGCGCAGGTGACCAAATTTGAAGGCGTCACCAATGTTGAGGCTGTCGATGATCTGACTGTCAAAGTCACATTCGATGCGCCGACTCCGTTCCCCTATGGCCCGTTCGTGGGTGGCGAAAGCCCGATCATCCAGGCGGCCCAGTTCGCGGATTGCATGGGGGCCAAAGCACCCGAATGCACCGAGCAGAACTTTAACCCGATCGGCACCGGCCCATTTGTTGTCACCGAATTCAAGCCCAATGACGTGATCACCTTCAAGGCTAACGACAACTATCGCGACCCGGCGAAACCAGCCTTTGCAACCGTGACCTTCAAAGGCGGCGGCGACGCGACAGCAGCTGGCCGTGCGGTGATGGAAACCGGCGAGTTTGACTATGCTTGGAACCTGCAGCTGGCACCTGAAGTCATCGCGCAGATGCAGGAAGGCGGCAAAGGTACTCCGGTTGCAGGCTTTGGTCCGTTGGTTGAACGCATCATGCTGAACCAGACCAACCCGTCGCCAGATCTGCCGGAAGGCGAGCGTTCAACTGCAACGCATCCGCATCCGTTCCTGCAGGATCCGGCTGTATATAAGGCGATGTCGCTGGCCATCGACCGGCCACTGCTGGTTGAAATCGGATACGGTCAGGCCGGTAAGGTCACCTGTAACTGGGTTCCCGCACCTGCAGCGGTGAATTCCGACACCTTCAGCTGCGACACGCAGGACATAGAAGGCGCGAAAAAGCTGCTTGATGATGCGGGCATCGTCGATTCCGATGGCGACGGCGTTCGTGAAAAAGACGGTGTGCCACTGAAAGTGGTCTATCAGACCTCGACCAACGCCGTCCGTCAGGACTTCCAAGCGCTGATCAAGGAGTGGTGGAGCCAGATCGGCATCGAAACCGAGCTGCGCAATATCAACGCATCTGTCTTCTTCGGCGGAGATCCGGGCTCGCCCGATACCTTCCAGAAGTTCTACGCAGACGTTGAGATGTATGCGAACACCTTCAATGGCACCGATCCGCAGTCCTATCTGGGCAACGGCCTGTGCGATAAGGCACCCAAGCCGGAAAGCCAGTGGCAGGGCGAAAACATCAGCCGTTTCTGCAACGCGGACTATGACAAGCTGCACGCACAGCTGGCCGAAACCGCTGGTGCGGATGAGCGCGCGCAGATCGCGCGTCAGTTGAATGACATCATGGTCGAAAACGGCGGTATGATCCCGCTGGTTCACCGCGGTCGTCTGTCAGCGCACGCAAACACTCTGGGTGGTGTTGTCCTGAATGTTTGGGACAGCGAGCTGTGGAACATTGCGGACTGGTACCGCAAGACAGGTTCCTAAGCGTTAGCCTTGCAAAACCGCGCCCCGATCACTTTCGGGGCGCGGTCAGTTGCAGACCACTCCAACAAGAAGACGCATATAAAGGCGCCTCTTAATGCTTAACTTTACCATTCGACGACTGGTGCTGGCGGTTCCGACGCTTCTGTTCATCAGCCTCGTCATCTTCCTGCTCCTCGAACTCGCACCTGGCGACCCGATGGCGCAGGTCCCGCTCACCGTCCCCCCCGAAGTCAAAGAGAAGATGCGCGAGGCACTTGGCCTCGGTCAGCCGATGCATATCCGGTTCTGGAAATGGATCGTGCAATTCTTCTGGATTGAACCGCAGGTGCTAATCGATGCGATGTTTGGCACGACCTTTTCCGAAGGTGATCTGCGTGTGATTTCGTGGCAGACTCGTTCACCCGTCATGGACATCGTCGTTCAGCGTATCCCGCAGACCCTGTGGGTTGTTGGCACCGCCTATGTGGTCGCCATTCTGATCGCCCTGCCCATCGGCATCTATTCCGCGTACCGTCAGTATTCCTGGTTCGACCAGATGGGCACATTCGTGTCGATGGTCGGTTTCTCGGTTCCGCCCTTCTTCTCGGGCGTGCTGGTAATCGTGATCTTCTCGGTTCAGCTCGGCTGGTTTCCGTCGATTTACGATACCACCCTGGTGGTGAACAGTTGGGACAGTTTCATGTTGCAGCTGAAACAGATGATCATGCCGGTCATGGTTTTGGCGTTGCAGATCACTGCGCAGTTGAGCCGCTTCATGCGCGCTTCGATGCTGGACAATCTCAATCAGGATTACGTCCGTACCGCGCGTGCCAAGGGCCTCAGCGAGTACACCGTGGTCATGGTCCATGTCCTGCGCAACTCAATGATCCCCGTGGTCACCGTGATTGCACTGGGTATCCCGGCCATCTTCGGCGGCGCCATCATCACCGAGCAGGTGTTCAAGGTGAACGGTATCGGCCAATTACTGATCGGGGCCATCCAGGCCAATGATCTGCCGATGGTGCAGACGCTAACCTTCATCTTTGCGGTGCTGATCGTGCTGTTCAACCTGATCGCCGATGTGCTCTACGGCATTCTGGACCCGAGGATTCGCTATGACTGATCATGATCGTACCGATACGCTGGTCCCGGACGAAGGACTTGCGCCCGCCTCGACCGCTCTGCCAACCACTGACGTTATGGAAGAGCTGACTACGCCACCCCGCAGCCAGTGGCGCGATGTCTGGGACCAGTTCAAAACCCACAAAGGCGCGATGATTGGAGCGATTCTGTTCATCTTCATCGTAGCCGGTGTTTATTTGGGTCCCTACTTGTGGAGCATTGATCCCACTCAGATCGACATCCGTTCGCGCAATCAAGGTCCCAGTTGGGCGCATCCCTTTGGGACCGACCAGTTGGGTCGCGATATTCTGGCGCGGATGATGTCGGGTGGGCAGACCTCGGTTTCAGTGGGCATCACTGCGATGCTGCTGGCTCTGTTCCTTGGGTCATTGATCGGAGTAGTCGCCGGGTTCTTCAAACGCCTTGATGGGCCGCTGATGCGCCTGACCGATTTGTTCCTGGCCCTGCCTCTGTTGCCCTTGTTGTTGGTGATGATGCTGCTGTTTCGCGAGCCTTTGTCCGCTGCATTCGGGCTGGAACGCGGGATTTTCATACTGATCGTCTGCGCCATCGGGATCACCTCTTGGATGCCCACCGCCCGGATCGTGCGCGGCGATGTGTTGGCAATCAAGGAACGTGAGTTCGTTCTTGCTGCACGGTCCATCGGCACCAGCAACACGCAGATCATTACGCGGCATATCCTGCCGAACGTGTTGTCTCCAATCATGGTGTCTGCAACCTTGGGTATCGCGACGGCGATCATCACAGAAAGCGCTCTATCCTTCCTCGGCCTCGGCTTCCCGCCGGACTTCCCGACATGGGGCCGCCTGCTGTTCGACGGCGTCGACTATTTGCAGCAATACCCTGAGCGAGTGTTCTGGCCCGGACTTGCAATATCGCTGACCGTGTTGAGCGTGAACTATCTGGGCGACGGACTACGCGACGCGCTCGATCCGCGTATTCGCGGACGCTAAGCAACTTCAGTCGGCGCGCTTCAGCGCGCCGGCTAGCACAATGATCAGGACGGCCAGCGGCAAAAGAACCGCAAACGCCAATCTCAAGGTCATCAATTCCGCCAAGAACCCGATCAGGGGCGGCCCGATCAACAACCCTCCGTACCCCAAAGTCGCGACACTAGCGATCGCCTGACCCGGTGGGACACGCGGATCATTTGCGGCACGACTAAACGCCAAAGGCATGATCACAGCATAGCCGAGCCCCATCAGGGCAAACCCTGCCAGAGCGAGCCCTGCCTCACTGGCTGATACCACGGTATACACACCCAGTGCAGCGCAGATGCCGCCAAAACGTGCCGTCGCCACGGGTCCAAATCGGGAAATTACAAAACCGCCTGCCAATCTAAACAGCACCATTGTTACCGAGAATATAGCATAGCCTAGCGCTGCAATGCTCTCAGCGGCACCTGTCACGTCACGCAGGAAGATCGCACTCCAATCTGCCACCGCGCCCTCACCCAAAGCTCCACAGAGTGCCGTAAATCCAACCAGCACCAAAGCACCGGAAGGCAATGCAAAAACCGATCCTTTCTTGGCTTCCGACCGACGAGACGTCCATTGCACCCAGGACAGAGCCAATGCCAGCCCCACAACGATGCCCCCTGCCAGCAGGAAATGCTGAACCACGCTCAGCCCCATTTGAACCGCAGCATAGCCGCTGAGAGCCCCTAGCCCTGCGCCGAGGCTCCACATTGCATGGAACGATGACATGACTGGTTTGTCATAGGTCTGCTCAACTTCGGCGGCCCAAGCGTTCATGGCTACGTCCATCGAACCGTGAAATGCACCAAATACGAACAGGAACGCGGTCAGCGCCCAGAACCCATTCGCAAACGCCAGCAGGATCAGCGAGGCAGTATAAAGAACCGCGATGATCCGGGTGATCGCCACAGCCCCAAACCGATCCGTCAGTTTCCCGGTGATAGGAAAAGAACAAACCGCACCTGCTGCCATAAACAGTAGGCCATACCCTAGTGCCTCGTGGCTTAGTTCCAGCCGGTCGCGTACCGCTGGAATGCGCGAGGCCCAAATGCCAAACAAAGCACCATTTAGGATGAACATGGCGGCGACTGCGCGCCATGCTGCCAATATACCGATCACGGATTACCCTCGAGAATATTGCCAAATTATGACGGTTCTACAGGTCCTTCGGCATTTGGCAAATACCGTCTATTCCAACCGCTTGCGAATTTGACGTATGGCAAGCCAAACTCCCAGTACAACCGGGACTGTCACCGCTGCTGTCAGCATCCCCTTGCTGATCCCGATCTTCGTCAGTGGATACAGAAAGTAGCTAACAAGCGAGACCGCATAATAGCTGATCGCAACCACTGAAAGCCCTTCGACGGTGTGCTGCAACCGCAACGCCAGATCGGCGCGTCGGTCCATGCTTTCCAGCAAAGCCTGGTTCTGCGCACTACGCTCAACATCCACCCGGGTACGCAACAGCTCACCCGCCCGAATGGCGCGGTCGGATAAGGCTTGCAGGCGACGTTCGGTGGATTTCACTGTTCGGATCGCAGGGTCATACCTGCGCATCATGAAGTCAGCAAAGTTCTGACGACCCTGAAACCGTTCCTCGCGCAGAACCGTTATCCTCTGGTTGACGATCGCCTCATAGGCTCCGGTCGCCCCAAAACGGAACGAAGTGCGCGCGGATATTGTTTCCAACTCGGTCGAAGTCGACAACAATTGCAGCAACAGATCGTCAGGGGCTGCGGATTCATCGGTCATCTGGACCATCAGATCGGACAGTTTCTTATCAAGTTCACCGATGCGTGGCATCAGGTCTTTGACGCGGGCGAAGCCGAGCATGGACATCGCTTTATAGGTTTCGATTTCGCAAAGACGCTGGAGAATTCGACCGGTTCTTCGTTGACCGGCAAAATTCGAAACAAACAGCGCAAACCGCATGTGACCGGTCGGGTCGATACGAAAATCGCTGGCGCAAATCGCCGAGTCATCCAGAACGCTAGCCACAGCCAGGCTTTCAGGCTCGAACCAGTCCGACAGCGCTTGCGTGACCAGGGCATCCTCTGACCGCTCGACCACACGCATCATGATCGATGTGATCCGCCGTCCCGGGCTAGCCATCAACCAATCGGGCGGGAACACTTCGAAATCCGCGGGATTAAAAGCCCGATCACTGACATTCTGCGCAATGGCCGTGTATGTCACAAACTCGGTATGCTGTTCCCATTTCAGCCAATGGCGCCCGATTTGACCAGCATAATGCGTCGCGCCTGGCTGCGGGTGCTGCGCACCGTGGCGATTCAGCAAGTCGATCAGATGCGCCATATCCAGATTGCGATCCCGGGCCGCTGCGGCATCCGTTTTCTTGATCGCCAGAAATACCACGGTGCAGGGTGCTGAAGCCACCGGAAAGGGTCGCGCATGCAGTTCATTGGCCAGCGCATAGCGCAGCGGATGGTCATCTATCGGAGTCATGGATCATTCCCCAAGGCTTCCGGCACTATACGCAGCTCACGGAATACATCAATTATCTTTTTATTTCATATAGTTAAGAGGATACAATGGTATACAACCCGCTATGTCATTGATTTGGCTGCCAGAGCTCGATGGGGTTCCCCTCGGGATCGTGAATACGTGCAAAATTGCCGACCTCGCTATCCCAATCAGGATGCGTTTCAACTGTAATTCCGGCAGTCTCTAGCTGTGCAATCATGGCATCCAAATCATCGACACGAAAATTGATCATCCATTGCTGATCAGCCCTGCCGAAATAATCGGTATCCTGCGCAAACGGCGCAAACACGGTATAGCCTTCACGCTGTTTCCAGGGGACGGGGTCGTAGTGATTAACTCCCAGATGCTCCTCATACCACGCACTCAGAGCCTCCGGATCTTTAGCGCGAAAAAACACGCCACCTATGCCATTCACTTTCTGCATCTGAATCCTCCCAACAATCGCCCAACGTCACCGTAATACCATATCCGCTTGCTTCATCTGGCCCCAAATACTCCGGGGGGTCCAAGGGGGCAAAGCCCCCTCAATCAAAAAAGAAAAGGGCGCCCCAAGGCGCCCTTTGCAATTTGGTCATGTCCCGTGATCAATCGATCATTGGCAACAGCTTGTCCAAGGACGCCTTTGCATCGCCATAGAACATGCGGGTGTTTTCCTTGAAGAACAGCGGGTTTTCGATTCCAGAATACCCGGTACCCTGACCGCGTTTCGACACGAACACCTGCTTCGCTTTCCAGCATTCCAGAACCGGCATCCCGGCGATCGGGCTGTTGGGGTCCTCCTGCGCCGCAGGGTTCACAATGTCGTTCGAGCCGATTACGATGGCGACATCCGTGTCAGGGAAGTCATCATTGATTTCGTCCATTTCCAGAACGATATCATACGGCACCTTTGCCTCGGCCAGCAGAACGTTCATATGGCCGGGCAGACGACCCGCAACTGGGTGGATCGCGAAGCGCACGTTCTTGCCTTTGGCACGCAGCTTACGGACCAGTTCACTGACCGATTGCTGCGCCTGTGCCACGGCCATGCCGTAACCGGGGATGATGACGATGCTATCGGCGTCGTTCAGTGCCGCAGCCACGCCGTCAGCTTCAATCGCGACCTGCTCGCCTTCAACAGCCATCTGTTCACCCTGCGGGCCGCCAAAGCCGCCCAAGATCACGCTCACAAAGTGACGGTTCATCGCCTTGCACATGATGTAAGACAGGATCGCGCCAGACGAGCCCACCAGCGCACCAACCACAATCAGCAGGTCGTTGCCCAGCGAGAAACCAATGGCCGCCGCTGCCCAGCCCGAATACGAGTTCAGCATCGACACAACCACCGGCATGTCGGCACCACCGATGCCCATGATCAGGTGATAGCCGATAAACAGCGCCGCCAGCGTCATCAGGAACAACGGGAAGAAGCCACCGGTCGAGGTGTACCACACCAGGCAGATCAGCGAGAGACCCGCAGCTGCCGCGTTCAGCGCGTGGCCGCCGGGTAGCTTGGTCGCCGCCGAGGTCACCTTCCCGGCCAGCTTGCCATAGGCCACGACCGAACCAGTAAAGGTGATCGCGCCGATGAAGATTCCGAGGAACAGTTCAACATGCAGGATCGCCAACTCGGCCGATGTTTTCTTAGCAATCAGCTTGCCAAAGGCGCCCAGATTGGACAGGTCCGCTTCTTTCGCGCTGTCAGCAATAGCCATGGCTTGCGCCACGTTGCCAATCTCAAAATGCGCATTGAAACCCACGAACACAGCCGCCAGACCGACCAGCGAGTGCATCGCGGCCACAAGCTGCGGCATCTCGGTCATCTGGACGCGCTGCGCCACGTACTGACCGATCAGACCGCCGCCGACGATCAGGAGCAGCGACAGCAACCACAGGCCGGAACCCGGGCCAACCAGCGTGGCAAAGACCGCCAGCGCCATACCGACGATGCCGTACCAAACCGCGCGCTTAGCGCTTTCTTGGTTCGACAGACCGCCGAGCGAAAGGATGAACAGAACAGCCGCAACAACGTAGGCGGCAGTAGTGAAGCCAAATTCCATTTGCCCGGCCTCCTTAAGATTTCTGGAACATGGCGAGCATGCGCCGGGTTACGAGGAAGCCGCCGAAGATGTTGATCCCGGCCATGAAGACAGCCAGCGCCGCAAGCAGAATGACCAGGAATGACCCCGATCCGATCTGCATCAAGGCCCCGACGATGATGATCGACGAGATCGCGTTAGTGATCGCCATCAGCGGAGTGTGTAAGCTGTGTGAGACGTTCCAGATCACTTGGAAGCCCACGAAGATCGCCAACACAAAGACGATAAAATGCTGCATAAAGCTGGCCGGAGCAACCAGCCCGACCAGCAGCATCAGCGCACCACCGACACCCAGCAAGGTAAACTGCTGCTTGGTTTGCGCCTTGAAGGCCGCGATCTCCTGCAACTTTTTCTCTTCAGGGGTCAGTTCTTTGACCTCGGGCTTTTTCTGCGCCGCAATTGCCTGCACCTTGGGCGGTGGCGGCGGGAAGGTGATCTCACCCTCGTGGGTCACGGTCGCGCCGCGGATCACGTCATCTTCCATGTCGTGATTGACTTTGCCGTCCTTCTCGGGCGTCAGGTCGGTCATCATGTGTCGGATGTTGGTCGCATACAGCGACGAAGACTGCGCTGCCATCCGGCTGGGGAAGTCAGTATAGCCGATGATGGTCACGCCGTTGTCGGTCACGATCTTCTCATCCGGCACGGTGAGCTTACAGTTGCCGCCCTTTTCTGCAGCCAAATCAACGATGACCGAACCCGGCTTCATCGCCTCGACCATGTCCTTGGTCCAAAGCTCGGGTGCTTCGCGGTTTGGGATCAGCGCAGTGGTTATGACGATATCCATTTCCGGAGCAAGCTCGCGGAACTTGGCCAGTTGTGCCTCGCGGAATTCTTCAGACTGGACCGAGGCGTAACCACCGGTCGCCGCTCCGTCTTGCTGTTCCTCCTCGAAGTCCAGATAGACGAACTCGGCCCCCATGGATTCGACCTGCTCGGCCACTTCGGGGCGCACGTCAAAGGCATAGGTGATCGCACCTAGCGAAGTCGACGTCCCGATCGCCGCCAGCCCGGCCACTCCGGCGCCCACGATCAGTACCTTGGCAGGTGGAACTTTACCGGCCGCCGTCACCTGACCGGTAAAGAATCGGCCAAAGTTGTTGCCCGCTTCGATTACCGCTCGGTAACCGGCAATATTGGCCATCGAAGACAGCGCGTCCATCTTCTGCGCGCGCGAAATACGCGGCACCATCTCCATCGCGATTACAGTCGCGCCCTTGGACTTGGCGGCCTCCATTCCCTCTTCGTTCCCGGCAGGGTTGAAGAAAGAAATCAGGGTCTTGTCCTTGTTCAGCCGCTTTAGCTCGGTGGCATCAGGCTGACGAACCTTGGCAATGATATCTGCCGCCTTCCAAAGCGAGGCTGCGGTCTTTATGACCTCGACGCCAGCAGCTTCATAAGCGGCATCCGAAAACCCCGCAGCCGCGCCCGCGCCTTTTTCGATCAGGCATTCAAAACCCAGTTTCTGCAACTGCACGGCCGAGTCCGGAGTCATCGCGACCCGGTTCTCGCCCTTATACGTTTCCTTTGGCGTCCCAATTTTCACCAGTCGGTTCCCCCTAATTTTAGATTCAGGCCAGGTGGGTGTTCAGCATAGAATGACAAGCCGACATGTATCCTGCGCAAGATTATTTCGCAAGCGCAGCAATTGAGACGCTGTGTCATGATGACCACACCCTTAAATCCATCGCCGTGTTTTGCGTTCGTATCGTGCGAAATCTGCTCGGAATGTGCGGCGCAACCGGTCTTCCTCGGGAATGATAAAACGGCGCTCCAAAAGCCAGACAAAGATCGGAAGCAACACCAACGACAACACCGCGTCGAAGCGCAAGATCAATCCCGCCAATATCAGCACATCGCCCAAATAAATCGGGTTGCGGCTGCGTTTGTAGATACCTGATTGAACCATCGCCGACGGCGTTTCATGCGGAAGAACAGAGGTGCGGTGACGACGGAATTCGACCACAGCCATGATCGCAAGAATAATACCGCCGCCGATAAGAATGCCGCTGAGCAAATCCGTCACCGCCCCGTCCAGAGACAGCCCCATCGGCAGCACGCGCGCTTGCACCCAAGCCAACGCGGCGAAGCCCACAAGCCAAACAGGTGGAAGATCGATCCGGCGCATGGCCTTCCCCAAAGCGGTGACACACACCCACGCATGTCGTTTCTGGGCGCTGTGTTATCGCTTTCTGACTTTGAAGGCAAAAGCAAAGGTTGTCGCATCCTGAAAAGTTAGCGCACGTTCAAGCCAGCAAGGCACGAGATGCCAAGAATGGACAGGTTGGTTCAGATCAGATAGGCCAAAGTCAATCATCCGAACCAAAGCAGTAGAAAAGAAAATCCATGACCGATTTCGCCACAACCAAATCCATGTTCCATCTACCCGAAGGCGTGTTGTATCTGGACGGCAACTCTCTGGGTCCTTTGCCGAAATCAGCGGCGAAGCGCGTCGAGAGCATGTTGAAGGATGAGTGGGGGCAGATGCTTATCACCGGTTGGAACAAGGCCGGGTGGATGGGTATGCCGACCGGACTGGGCGACAGGATCGGACGGCTGATCGGGGCTGAGCCTGGCAGCGTTGTGGTGGGTGACACTCTGTCGATCAAGGTATATCAGGCAGTTGCCTCAGCGCTGGAACTGAACCCGACTCGCAGGGTCGTCCTGTCTGACAACGGCAATTTCCCGTCTGACCTATACATGGCCGACGGTCTGTTGCGGTCACTGGGGCCCGACTATGAATTGCGCGTGGTCGACCCTCAGGATGTTGCCGAGCACATCACCGAAGAGGTCGCGGTTCTGATGCTGACCGAAGTCGACTATCGCTCGGGTCGTATGCATGACATGAAAGCACTGACCGAACTCGCCCATGCCAATGGCGTCGTGACGGTCTGGGATCTGGCACACTCTGCGGGGGCCGTCCCGGTTGATCTGTCCGGCTGCAATGCGGATTTCGCTGTTGGCTGCACGTACAAATATCTCAACGGTGGCCCGGGTGCGCCCGCCTTTATCTATGTGGCCCCACGCTTGTCTGGAAAAGTGCGCCCGGCGCTTTCAGGCTGGCTGGGACACGAGGCACCCTTTGCTTTCGATCTCGACTATCGTCCCGGTGCCGGGATCGAGCGGATGCGGGTTGGCACCCCACCGGTCATCCAGATGGCCGCCTTGTCGGCGGCGATGGATATCTGGGATATGGCCGAAATGGCCGATGTGCGTGCCAAATCCATCGAATTGACCGAGTTGTTCATCGCTCGCGTCGAAGCCACCTGCCCCGACCTATCCCTGGCGAGCCCCCGTGATCCTGCCCAGCGCGGCAGTCAGGTCTCGTTTCATTTTGATGAAGGTTACGCTGCCATGCAGGCCTTGATCGCGCGTGGCGTGATCGGTGATTTCCGAGCGCCCGATATCATGCGTTTCGGCTTCACGCCGTTGTATATCGATGAAGGTGATGTGGAACAGGCCGCCCAAATTCTTGCCGACATCATCACCAACAAATTGTGGGACAAGCCGGAATACAAAATCCGTCAGCGCGTTACCTGATCTCCAGTGCCGCGCCCAACAGCGTGGCCAATTGCGAAATGCCCTGCTCGAATTCTTCAGCGCTGGAGGCCGTCATTTTGATGCCCTTCAGCGATGTTGTTATCGTTTTTGCGGCCTCATCCGGGCCAACCGGCAAATGCGCACGACCAGCAGAATCTTCACGACGCAACCAATCCGCGTAAAGACGCGTTAGTTTGGCCTCACCCTCCTGAACGATGTCGGTCGACATGGACTTTGTTGCATCGAGCATTTCAAGCCCATGGGGCGATGCCAAAATCTCGGCCATCCCTTGGGATTGTGCTTGGACAGCGCCTGCAAGAATTTCCGGCAATGAGCCTTCACCGGCCAATGCCTCCGCCACCAGTATGACTTTTTCGTCGTAGTAATACTGAGTCAGCTCGCGGACGATGGCCTCTTTATTTTTGTAATGCAGATATACTGCGGGCCGCGACATCCCTGCCCCTTTGGCGATGTCATCCATGGACGTCTTGCGAAACCCATAAGCTGCGAAGGCTCGAAAAGCCGAACTCAGAATGGCCGCAGTCTTGGATTCTTCACTTGCACTCGTCATGAGAGAACCTCTGACATTTCTTGTATATTTTGTCAATTGACAAGCTGACATTTTCCATTAAATATGTCAGGAACCAGCCAAAGCTAAGAGAGGTGCGCCATGGCGACGGCCCTAAAGATCAACGGAAAGACCCATCAGGTTGATCTGCCTGATGATGTGCCCTTGCTGTGGGTGCTGCGAGATGAGGTTGGACTGACCGGCACTAAGTTCGGTTGCGGCGTGGCCGCCTGCGGTGCCTGCACAGTTCATATTGATGGTGAGGCCGTGCGGTCCTGCCAGGTGTCACTTTCGGATGTTTGGGGAGATGTCACCACGGTCGAAGGGCTTGGTACGCCTGACGCCATGGCAACGATCCAGAAGGCCTGGGCTGATCACCAAGTGGCCCAATGCGGCTATTGCCAGTCGGGCCAGGTCATGCAGGCCGCAGCCCTTCTGGCCGAAAACCCGGCCCCATCGGACGCTGAAATCGACGACGCCATGCAGGGCAACCTATGCCGCTGCGGCACCTATCCTCGCATCCGCGCCGCCATCAACGACGCCGCATCCAAACTGAAGGAGGCCTGATTCATGGCAAGCATCGGAAAAATCCTGCGCCGCACCTTCCTGATCGGATCAGCCGCCATTGTCGGTGGCGTGGCCTTTGGCGCCTATTATGTCACTCGTCCTGCCGCGAATCCGCTGAAGCCGCGTGAAGGTGAAACCGCGCTCAGCCCCTTTGTTCTGATCGACCAGCAGGGCGTGACCCTGTTCGCGCCGCGTGCTGAGATGGGTCAGGGCGTGATGACCACCTGGGCGGCGCTGATCGCCGAAGAATTGGATGTCGAACTGGACGATATCCGCGTGCTGCACGGTCCTGCTGCTGCGGCCTATTACAACCACGCCCTCATGGGGGAAAGCCTGCCAAACAAAGGCTATGACGTCTCGGATTTCCAGCACAATTTGGGTGAGGCACTGGGCGTTTTGGGCCGAACACTCAGCCTGCAGGTCACCGGTGGGTCGACATCGATGAAAGACGGATTCGAACGGATGCGGATGGCTGGAGCCACCGCGCGCGAGACGTTGAAACAGGCCGCTGCGGACCAGTTGGGCGTTGATCGCGACCAACTCAAGACCGAAAATGGCGCTGTGATCGCACCGGACGGCACGCGCATTCCCTACACCGAACTAGCCGAGGCCGCAGGCCAGATCGAGCCGCCCGAGGTCACCCTGCGCGATCCGTCAGAGTGGCGTTTGATCGGCAAATCCCTCCCGCGCGTTGATATTCCGGGAAAGTCTACTGGCACCGCAACCTTTGGTATCGACGTACGGCCTGAGGGGTTGAAATTCGCCTCGGTCCGCATGAACCCCAAGCTGGGCGGCACGATGAACGGCTTCGACGCCAGCGCGGCCGAAACCATGCCCGGGGTCGAAAAAATCGTTGATCTGGGCACGGGCGTTGCTGTGATAGCCAACAACACATGGCTTGCGATGCAGGCGGTCGAGGCGATCGACGTAGATTGGGGCGACGCCCCCTATCCTCCCGAAACCGATGCATTGTTTGAACAGATCGCCAAAGCGTTTGATGACGCTTCGAACTCGACCATGCGTGATGATGGAGATGTAGATGTTCTGCCCGAAGGGGCCACCGAAATCACGGCGGACTACACTGTTCCTTATCTGGCCCACGCCACGATGGAACCAATGAACGCCACCGCGCTCTATACCGGCAGCAAGCTGGACCTGTGGTGCGGCAATCAGGCCCCGACGCTGATCCAGATGCGGGTGGCCAACACCGCCGGGCTTGAGACCGAGGCAGTTGAGATTCACACCACTTATCTGGGTGGAGGCTTCGGCCGCCGGGGCGAGCTGGATTTCGGCGAGATCGCAACCAAAGTCGCCATGGCGATGCCCGGCACCCCGGTTCAGACCACCTGGAGCCGTGAAGAGGATATGCGCCACGATTACTACCGTCCAGGTGCCATGGCCCGAATGCGTGGTGCGGTGAAGGACGGCAAAGCCGTTCTGATCGACGGCAAGGTCGCCTCCCAATCCCCAACCCAGCAAGCCGTGAAGCGATATACCGGCTTTTCCGGCGGGGGACCCGACAAAGTCCTTGTCGAAGGTTTCTTCAACCAACCTTACGCCGTTCCGAATTATCGCATGAGCGGCCACATCGCTGATCTGGCCGTACCGGTTGGGTTCTGGCGATCGGTCGGCAACAGCCACAATGGTTTCTTTCACGAGACCTTTTTGGACGAGATGGCCCATGCCGCCGGGCGTGATCCGCTGGACTTTCGGATTGAACTGACCAAGACCGAATTCGCCCCAGCTGCGGGATGTCTTGAAGCCGTCAAGGAGATGTCAGGTTGGACCGGCAAGACCCCAAATGGTGTCGGACGTGGCGTGGCGATGACTTACAGCTTTGGGACCCCGGTCGCACAGGTGATCGAGGTGGTGGACGAGGATGGTACCATCCGAATCCGCAAAGCCTGGATCGCCTGCGATGTGGGCCTCGCGCTTGATCCGGCAACAGTTGAGGCGCAGATGATTGGCGGCATGATCTATGGCCTTTCGGCTGCGACCTCAGGCGAGATCACCTTCTCGGATGGTGAAGTCGAACAACTGAACTTCCCGGACTATGACGGGCTTCGGATGCACAACACTCCAGTAACAGAAGTCCGGATACTCGAAACCCAGAAACATCTGGGTGGTGTCGGTGAGCCGGGTACTCCGCCCTCGATGCCCGCTTTGGGGAACGCATTGTTTGATCTGACCGGAGAGCGCGCGCGCAGCCTGCCGCTGAACAAACAGTTCAACTTGATGGTCTAAGAACGATTTGGTCCGGCGCCGCGTCGGGCCAATTCACCTTCAGGCCGTGCGCTGGAAACGAGCCGCTTCATTCCCTTCCGCCCAAGCGTGTACAGCGCGTCCGAACGCCTGGAACAGCGGCCGCGAGACCGGGTCATTCGCCGCATCCCACTCTGGATGCCACTGGACCGACAGGGTAAATCCGGGCGCATCCTTGACATAAATCGCCTCGGGTGTTCCATCAGGGGCGTGGCCGTCAATCACCACATTCTCGCCCAATGTTTTGATCCCCTGCCCGTGCAGTGTATTGGTCATCACCTCAGCCGCACCCAACAAGCGGTGGAAAACTCCACCTTCGGTCATCTTCACGACGTGCCGCAAGGCAAACTTTTCCTCCAACGTGCCATCGGGTGGCATTCGGTGGTTCTGGCGCCCAGGAAGATCGCGAATTTCGGGATAAAGCGTGCCACCCAAGGCGACGTTCACTTCCTGAAACCCTCGGCAGATCCCAAAAAACGGCTGCCCCCGCTCGGCACAAGCCCGGACCAGAGGCAGCGTGATCGCATCCCGCGCGCGGTCGAACTCACCATGCGCTTCGGTTGCGGGCTCGCCATATTCCTCAGGATGAACATTGGGGCGCCCGCCTGTCAGCAAAAAACCGTCGCAAACCTCTAGCAATTCGTCGACCGATACATAGCGCGGATCAGCAGGTATCAGCAGAGGCAGACAATCCGATACGTTGGACACCGCATCAGAATTCATCGTCCCGCCCGCATGCGTCGGGTACTGATCATTCATCAAGTAAGAGTTGCCGATAATTCCAACAACGGGGCGCGCCATTCCAAGTCCTTTGTTTCGCAGGTATTCTGCAAAACCTATCGGCAGCCCGAGCCGCGCGCAACGACACAGACCCTGCATGGCAGCGCAAGCGCGTGTTCAGCCGCGCACATCACCTGTAAAATCGAACCGAGGGTTTTAGATCTCGCCCACGAGCCCGGCACCCTCGATGCCAACGAGCGCGGCTTGGGCGTCATTGTCGGACGTATCGCCAGTGACACCCACGGCACCAATCACTGCACCCTTGCGGTCACGCACCAGAACTCCGCCTGGGACTGGTACAACCTGACCGCCGTAAACCCCGTTCACCGCCGCCATGAAATAGGCCTGCCCTTCGGCGCGCTGCATCTGCGCAGTACCCGCCATGCCCAGCATCACCGATCCGTATGCTTTGCCATGCGCAATTGCAAACCGCCCCGGCGCGGCACCGTCTTCGCGTTCAAAAGCGATCACGTGACCGCCCGCATCCAGAACCACAACCGAGAGGGGCTTCAGCTCCATCTCACGCCCTTTTTCCAGCGCTTTTCGAATGATGGTCCGCGCTTTGCGCAATGAAATAACCATGCCCGATCCCTTTCATCTGGCCCAAAATATCCTCGGGGGAGCGCGAGGGGGCAGACGGCCCCCTCGTTCCCGCCCCTACCCTTAGCGCAAGCTTGCCTTCAGTTCTAACCGGCGCGCGTGCAGCACCGGTTCAGTATATCCTGAGGGCTGCACTCGCCCACGGAATACCAGATCACACGCCGCCTGAAAGGCGATCCCGTCAAAACCCGGCGTCATCGGCTTGTAGGACGGATCATCCGCATTCTGCCGATCCACTACAGCAGCCATTTTCTGCAGCGCTGCCATCACCTGCTCCTGACTGATCAGATCATGATGCAACCAGTTCGCCAACGCCTGAGACGAAATCCGGCAGGTCGCGCGGTCTTCCATCAGACCAATGTCGTTGCTATCCGGCACTTTCGAGCAGCCGACGCCTTGATCAACCCAGCGCACAACATAACCCAATATGCCCTGAGCATTGTTCTCGATCTCACGGGTAATCTCCTCAGCGCTGAGATTGCGACCACCCAACAGTGGCACCGTCAACAGATCATCCAGCGTCCCCCGAGCAGCGCCAGCGGCTAACTCGTCCTGACGCGCCAGCACATCGACCTTGTGGTAATGCGTTGCGTGCAAGGTTGCGGCAGTGGGCGAAGGCACCCAGGCGCAGGTTGCGCCCGCTTGAGGGTGACCGATCTTGGCCGCCAGCATATCCTCCATTCGATCCGGCATTGCCCACATGCCTTTTCCGATCTGTGCCTTACCCTTGAGGCCACAGGCCAATCCGATATCGACGTTGCGATCCTCGTAGGACGCAATCCAAGGCGTCTCCTTGATATCGCCCTTGGGCAGCATCGGACCCGCCTCCATCGAGGTGTGAATTTCATCCCCTGTGCGATCAAGAAAGCCGGTATTGATGAATGCCACGCGTGATTTCGCGGCGCGGATGCATTCCTTGAGGTTGGCCGAGGTGCGACGTTCCTCATCCATGATGCCAAGCTTTACGGTATTCCGTGGCAGGCCCAGAATGTCTTCGACCATGTCGAAAATCTCGACCGCGAACGCGACCTCTTCGGGTCCGTGCATCTTGGGTTTGACCACATAGACTGAGCCGGTGACCGAGTTGCCGCCCTCACGCTGCAGATCATGCATGGCGATCATCGTGGTGCAAAGCCCATCCATCAGGCCCTCACCGATCTCATTACCATTAGCATCCAGAACGGCGGGGTTGGTCATGAGATGCCCAACATTTCGCACCAGCATCAGCGAGCGCCCTTTCAACGAGGCCGGCGCGCCATCGGGTGCTGAATAGACTAGATCCCCCGCAAGTTTGCGGGTGAAAGTCGCACCGCCTTTTGTGACCTCCTCGGTCAGGTCGCCAGCCATCAAGCCCAGCCAGTTTCCATAGGCCTGCACCTTGTCGGTTGCATCGACACAGGCAACCGAATCCTCACAATCCATGATCGTCGAAAGCGCGGACTCCAAACGCACATCAGCAATGCCCGCCGGATCGGTTGCTCCGATTGCGCTTAGCGCATCAACCTTGATCTGGATATGCAGTCCGTTGTTGCGGAGCAGGACAAATTCCGGGTTCTCGGCTGCGCCACCATATCCTGCGAACTGAGACGCATCGGCCAGGGTCGGCATCAGCGCCCCGTACTGAACGCTCAGTCCTGACACATCCGACCAGGAACCGACGGCCAACGGCACCGCCTGATCCAAAAAGGCCTTGGCCCAGCTGACGACCCGTGCGCCACGTTCTGCGTCATAGCCTTTGCCAGCAGGCAGATCGCCCAACGCATCTGTACCATAAAGCGCATCATACAGACTGCCCCAACGGGCATTCGCCGCGTTCAGCGCAAAGCGTGCATTGGTGATCGGCACAACCAACTGCGGGCCTGGTGTCAGAGCGATTTCGGGATCGACATTGGCGGTTTCGATTTCGAAATCCTCGCCTTCATCAACCAGATACCCAATCTCACGCAGAAAAGACTGGTACTCGCCAGCATTGATGGGCAGGCCGCGCCGCGCCGCATGCCAACCGTCGATGCGCCCCTGAATGTCAGTACGCTTTTCCAACAGCGCGCGATTCCTCGGTCCCAGCTCATTCACCAAACGCTCCAGACCCGACCAGAACTGATCAGCCGTGACCTTTGTGCCCGGCAGTGCCTTCTGTTCGATGAAGTCCACCAGAACCGGGTCGATCTGCAGTCCGCTGCGGATCTCTCTGCTGCTCATGTTCCGAATCCCCTACGATTGTGTGCCATTGTATGCGCCCATCAATTAGGTGGTTTGTTTCCGATAGGCAACTTGTGCCCATAGGTTCAGTTTTTATGACCAAACACGAAACTGTTTCAAATCTATCTGGACAATTGCCCATTGGTTGCAGCGCCAGCGCGAAGCCCCTAACGTCACGCCAGATTCCCAGATGATGAGGCCCCCGATGCGCGACGCCGCCCCCACCACGATCTATCTGAAAGACTACACCCCGTTTGGTTACCTGGTGGACAGCGTGCATCTGACTTTTGATCTGGCACCCAATGCCACGCGCGTGACCTCTCGGATAAAATTCCGTCCGAATCCCGAAGCTACGGACCGCACATTCTTTCTGCACGGGGAAGAACTGAACCTGATCCGAGCTGCGATTGATGGCGAAGTGATTACGCCCGAGATCACTGCGGAAGGCCTCACCGCCACAGTTCCTGACGCACCTTTCATCTGGGAGGCCGTGGTCGAGATTGATCCCGCTAACAACACCGCGCTTGAAGGTCTCTACATGTCGAATGGCATGTACTGCACCCAATGCGAGGCCGAAGGCTTTCGCAAGATCACCTATTACCCTGACCGCCCGGATGTGATGTCCACCTTTACAGTGCGCATCAACGGAGACCTGCCGGTGCTGCTGTCCAACGGCAACCCCTCGGACAAAGGGGAAGGTTGGGCGGAATGGGTCGATCCGTGGCCCAAACCCGCCTATCTGTTCGCGCTCGTCGCCGGGGAGCTGATTGCCCACCCTGGCCAGTTCACCACCAAATCTGGTCGCGACGTTGAATTGAACCTCTGGGTTCGTCCCGGAGATGAAGGCAAAAGCGCCTTTGGCATGGAAGCGTTGAAGAAATCCATGAAATGGGACGAGGATGTCTATGGCCGCGAATACGATTTGGACGTGTTCAACATCGTGGCGGTCGACGATTTCAACATGGGCGCGATGGAGAATAAGGGGCTGAACATCTTCAACTCCTCCGCCGTTCTGGCAAGCCCAGAAACCTCGACCGATGCGAATTTCGAACGGATCGAGGCGATTATCGCGCATGAGTATTTCCACAACTGGACCGGCAACCGCATCACCTGCCGTGACTGGTTCCAGCTGTGTCTGAAAGAGGGGCTGACAGTGTTCCGCGACGCGCAGTTCACCTCGGACATGCGCTCGGCCCCGGTAAAACGTATTCACGACGCCATCGACCTGCGCGCGCGACAGTTCCCCGAGGACAACGGGCCTTTGTCGCACCCGGTTCGGCCCGAGAGTTTTCAGGAAATCAACAACTTCTACACCTCAACCATATATGAGAAAGGCGCTGAGGTAATCGGTATGCTGAAATGCCTAGTGGGTGACGAGGCCTACTCAGAGGCGCTGGATCTCTATTTCGACCGCCATGATGGACAGGCCTGCACGATCGAGGACTGGCTGCAAGTGTTCGAAGAGACCACTGGTCGGGATCTGAGCCAGTTCAAGCGCTGGTACAATCAATCGGGAACGCCAAGGGTCTCGGTCGCTGAGGATTGGGCCGATGGCACCTACACCCTGACTCTGAGCCAACGCACCGAACCGACGCCGGGACAGGAGGACAAGCAGCCTCAGGTCATTCCTGTCGCCGTGGGTCTGCTCGGCCCGAACGGCGATGAGGTACGCGTAACCAAAGTGTTGGAACTGACCGAAGCCGAACAGACCTTTAAGTTCACCGGTCTCGCCGCGAAACCTGTGCCTTCGATCTTGCGGGGTTTCTCGGCTCCGGTGATCCTGGAACACGATTCAACGAATGCAGAACGCGCATTCCTACTTGCCCATGACATCGACCCGTTCAACCGCTGGCAAGCTGGAAGGTCGCTGGCCGAAGACACCCTTCTGCGCATGATCACCGAGGAAGCAACACCAGAGGCCGACTACCTCGACGGTTTGCTGTCAGTCCTTCGCGATGAAACGCTGGACCCTGCTTACCGGGCGCTCATGTTGGGTCTGCCAACGCAATCAGAACTGGCTGCGGCGCTGCATGACAAGGGTATCACCCCCGATCCAATGGCGATCTGGAGGGCGGCTGAAACCTTGCGTCAAGCCACGGCTCAACACGTACAAGACCTGCTGCCCCGGCTTCACAGTGAAACGCTGGTGGATGCGCCATACCAACCGGACGCTGAACAATCTGGAAAGCGCGCCTTGGGTAGCGCGGCGCTGGCCCTGACCTCGCGCCTGGATGGAGGCATCAAGGCGGCCG
This sequence comes from Ruegeria sp. YTSA064, assembly GCF_059610325.1. Taxonomy (NCBI): domain Bacteria; kingdom Pseudomonadati; phylum Pseudomonadota; class Alphaproteobacteria; order Rhodobacterales; family Roseobacteraceae; genus Ruegeria; species Ruegeria sp. YTSA064. Next base: position 230,769 of record NZ_JBXWNK010000004.1, read on the forward strand.
AAGAGTATGCACGCGCCAACAACATGACCCAGCAACTCACCTCTTTGTCCTGTCTGCTGCGCGCGGGTAAAGGTGAGGCTGAATTGGCCGCATTCTATGATCAATGGCAACATGATCGGTTGGTGATGGACAAATGGTTCGCCCTGCAGGTTTCGATGGCTGGTCCGGAAACTACGGTCGAAACCGCGAGCAAACTGACTGAGCACCCGGATTTCAATTGGAAAAACCCCAACCGCTTCCGAGCGTTGATGGGATCTCTGGTCGGAAACCATGCGGGGTTCCATCAAACCGATGGCGCAGGTTATGCATTGCTGGCAGACTGGTTGATCCGACTCGACCCGGTGAACCCGCAAACCACCGCCCGGATGTGCAGCGCGTTCCAGACCTGGAAACGCTATGACGCGAACCGTCAGGCCCTGATCCGAAAACAACTGAACCGCATCGCCGAAACTCCAGGCCTGTCTCGCGACTCAACCGAAATGGTCTCGCGCATCCTGGGCGCATGACCGCCTTCACATTCACACGACAGAACCGAAATCCGCGCATGGTTTTGATTCTAATTGGCATCTATGCGGTTCTGACCGGGCTGATCGTCTTGTTCGATGCGGTCTGGTGGCTGATAGGCCTGCTGGCCCTGACCACTCTGCCCGCGCTTCGGGATGTACTCCAAGATACCAGCGCGGGGATGGAACTGTCCGATGGCAACTTACGCTGGCATACAGGTCAGCGTCGGGGCACGCTGGATCTTTCTACAGTGGATCGTTTTCGGTTCGACACGCGATGGGACTTTTCGGTGCGGGTCTCTGTGATACTGAAATCCGAAAAACGACTGCGTCTGCCAGATGAATCACTTCCTCCGCACAAACAGCTTGAAGAGGTTCTGCAACGGGCGGGAATCGCCGTTGAACGCCATCATTTTAGAGTATTTTGAAACGATTCATCGAATCTGAACACGATTGGTGCCTGAAATACCGGTTTGAGGTAGTGTCTCTTTGAATTGAGCACAATTTTTGGCAAACTGAACGCGTTACTAGTTTGTTCAAGTTCGAGTTCTGCCATGTTTTGGTCTATCAAGCCTTTTGCCGCCCGTTTTTTCGGTTCCTCCCCTTCAACGCCCCTGCCTGCGTCAGTCGCTGATGCCACCGCCTGGCTTGTCGCATCGGGCCAATTGAATGTCCCTATCGTCGAAACGGACGAACAGGATGCAAACGGACATCAGGTGATTGAACGCGGTCGCTATCTGGCGCGGCAGGATATGTGGGCCGAACTTTCGCAAGAGATGCGCGCTGCGGATCAGGCACGCAAATCCACGCCCTGCGGACAGCCCATAGCAGACCTGTTGGCCTTTGGCGCCCGTTCAGATGTCGTGCTGGCTGTCGAGCACGCGCTGTCAGATGGCAAGGCGATGTCAGACTACGATCTGCTGGGTGGAATTTTCGAGCTTGAAGGCGAGATCCAAAACCATCCCAACGATCCGATGATCACGCTGGTCGTTGCACTGGCCCATATTGATCTTGCCTGGGCATGGCGCGGCGATGCGCATCCAGAGGCGCTGCCGTCATTGCATCAATCTCGCTGTGCGGCGCATTTCGACCGTGCGGCAGCATTGCTGCCACTTTGCCGTTCTGCAATGCCAGACAGCCCTGCGATTGCCGCAGCCGATTGCGCTTTGCTGGCAGGTCACGTCGATCCGCGCACCCGTGTGGCAGATAAGTATGAACACTTGATCACTCTAGACATTCAGAACCATCGCCATATGCGCGCGATGGGCAGCCACATGCTGCCGCGCTGGTTCGGGAGCTATGAAGAGCTTGAAGTTCAAGCATTGCGCAACGCGGCGCGGACCCAGAAAACATGGGGCGCAGGCGGATACACCTGGGTACAGTTCGACGCCATCGCATTGGATGACGAGGCCTGCGCACGGGTGGATGTGGAGTATTTCCTTGAGGGTCTGCGGGATATCGTAGTGCGTCGCCCGGATCAGCAAACTATCAACTTGCTCGCGGCCTATTGCGCGATCACCCAGCAGAACCGAATGGGGCAAAACCCTCAGGCGGATATCGCCCGCAAACAGATTTGTGAGGCTGCCAATTGGCTGATCCGCGATCACCTGACCGAACTGCACCCTCTGATTTGGGCCCATGCAGCAAACGGGTTCAACAATAGCCTTCGCGTCAACTCATCCGAGCGATTTGCTGCACGCGGTCGCCGCGATGCGCTAAAGGCCATCGCAAACCTGCTGCGCGAGGAACTGCGCAGCGGGCAGAGTGTGACGTTCACTCCGTCCGGGCTGCAATTCTCAGGGAACTAACCCCTTGCTCCTTTGGCGCGCCGGGCCTAATACGCAGGCTTAGACTTCTGCGGAAATGAGGCGCGCCATGCTCGACCTGACATACGAAATGCCCAAACCCAAAACCATTGCCGGGGCCAAGCACGATTGGGAACTGGTGATCGGAATGGAGGTGCATGCTCAGGTCTCGTCCAACGCCAAACTGTTCTCGGGGGCGTCGACCCAATTCGGGGCCGAGCCGAATTCGAATGTGGCCTTCGTGGACGCCGCGATGCCCGGCATGCTACCGGTGATCAACGAGTATTGCGTTGAACAGGCGGTGCGCACCGGGCTGGGTTTGAAAGCGGATATCAACCTGAAATCGGCCTTTGACCGCAAGAACTATTTCTATCCTGACCTGCCGCAGGGCTACCAGATTTCCCAACTTTATCAGCCTATTGTGGGCGAAGGTGAAGTGCTGGTCGAGATGGGCGACGGCACCGCGCGCATGGTTCGGATCGAGCGCATCCACATGGAGCAGGACGCGGGCAAATCGATCCACGACATGGATCCGCATATGTCCTTTGTCGACCTGAACCGGACCGGTGTCTGCCTGATGGAGATCGTTTCGCGTCCGGATATTCGCGGGCCGGAAGAGGCGGCGGCTTACATCGCCAAGTTGCGTCAGATCATGCGCTATCTGGGCACCTGCGACGGTAACATGCAGAACGGCAACCTGCGGGCGGACGTGAACGTCTCGATCTGTTTGCCGGGTGCGTATGAGAAGTATCAGGAAACACAGGACTTTTCGCATCTGGGCACGCGCTGCGAGATCAAGAACATGAACTCGATGCGCTTTATCCAGCAAGCGATTGAGGTCGAAGCACGTCGTCAAATCGCAATCGTCGAAGGCGGCGGCACGATTGATCAGGAAACGCGCCTGTATGATCCGGATAAGGGCGAGACACGCTCGATGCGGTCTAAGGAAGAAGCGCATGACTATCGCTACTTCCCTGACCCCGATCTGCTGCCGCTGGAGATCGAACAAGCGTGGGTCGACGACATCGCTGCCAAGCTGCCCGAGCTGCCAGACGACAAAAAAGCGCGATTTATCAGCGAGTTCAGCCTGACCGACTACGACGCTTCGGTCTTGACCGCCGAGGTAGAATCAGCGGCTTATTTCGAAGAGGTCGCCAAGGGGCGCAGCGGCAAGCTGGCTGCAAACTGGGTGATCAACGAGCTGTTTGGCCGGTTGAAGAAAGAAGACCATGACATCACCGAGTCTCCGGTTTCTCCCGCTCAGTTGGCGGGAATCATTGATCTGATTTCGTCGGACGCCATCTCGGGCAAGATCGCCAAGGACCTGTTTGAGATTGTCTATACCGAAGGCGGTGACCCAGCACAGATCGTCGAAGAGCGCGGTATGAAGCAGGTGACCGATACCGGTGCGATCGAGGCCGCTTTGGATGAGATCATCGCCGCCAATCCGGCACAGGTTGAGAAAGCCAAGGTGAACCCGAAACTGGCGGGCTGGTTCGTCGGTCAGGTGATGAAGGCCACCGGCGGCAAAGCCAATCCAAAGGCCGTGAACGAATTGGTCAGCAAAAAGCTGAGTTCGTAAATCTTCCGAGTTGAACAAACCCCAGACAGGGGTTTGTTCAACTTGTACATAACAAAAAGTTAATTTCAGGCCGCTCAAAACGGGCAGGCCTTCAGCTTGACTCCACGCCCAAATGGGCATTCTTCTTCCCGCAACGCGGAGAGGAAGCAGACATGAAAAATCGGTTTGATCAGGAACTGGAAACCCGGCTGGTGCGCTATGCCGCCATCGACAGTCAGAGCGATGAGACCTCGCCCTCGACCCCAAGCACCGATGTTCAGTTCGACATGCTGAACCTGTTGCGGCAAGAGCTGACCGAGATCGGTGCGCAAGACGTTCAGATGACCGGAGACAGCGTGGTCGTGGCCACCATCCCCGGTACGGCCGACGGGCCAACGATTGGATTTCTGGCGCATGTGGACACCGCGCCTCAGTTCAATGCAACCGGCGTGAAGCCTCGGGTGATCAAAGGGTATAATGGCGGCGAGATTACCTTCCCCGATGATCCCGATCTGGTGTTATCGCCCGAAGAACACCCTTATCTGGCCAAGAAGATCGGACATGATCTGATCACTGCCTCAGGCACCACTCTGCTGGGGGGCGATGACAAGGCGGGCGTTTCGATCCTGATGACGATGGCGAGGCACTTGCTGGAGAACATTGACATCCCCCACGGTCCGATTCGCATCGCCTTTACCCCGGATGAAGAAATCGGGCGCGGCGTTTCCGAACAGCTACCCAAGGATCTGGGCGCGGATTTTGCCTATACGCTGGACGGACAGGAACTGGGTGAGATCGAATATGAGAGCTTCTCGGCTGATCGGGCGGTGATCAAGATCACAGGCGTGTCGATCCACCCCGGATTGGCCAAGGACAAAATGGTAAACGCGGCGCATCTGGCGGCAAAGATCGTGCAGACACTGCCTCAGGCGACGATGACACCCGAGGTGACGGATGGGCGTCAGGGGTTCATCCATGTCACAGATATGAATGGCGGCTCGTCCGAGATGGAGATCAAGCTGATCCTGCGTGATTTCGAAATGGATGCGCTGGAAGCCCTGCGCGAAATTGTCCGTCAGGTCTGTGCTGCCGTTCAGGCCACCGAACCGCGCGCGACCATCTCCTGCGACATCTCCCATCAATACCGCAACATGCGCTATTGGCTGGAAAAGGACATGACCCCTGTCGATCTGGCGCGCGAAGCCTGCCGCGAACAGGGGATCGAGCCAATATCGGTTCCGATCCGGGGTGGCACCGATGGCTCCCGCCTAACCGAATTCGGCACACCCACGCCCAACATATTTACGGGCATGCAATGTATTCATGGTCCGCTGGAGTGGATCTCGGTGCAGGACATGGCGATCGCAACCGAAACCTGTCTGTCGCTTGTGGGCAAAGCCGCGCGGAGCTAAAGCCACAGTGCGGGCCGAATTTCGCCAATACGTGATCTTGGCTTTCACCCGCCTGTCAAAATGTTAATTTGCCCGGGTTACGCAATTAGGACCAGTTGATGCAGCGCTACGAATATAAAGTTGTCCCCGCTCCGCAAAAGGGAACCAAGGCGAAGGGCGTGAAAACGCCCGAGGGCCGGTTCGCCACCTCAATTGAGCAGTTGTTGAACCAACTGGGCCAAGAGGGTTGGGAATATCAGCGCGCAGAATTGCTGCCCAGCGAGGAACGCACAGGTTTGACGGGTTCAACCACTAACTGGCGAAATGTGCTGGTATTTCGCAGGGCACTTGCTACGGATGAGCTGGATTCGAAAAACCCGGTTGAAGAAGGCGCCACCCCGACCGCGCGCCCGGTCCCCGGACCTGACGATGGACTGACAGAACCTCCGGCCGCCCCTGCCCCGATCTCAGAAGAGCCGGAAGACCCGCCATTGTCGCTGAAGCCCTCGGGTGAAACGGCAGAAAAAGACCAGACCGAGCCTTCGCGCTAGCGTGGCTTCGCGGATTCTAATTGGCTGGCTTGCGTTGAATGTGATCAGCTCTACCAAGGATATTTGTGCGCGATCAGGATAAATCCACATCAACCCTGACACATCGCGCCAACCTCTTGCGATGAGCCCCAAAGGAACTATGGGAATGAATCGAGCAATCATCGCTGCTTTGATAGCAATGGCAACTGCTGGTGCCGCTTTAGCCCAACAGCAACCGAATCTGTATGTTGATCCACCGGTCTACTACCAATGGAATAAACAAGTCCAATATGACCCGATCGAGCATGTGGAAGTGATCGGGGCGGTCAACCAGAACCGCGAAAGCCACCGATGTCAATTTGCCCACAGTGTTGGGAACGGCGATGAACAGAGCACGTACCTTTTGACGCGGCACGTGGGTGAGGATCGCGTTGCGGAAATCCACCGGGTTAAGGGTGACATCATATCGACCGAGTATCGCGATATGATCGATGCCATCGAGTTTATTCGCCTTTATGACAACGATGCCGCGTTTGCCTTCGATGGTTGCTTTGCATTTATGACCAACGAAGCGCGGCGCGACGCTCAGACCAAGGCGACAACCCAACGCGAACGGCTAACTAACTTTTGCCGCGATGAGGTAAACCGCAATCTATCCATGTGCCGCGAGTTTTTACCAGGAAATTAGACCGAACGCGAATTTAGGCAGGTTGTCCTAGTGCATAACAGTAAGGCTTGGCACGACCAGCGCACCGATTTAGGGGAAGCCTTGGAACACAAGGCAGACGTTTACGCGGCTGCTGGGTTCAAACTGGCCGACCGAATCCTACGGACTGAGTTGCAGCGGCGCGACTGACATCAGACTGACACGAGTCGAGCATGTGCGGCAGCGTGTCACTGTATATACAAATTAATTTAACATTATCAGGATATTCTGGTGCCCCCACACGGACTCGAACCGCGGACCTACTGATTACAAATCAGTTGCTCTACCAGCTGAGCTATAGGGGCACTGGGTGTCGATTAATCGCTCGGAACAGGGACTGCAAGCCCGAATTTTCGCGTCGCCTTAACTTTGTGATGGTTTGCCTTAGGATAACCTAATAATCAGGCCTTATCCAAATTTGACTGCGCCGGGGACAGGTTGTAACCCAAGCGATAATTTCGCCCGAGGCAAGGACAATTCCAATATGCAGATGGTCATCCAAGCCGGAGCACACTTTACCGACCACGACCCGTTGCTCAATCTACTTCAGGCGAACGTACAGCTTGTCGCTGAGAGCCATGCGGCATTTTGGGGGATGCGTCCGTTCAGAAAGATCTTTCGGCCAGCTCTGAAGCCTGCGGCCGACCGCCCTTCGCACCAAGATACGCGGGCAAGGTTTCAGAAATTAATGCCTCAGGGGCAGCAGGTTGATCGGGCGATCCTGTCAAGTGCGCTGTATCTTGGTGAACGGGCATCGATCATCATGGATGGGCAGTTCTATGCGAACGCGGGTCAAAGGATGTCCTATATGGACCACCTGTTCAGCGATTCGTCTGTCGAACTGTTTGTGGGGCTACGCAATCCCGGCAGCTTTATTCCGAAGGTATTGATGTTGCTATCGGCCCCCGAGCGCGAACATATAGTTGCGACGACCGATCTGAGTTGCCTGAGTTGGCTTGCGATGATTGAGGACATTCGCGATCTTGCTCCAGACGTCAAGATCACCTTGTGGAGTAACGAGGATTCTCCTCTGATCCTTGGTGACATTGCGCGCGCACTTGTCGGACTACCCGCGGACACGCAGCTTGATCAGGAATACGCGCTGCTGTCCTCGCTGATCTCGGATCTGGGTAAGCAGGAGCTGAAGGGGTTGAGAGAACAACAACGCCCACCCAACGATCCCATTTTCAGAGGAAGGTTAGCACAGATCTTTCAGCAGCATGCGCTGACAGAGGCGATCGAGGAAGAGGTGGAACTGCCCGGCTGGAGCGAAGACATTATCGCGGCGTTTACCGAGCTTTATGAGCAGGATCTGGCACGGCTTCGGACCATGCCAGATCTCCGTTTTCTGAACCCGTAAGCGGCTGAAGTTACATCCCCAGCGCTTCTTTGTACATTTCCAGCATGGCTTCTTCTTCAGCGATATTGTTCTTGTCGCGCTTGCGCAGGGCGACGACGTTGCGCATCACTTTGGTATCGTAGCATATTTACGAAATGAATCTGTCTTTAATATCGGGCAAGCTCGTCCGCTCGCAGCCCAAAGCAAACTTTCACAAATGGACTCTGCAAACCCCAGAAGTGCAACCATCCGGTCTTAGCCTTATCAACAATAAATGTCCGTATTACACCCAGTGCGTTACAAAACGTCCTTCCAAATGGTGCTCTATAATATTTCAAGAAAATAGGCTGGCAAAAAGTGCCAGCTCAATTCTATTGGAAAGAGTATCTTGGAGCTAGCCCAGCGGTTTGTATGCGACCGCATCAATCTCGACCTTGGCGTCCACCATGATTTGCGAACGGACGGTTGAGCGCGCCGGGCCGCCATTTGGGAAGTAGCTCGCGTAGACCCGGTTGAACGTCCAAAAATCACGAGGATCGTCCAGCCAGACGCCCACTTTCGCTACATCATCCAGAGTGCAATCAGCCAGCGCCAAAGCTGCTATCAGATTTTCCATCGTTTTTCGGGTTTGTGACTCGATGCCTCCCGCTTCTATTTCTCCATTTTCTTTCATTGCCACCTGCCCGGATATGAACACAAAGTCGCCGGCTCTTACAGCTGGAGCAAAAGGTAGCGGTTGACCACCTGCACCGGTCCTGTCATCGCCCAAGCGCACGATCTTTTTCTCAGACATTGAAGTGATTTCCTTCTGTTAGGTCTTTTCCGTAAGGAATGGGGTCCACGGCACCAAAGCCCGTAGTCGAAAGGGCCGCGCCGCGGTTCGCGAGTTCAGCAGATTTCAAGGCATCCTTGTTTTTCAGGTAAGCGGACAGGAAAATTCCGTTAAAACAGTCTCCCGCGCCGGTAGCGTCGACCGCCGGGACTGTTACTCCGGGAATTGTGAGAATGCCTTGCCCGTCGGATATGGATACACCGTCCGCACCAAGCGACAGCGCCACAACTTCAGCACCCAGATTGTGGTAGAAGTCAATTATGTCCTCGGGGCTGTGAAGGCTCGTCAATTGACGGGCGTCATCGAGCCCTGGCAGCACGATATTGCAGCGCCGCATTGCATCGTGAGTAACCTGCCGGGCCTTGTCTAACGGCCAAAGAGCTGTCCGCAAATTGGGATCGAAAGCAATTGATACGCCAAACTGCCGCGCTGTGTGGATTGCTTCCTGAGTTGTTGATTGAAGCTCTGGACTTACCCCAAGACTGATCCCGGAAGTATAAAACATCCTTGCATTGGAGATTGCATCGCCTGGAATTTGTTCCGGTAACATCCGACTGGCGGCGGAGCCCTTTCGACGGTAAACGAAATGGTGCCCGTGTCCATCGTGAAAGACGAAATAGAGCCCCGTGTCCTCACCCGAGGCAGATAACACGTGCTCGTGGTTCACACCTTCTCGGGACCACAAACCCCGAAGCTTCTCGCCAAATTGGTCGTCTCCGACGCGCGCAATCAAAGCGACATCAATCCCCTGTCTGGCAGCAGCGACAGCGACGTTGGAAACATCTCCGCCGAACCCCCCTTTGAACAGTCCATCCTGGCATGCGTTTAATTCGAACAGGGGTTCCCCTAAACATATGAGGTCAGCCATGTTTCACCTTATTGATGCCCGACGCAGGCTACGTCTTTGGGCTACGGTTTTGCCGTTACTGAACTTTGCCTCGCGCCACGACTGGAACAGGCCCCAGCGAATGATCCCCGCGAATGGTCTCAATCTGATCAACCATGTTGGTCACAACACAGGCATGGTTTGGAATAATCCGGATATGCTCGCCAACTTTTAGATTGATCTTGTCGGCTTTCAGAACGCCATGTTCCTCTGACAGACCCTGAACCAGAATGTCCGGGCGCCCCATCACGTACCCGTGGCCCTCCAGTCCCAACAGGTCTGAGGTCAACACTTTAGATCCCGCATCTATCACTGCCCGATTGTCGGCAGGAACTGAAATTACGGTGGCAAGAACGCTCAGCGCACAGTCCTCCCACGTGCAGACGCCCTGTGCCTGAAGGGAGCAGTCGTTATAGATATAGGTGCCAATCCGATATTCAGTTGCAACTGGAACATCCTGCGCCTGCCACATTCCTGGTGAGCCGCCATGGGACACGACGTGCACCGGCAACCCGATCTCTTCGATTTCTCGTTTGGCTCTAGTGAGCCATTCTTGAACAGCAACCTCTTGGCCAACCGGCGGATAGGTCATTAGACCGAGGAATGTAACACCTGGTTGGCTATCGATATAACGTGCCAGATCTCGCGCCTGCTCAGGGGTGGTTACGCCACAACGTGCCGCGCCCGTATCGCACTCCACAAGTACACACAGTGGTGTCGCAGCATCTGCAAAAGATTTCGACAAACCGTCAACGGTTTCGGTGTTGTCCGCGACAACAGACAATCTCACCTTCTCTGACAGGGCACGCAACCGCGCCAACTTGGCGTCACCGAGGATATTAAAGGTTATCAGCACGTCGTCGATACCACCCTCAGCAATCATTGCCTCGGCCTCACTCACTTTCTGGCAGGTTATGCCAATAGCGCCCGCCTCTAACTGCCTTCGCGCCAGCTTGGGGAGTTTGTGGGTTTTGATGTGCGGTCGGACGGCGATTCCGTGTTTCGCACAATGCCCCTGAAAGCGGTCGATGTTCGCTTCGGCGATATCCAGGTCGACTAGGACAGCCGGTGTGTCGATATCAGGAAAAATCATTCCACAATTTCCTCGTGAGGGTTTTTGACGATAGGCCAAATTGAGCGTGTCAGATTATTGTAGCGTGTTTTGGTGGGATCATTCGGATAGGGGCCTTCGACAGCTGCATAAATTATTTCGGCAGCGACGTCGGAGAAGGCACCGTGGAAATGGTTTGTAGATTTGACGACCAATATCTTTTTTTCAGTGACATCGATGCCGAGGTTGGTGAACAGGTCTGGCGAGAAAGCCTGACTTCGGTTTGTGTTCAAAACGACCTCTATCCCACCCAAACGAATGACCGAGCAATCTCCCATGGGGACGATAGATGCACCAAAGCTTTGAACTGCATTGCGTTGATTGCGGACAACTGTGACCGTGGCGTCAATTGGGTTACCTGCGAGAGCCGACGTTTTGCCCCCGAAGCGTAGATCGAATACTGCGCCTTCTCCGGCCGCATGGCACAAGCGAACAGCCATGGGATCCCATATCGTGCCGAATGCGACAGATTTGAGGTTTTGAGCAATGGCCTCTTCAAGGATCAGGGTGGAATCCCCTGCGACGCCTCCACCCGGGTTATCCCACACATCCGCCACGACCACAGGTCCATGCGCGGCTTTCTGAGCCATTCGAAATGCTTCAACCGGAGAGAGGTAGTCTGGCTTTGTCTGTCCTCGGAACGAAAACAGCTCCGTTCCCAAATTCCGGGCTATATTGTCGGCTTTGGCCCGATCATCATCTGTCAAAACGACGATTTTGGCGCCGATATCCGGAGAATCCCCAGCCATAAACCCGTGAATGACAGAAGCTGAGAGAACTTCCCCCTTTGCCTCCATTTGGTTCAACTGATCGACAAATCCGCGCATGGGTTCTTGGCTGGTTGGCAGGACATCCAACATACGAACGTCAAAAACTGAGATAACGGGCCGAATGTCTCCTTTGATCGTGCGCAGTGTCAGATCGACACAGGCTTCTCCTGCTTCAACAAAATCAGTATGCGGAAATTCTTTGAACACCGTGATCACGTCGGCATTAGCCACTCGTTTCTGACTGAGATGACTGTGCGGGTCGAAGCTGGCTCCGATAACCGTTTTGGGGCCGACAATCGCGCGAATGGCTTCGATCAATTCACCTTCGCAATCCACACATCCTTCGGCAATCATCGCCCCATGCAGGCCCAGAACAACACCGTCCAAAGGTAGCGCAGCAGTGACCTGATCCAACACTTCTTGCTTCAGGCGTCCCCATGTTTCGCGGTTTAGCAACCCGCCCGGTTCCGCCCATGTAGCAGTACCCTCGATCAACTCCAACTCATTGACCTGTGCCCGTTTTCTCAGTGCCGGAAACACAGCGCTGCACAACGTGGGGGTAACAGGGTGTTCACCGGGTGGTGCGTAAAAGCTCTGCTCGAAATCGGAAAAATCCGTGCGCAGGGGGGAAAACGTATTTGTTTCGGTCGCAATGGACGCACAGAAAACCCGCATGTCTAATCCAATTCGTTGGTTGGGTCGGAGACCAGAGACTGATCTCCGACAAGAGGTGCTGCCGGTTGGATCCGGCAGTCAGGGAGGATCAGTCGAGGTAAGACGCGTTGTTGGCGTTCTCTACCGCAGCCTTGAAACTCGCCAGAAGCTCGGCCGCTTTTTCATCCAGGTTTTCCTGAACATGCGCTTCAAAAGCAGGCTGCGTTGCAGCCGCCATGGAACTGCGTTGATCGTCAGTCAGGGCCGTCACTTCAATCTGATCCATGAGGCCCGCAAGACCTCTATCTGAGGATTCGATGATCCGTGACAGACCGCGACTTGCAGTTACGCAGTTTTCAGCAGCCGTACGGATCGTGGCCTGCTCGGCCTCGGACAGGCCCTCAAAGAAAGCGCGATTGATCATGAAGGTGTAGGGCGAAAACAAATGGTTGGTCAGCGTCAGATACTGCTGAACTTCGGCAAAATTGGCGAAGGAGATGATCGGGACCGGATTCATCTGGCCGTCAATCACGCCGGTTTGAAGGCCGGAATACACCTCGCCCCAGGACAGGGGATAGGCTTCGGCGCCCAAGGCTTGCACGATCTTCTGATGCGACGGCAATGTCATCGTGCGGATGCGAATGCCATCAAAATCCTTCAAGTCCGCAATAGGTCGCTGAGAATTGGTGACCGCAAAGAAACCGCCGGTATCCGGGAAACCCAGCACTACAACATCACCCAGTTCTGCTTCGATATCTGCGGCCAGGGCTTCGCCGAACTCGCCGTCAAAGACTTCGTAGGTCGATGCGTTGCCATTAAATGCAAATGGTAGATTCAGCACATCAATCCGCGGGTAGTAGCTTGCCAAGGCGCCAGTCGATGTCAGGGTTGCCTGAATGATGCCGTCCCGCACCTGCTGCACATGCTCGGCGGCGGAGCCCAGTTGGTTTGATCCAAATACTTCGACCGTGACGCTGCCATTGGTGCCGGAATTCACAAGGTTGGAGAACACGGCCGTACAGGCGTGCGCCGGATTCTCAAATGGATCTGTTTTGTTGTCGTGCCCGAATTTGATGACGCCACCTTCGGCCAGTGCACTGGTTGCAAGCATGGTTGCGGTAAACGCCGCACCTGTCAGAATAGTCTTCATTGTTCTTCTCCTGTTGGTTTGGTTTTCGTGGGGAATTTACTGAGCAAAGCCCAACATCCGGGGCAGCCAAAGGGCTGCGTCCTCCCAAAATGCAAAGGCAAATAAGATGGCGATTTCGGCAATCAGAAACGGGAACAGCTTGATGGAAATCCGCTCCAGCTTTTCGCCGGTGACGGACGACAGAACAAACAGACAAGCGCCCACTGGCGGGGTCATCAACGATATGTTTAGGGCCAGAACAAAGATGATCCCGGCGTGAATGGGTTCTAGGCCAACCTGCTGTGTGAGCGGAACCAACACCGGCGCAAGGATGATCAGGATGGCGGTGATATCCATAACCATACCAACAATCAGCAGCAATCCGATGATGATCGCGATAACGGCATACCGGTTATCTGAAAGGCCAAGAACGGTTTCCGCAATCAGTTGAGGAATGCGCTCAAAGCTCATCCACCAGCCGAGAATGCCAGCGAAGGCGATAATCACAAAGATAACGCCAGTGATACGCGCCGTACGGACAAGCATCGCATAGAAGCCTTTGAACGTCAGCGACCGATAGACAAAAATCCCGATGAACATCGCGTAGGCCACAGCAATCGACGCAGCCTCTGTCGGGGTGACGATCCCACCCAGAATGCCCCCCAGGATAATTACCGGCATCGCCAAAGCGGTCAGAGAGGAAACAAATGTATCCCAGACCTCGCGAGGGCTCGCGCCGCGCAATGCTTTCGGAAGGTTTTCTCGCTTACCGCCGATGGCTATGACCGCCATGCAGACGATACAAATCACTAGGCCTGGCAGAACGCCTGCGGCGAACAGGCCTGCAATGGAGACACCCATTAGCGACCCGTAGACAACCATTAGCCCCGAGGGCGGAATGGTCGGGCCGATGATGGATCCCGCTGCCGTGACCGCGCAGGCATAATCACGTTTGTAGCCTTCTTTTACCATTGCAGGCACAAGTGTCCGACCAAAGGCCGCCGCGTCCGCAGTCGCCGAGCCGGTTAGTCCAGCGAAGAAAACCGAAGCCAGCATATTGGTATGGGCCAGCCCACCACGGAACCGTCCAACCAGAACCTGAGCCAGTTTCACAAGACGACTGGTGATCCCGATGTCATTCATGATCTCACCGGCCAGAATGAAGAACGGCATGGCAAGAAAGGGAAAGATATTGAGGCCGTTAAATATCTTGCTGGGACCAATCGCCAAGAACTGCGTTCCGCCCATGTCAATCAGACCCACGACGCCGGCAAGGCCAATGGCAAACCCAATCGGCATCCCGAACAGGATAAGGGCGACAAAAACGATTGCGACGATCACAGCGTCTCCTCCACCTCAGTGGCAAAGGGTGGCTCGTCAATATGCGACCCCAAATCCCGAAACAGGACCAGCACCAGCTGTACAGATGACAGTGCCGCCGCGACGGGAATGGCTGCGTAAAACGGAGCAAGGCTGGCGCCAAAAATCATCGCTTGGCGGGGAGCTCCGCTTTCGGCGAAGCTGATCCCAAAAAATGCGACGTATAAGAACAAAGCCAGCGCCAAAACGTCCATCGCAACCAACAGAGTACGGCGCAAACCGACGGGAAGTATCATGATGAATGCAGTCAATCCGATGTGGTCCCTGCGCGCGATTCCGGAAGAAACTGCAAGCAATGCGGCCCAGATCATCAGGTAGCGTGCCAGCACCTCGGGCCACGGGAGTTGCCAGTGAAAATAGTAGCGGTCGACGACACCAAGCCAGACATCCAGCACCAAGGACAACATCAACGCGGCGACGATACCCTCGACGACTGAATTTATCTTTGCGCTTGCGGCGGAAAACCAGTCTGACATTCGCACTCCTCCCCAGGACCCGAATCTGTAACTTGGTTACACCTTGCGCGATCAGGGTCGAGTTTTCAACGAAAAAATGTAACTTAGTTTCTTTATAGCTGCCAAAATTAGGGAAATTTCGTGAATATCGGTGAATATCTTGCTCACTCACAGCGATGCATGTAACTAAGTTTCATGAGTGACCAGGAGAAAATCACGCACATGCCGAACCAACCGCGCCCTGCCTCAGATGA
Source organism: Ruegeria sp. YTSA064 (assembly GCF_059610325.1). Lineage (NCBI taxonomy): Bacteria > Pseudomonadati > Pseudomonadota > Alphaproteobacteria > Rhodobacterales > Roseobacteraceae > Ruegeria > Ruegeria sp. YTSA064. The sequence continues at coordinate 246,075 of NZ_JBXWNK010000004.1, forward strand.
AAACGCGCCCCCGCATAAGGGCCGCATTGGCGCTGTAGATCTAATCCCGGCACTGCATAACTCGCAGACCAAACTGGCAGTTCAGGAGCAGAAAGTCGCTGATTATGTAAAGGACCACCTCAACGAAATCAGCTCGATGACTATCGGGGATCTCGCGGAACGTTGTTCAGTCAGCAAGCCAACGGTGGTGCGGTTCTGCCGTAGCCTCGGTTGCGAGGGCTTTCGGGACTTCAAGCTTCGCCTGGCCCAGAACGTCGCCGTAAGCGCGCAGTACTTATACAGAAACGCCGGTGATGAAAGCTCTGATGCGAATACAGCGATTGACCAAGTCCTTGGGGCCTTGTTCGCGACCCTGGATGTCATGCGCGGTCAAATCGATACGGAGAGACTTGAAGAAGCAAGGGATGCCTGCCTGGACCGACGGCAGATCCTTTTTGCGGGAATAGGAGGAGGATCCTCTCTTGTCGCTCAGGAAGCATCCAATCGCTTTTTCCGGCTCGGGATTCCATCGTTCTTCGTCAATGATAGCTATGTCCTACAAATGCGCGCGGCCGCGCTTGGGCCCGAAGACGTTCTCTTCCTTGTTTCGGCGAGCGGTGAAGCCGACGCCATCGTTAGTGCGGCGGAAGTCGCTAATGGTTACGGCGCGACCACAATCAGTATCACCAAGCCCAACACCCGACTATCAGACATATCCAAAATTGCCCTGCTCACGGAATTGCCTGAAGACAGCGACATCTACAAACCAACAGCCTCGCGATATGCCCACCTCGCAATTGTTGACGCATTGGCCATGATCGTGGCGCAGGAGATGACCGACGAAACAAAGGAGAATCTTCGTCGAATTCGTGCGTCCTTGACGGCTTACCATGGAAGAACTGGTCCACAGCCTTTGGGCGACTAACCAAGGAACGAACAGATTAGTTTGTCTCAGCGCCGCTGAACAAAATTAGTTCTGACCTGCACGGCAATCTTAGGCAACTGTGAGCCATTGAATTGGAACGTTTTTGCGAGTTTGGAAGCAAAGTGGTATCAGCGGGGGACTGGTCATGTTGGCGCCATATAACGACGCGTTGCCAGATGACGTGAGAACTGCTGCAACCAATGTCGAGCAAGCGCTGAAAGATGGAACATTGAACCCGTTTGCTGGCCCCATCACCAACGCAAATGGTGAGACGGTGATCGAAGAAGGCGAAGCGCTGACCGACAAGCAAGTTCATGAGATGAACTGGTTTGTGCAAGGTGTCGATGGCGAGCTGCCAACCTGACGAAAGTTGCGATCTAGCAAAAACGCGTGTTGCTGAACGTCTCCTGAGGCAAGCTTCTCCCCGCTTCAAGAAAGGAGAGTGTCGTAACCGCCAGGTGGGCGCGTCGAAACCGGCGCGCTCACTCTTTCTACTGTGTCGTTCACATACCGCACCCTTTGGGCCAAGAAGGTGTTTGAGAGGCAAACCCGCTCAATTCACTTCTCAATCCTGCTGATCTTTGTTCCCTGAAGACTGGTTCGTGCCATAAGCCCCAGACGTCGGTGCTATGTTCTGCTTTGTGCGTTCGTAATCCCGACACCAAGCAGTATTCAAGAAACCTTAGGCTGCGGAGCTGGTTCATTGGCTCGGTTTTAGGTCATACCAAGCGCTTCTTTGTACATTTCAAGAACCGCTTCTTCTTCGGCGATATCGTCCTTGTCGCGCTTGCGCAAGGCGACGACCTTGCGCATGACTTTGGTGTCGTAGCCGCGGGCCTTGGCCTCGGCCATGACCTCTTTCTGCTGGTCGGCAATATCTTTCTTTTCGGCTTCAAGACGCTCGAACCGCTCGATGAACTGGCGCAGCTCGCCTGCGGTCACTCGGTAATTTGCTGCGGCCTGATCTTCGGTGATGTCTTCCATCTGCGTCTCTCCCAAGGGCTGAAAATAAGCAGCCGGATACATCGGCACCGACCCGATCGCAAGCAGACATTCAATACGGCGGGCTTGTCTGAATGGCATCGATCCGCTAAGCGCGACGACGGGTTCAACGGGTGAGCGTAAACAACTATGTTCGACATTATCGTCTGGGGCGGTGCCGCCCTGTCCATGGCCGGGCTGATCGGTCTGGTCTGGTGCATCTTGCGGGTGATGAAAGCGCGCAAAGCTAACCTGACCGATGAGGAACTCCGCGCTGCAGTTCAGGGCGTATTACCCTGGAATCTTGCATCCCTTTTCCTGTCGGTTCTGGGGCTAATGATGGTTATCCTCGGAATTTCTTTTAGTTAACCGAACAGATCACACCGGCATATTGTCGAACCGCGCCTCCAGCGCATCTTCGCACAGCGCCGCATCTAACCGCCGCAAGCGCGAAGGTATCTGAACACGCTGCGCGCGCATTTTATCCAGAACCTGACTGACACGGGGCTGAAGAGCCAGTCGGGTCTCCAAGCATGCACCATGTAGCCTTTCTTCCAGCCGTTCCGCCTCTGTATAAAGATCCTGAGCAGTCATTTGCATCCTCCCATACAGTGCCAGTCTGCCTGATATAGGTAACAAGATTAAGACCAGCACGAGACCGGGCCAAAACATCGCGGAATCTTGCCTGTGAGGGCCAAATTCCGTCAATATGACCTTGGTCGCCCAAAACATATGCTCAATTCGCGGCATTTGCTTTGACAGACATCAATTCGTGATTTGGCACTTTAATCACATTCCAGTATTGATATATAAGATAGAGCCGAACGGAGGATCCCATGACGCCCATAGTGAAAGCTTTTTTTGACCCTCAGACCTTCACAGTCTCATATGTGGTGCAGGAGCCCGAGGGACAGGCCTGCGCCATCATCGACAGCGTTTTGGATTTTGATCACGCCTCGGGTCGCACTGACACCAGTTCGGCCGATCAAATTGTCGAATATGTGACCGACAACGGGTTGAAGGTGGAATGGATACTGGAAAGCCATGTCCATGCCGACCACCTGTCAGCAGCGCCCTATCTGCAGGAAAAGCTGGGGGGAAAAATCGGGATCGGTGAGAATATCGTAGTCGTGCAGGACACATTCGGCAAAGTGTTCAACGAAGGGACCGAGTTCCAGCGTGATGGTAGCCAATTCGATGCTCTGTTTACGGAAGGGGCCAGCTTTCACATCGGCCAGATGCGCGGGGACGTCCTGCATACGCCGGGTCATACTCCGGCCTGCATGACCTATGTAATCGGCGACGCAGCCTTCGTTGGCGATACATTGTTCATGCCGGATTTTGGAACCGCACGCTGCGATTTCCCGGGCGGATCTTCGGAGGATCTATTTGCCTCAATCCAAAGGATTTTAGCATTGCCCGAAGAAACACGGGTGTTCGTAGGGCATGACTATAAGGCACCCGGCCGAGATGAATTTGCCTGGGAAACGACGGTAGGTGAACAGAAGGCGTTGAATGTCCATATCGGACAAGGCCGAAGCGTTGAGGAATTTGTCGAGATGCGCGATGCGCGGGATGCGACCTTGGCAATGCCACGTCTGATTTTACCCTCTCTGCAGGTTAATATGCGGGCCGGTCAGATGCCACCGGCGGATGAACAAGGTGATGTTTTCATGAAAATTCCGGTCAACAAGCTTTGACACGGAATATCGGGTGAGGATCTAGAAATGAATGTGGAGTGGATGTGGGGTCTTGCGGGTGGCCTGCTGATCGGGCTGGGTGCCGCTGTATATCTTCTGTGCAATGGTCGGATCATGGGAGCCAGTGGCATTCTTGGCGGATTGGTTGAGCGCAACGACCGCAGTGCAATGACGGAACGTTTAGCCTTTGTTATTGGGCTGATCGGGATGCCTTTCTTGCTACGCCCCTTGATTGCACCACAGACTCAGACTCATCTGACCCCGGATTTAGCAATTGTGATCCTGGCCGGGTTACTGGTCGGTGTGGGCACGCGGATTGCAAATGGGTGCACCTCGGGTCACGGCGTCTGCGGGATTTCTCGCTTCTCCCTGCGCGGGATTGTCGCCACGGTTTTCTATATCCTTGCTGGCGGGTTAACGGTCGTTCTGTTTCGCCAAGTTCTGGGGGTGATCTGATGCGCTCAGTATTTGCTTTTCTCGCCGGAGGTTTGTTTGGCACCGGGCTGTTGATCTCAGGCATGACCAACACCACCAAGGTGCAGGGATGGCTGGATGTGTTCGGCAACTGGGACCCGACGCTGGCCTTTGTCATGGGCGGGGCGATCCTGCCCATGTTGGTGGCGTGGCAAATGACCCGGAACCGAACGCCGCTGGTAGGTGGCAAATTTCCTGCTCCACCTCGTGTTGAGCTGGATCGTCGGCTGATCGTAGGTTCGGTTCTGTTCGGGGTTGGCTGGGGGTTGGCAGGTCTGTGCCCGGGCCCGGCGATGGCCTCGCTCAGTTATGGTGGTGTTGGCGGAATTGTGTTCCTGATCGCAATGATTGCGGGCATGTTGGCCGCGCCAAAACTGGGCGCACAACTGGACAGGATGGCTGACGCGGCCTAATCAGTTGTCATGGAGATTCGACCGATTACCCCCCGCTATGCCGTCTCACCCCAGATCACGGTTGAGGACGTGCCAGCCATCGCCAAGGCAGGTTTCGTCAAGGTGATTTGCAATCGACCCAATACCGAGGTGCCGCCAGATCAGCAGTCTGATGCCATCGGGCAGGCCGTGCGCAAGGCCGGAATGGAATACGAGGTATTGGAGCTGACGCACCAGACTATGACGCCAGAGAATGTCGCCCTGCAGCGCGATCTGGCCGAAAGCTGCAGCGGGCCTGTCCTGGCCTATTGCGCATCCGGCACCCGTTGCTCGGTTGTTTGGGCGCTGGGACAGTGCAACCGGCTAAGCACGGATGAAATTCTGGACGCGACGGGTAAGGCTGGCTATTCGCTCGACGGGCTTCGCCCTGCGCTGGAGCAGCTGCGCGCACAGGACTAAGCCACCTAGTACGGCCCATCGCCCTCAGGCGCTGGCAGTCCAGCAAGATGTGAAATCTCGGCAACGCGTTTATCGGGATTCGATGGCAAGATATCATCCGGTTCAAGCAGAGTATCATTCATTGCCGGTTCGCTGGTCACAATTTCTTCGTCCAGCAATGCTGACTTTTCGTCATCGTCAAGTTTGGAAACAGGGCCAGACTTGCTAGCCAGAAAGGTCTGGTCGTCCTTCGTGGGCAATGTCGCGACCGAATTGTGTTCATTTATCCGAACCGCGCGCATCCCACCGCATTGCCCCAACCGACCAATCGCCATACGGGCACGGTCGATTGACAGAACTTCAACCCGATCCACACGCGCGCCTTGCAACGGAAGGACATTGCCAACAGCCAACTCTGACAGAGCAGTCAACGGCAGTGAAATACGGCTGATTACAGCTTTCAGTTCAGCGCGCATCACGCCGGATGCCTGATCGAGGTTCATACCCGCGAGACTGTTTTCCGCCTCCTGCTCCGCATCAGACAGCGGTCGGTCAGGCAACAACGCGCAAACCTCCCCCTGTCGGCTACCGCCAGCCAACTCGACTGTCAGATCGAATACACGATATGCCTCATCCACCAGCGCCAGTGTTAGGCTGCGCCGATCTTCAGCTCGCGATGTGAACTCAAACCCCGACAGGCTGGCCATATCCGCCGGGGATTCGACCAGCTTCTGCGCCCGGCCCAGCATATCCTCGATCAAGGGGGCGACCATGGCGGCGTCAGTGTCCGTAAACATTCGCTCCGACGGTGGATCAGAGGTGACAATTGCGATCGTCTGCTGCTGAATCACGGCCGACACGCATCCCGGGTCCAGACACACTGCCGCCACGCTACCTTGATCCGAGCCAAAAAGCAGCATCAACCAACCCTGTTTCAATCGCGCGGTCACATCCTCCTGCACACGCAACGCCTGTTTGGCCCCGATGACTGCCAGCGCAAGCCCCATGCCATCACCTGCCGCCCGCGCCAAACCAAGCCGCAGGGCACGTAGAATTGAACGGGGTGTATCAACTCCACCCTGCCTCGCCGATAGTTTGCGTGCCAATGCTGATTTGGTCATCGCCCCGCTCTGCCGTCTTAGAAACACCTAGGAATTGTGTAACCCGCAGATCGTTACAAATATCTTTATGACATCCTCATTGCGCGGCCTGCCGATAAGCAAGTGGCAGACTCACACGGAAGGCGGCTCCTGCGTGCCCAGGCAAATAGGCGACTTCGCCCCCTAGGCGCTGCATGATCTCGCGACAAATCGCCAAACCCAACCCGGCCCCACCTGCCTTGTCCGAGCCAACGCGGGCAAATTTCTCGAACACCAGCGATTGGGCCTCGGTCGGGATGCCGCTGCCATTGTCGATGAAATCAATCACCATCTGCCCGCCAACATCATGGGCCGATATCGTCAGCACCGGTTCATCAGCGTCGCAGTATTTCTGAGCATTCGAGATCAAATTAATGAAGACCTGCCCCAGCCGATCCAGATCAGTGTAGAGCGGGATGCGTTCGTTGGCGCGCACCCGCCGCACACCAATCTTGCGATCACTGCCTGCCAGAGCACTTGAGACTGCGCGATCCAATACCTCGTTCAGCGTTGCGTCATCCATATTCAGGCTGACCTGCCCGCTTTCCAGGACACTCAAATCCAGCAGATCGTCCAGCAGCCGGGTCAGACGCAGCGACTCGTCATGAATGATCGCAGCATAGCGGGTCTGCTCTTCTGCGCTCAGGCCCTCGGCGTCGCGCAGGATTTCGGAAAATGCGCGGATCGAGGTCATCGGCGTGCGCAATTCGTGGCTGACCTGACTGAGAAAGGCGTCTTTCTGCTTTGATACTTGGGTGAGCTTGGCGTTGGCCTCCCTTAACTGGCGCGCAGTGCGGCTGAGTTCAGCCGATTTCGCTTCGAGCTGGCTGGAATATTCCAGCATCTGAGCGGATTCGTCGGCTACAGCCAGCAGGTCCTCGACCGAAACAGACGCACCACCCACGATCTGACCAATCATCGCATGGGCGGTTGCGGCACCTACCGAACCGCTGAGTTCACGTTCCAGCCGTTCCAGAAACTGCGGAGTTGGTTCGGGAAGACGTCCAGGCCGGCCATTCTGCCGTTCCGCTTCGGCCTGAAAGAACTCCTGCGCGGGTATGGTGCCCAAAATCCGCTGGGTCATGATCATCAGATCTTCGCTTTGCGCTACTGACCCGGTCCAGCCGCGCGCCGAAACCGAGTGGTCGAAGACATTGACGAATTGTGCACCCTGCAGGCGTTCCAGCGGGCTTGGAAAGCTGAGCATCGAAGCGACGCAGAAGGCGATTGTGTTCAGTGACAGCGACCACATGACTGTATGCACCATCGGATCAATTCCTTCGATCCCAAAGAGCGCTTGCGGGCGTAGCCAGCCCCAGCCGAAAGGTCCATTTTCGATCACCGACGCCGGGATGATACCACCTTCCATGCCGGGCAGCAGCAGAGTATAAATCCACAGGAAGAACCCAACACTGAGCCCCACCAACGCCCCGGTTCTGGTCGCACCGCGCCAGAACAAACCACCCACCAGAGCGGGCAGGATCTGAGAGATCCCTGCAAAGGCCACCAGACCGATTGAAGCCAGTGCAGCCCCGCCACCTGACAAGCTGTAGTAGAAATAGCCCAGTGCCATGATCACAGCGATCGAGACACGGCGGGCCATCAGAACGATGGTCCGGACATCACCGGATACCGACGCGGTGCCTTCCTGCGTATTCAGCCAGATCGGCATGACCAAGTGGTTCGAGACCATGGTCGACAGCGCCATGGCCGTGACGATCACCATCGACGTAGCCGAGGAGAACCCGCCGATGAAGGACAGCATCGCCAGCCAGTCATTGCCCAGCGACAGCGGCACGGTCAGCACAAACAGGTCCGGGTTCGATCCCTCAGGCATCAGGTCCAGCCCGACCACCGCGATCGGCACCACAAATAGGCTCATAAGCAACAGATAAAGCGGAAAGGCCCAGGCTGCAGTGCGCAGATGGCCTTCGTCATCATTCTCAACCACCATGACCTGAAACATCCTTGGCAGGCAGACAAAAGCCGCTGCCGAGAGGAATATGAAAGTGGTCCAGCGCCCAGCATCCACATGCCACTGACCAATCTCAGACGCGTCGATCTGGTCCATCATCGGCCCCAGCCCCCCCGCGACGCCCCAGACGACAAAGATACCAACCGCCAGCAGAGCAAAGAGTTTAACAACTGATTCCAAGGCAATAGCCGTGACAACGCCGTGGTGGCGCTCGTTTGCGTCCAGATTGCGAGTGCCGAAGAGGATCGCAAAGACCGCCAGACCGGCAGCGACCCAGAATACGCTGGATCCCTCGCGGTAAAGGCCGGTTGGATCAGCCTCGGCAAAGATCGAAAACGACAGCGTGATCGACTGCAATTGCAGCGCGATATACGGCGTGCCACCCAGCACCGCCAAGATCGTCACGCAAACCGCCAGGGTGTTGGACTTACCGTAACGCGACGAGATCAAGTCAGCGATGGAGGTCACACGCTGGCTGCGTCCGATACGAACCAACTTGCGCAGGCCCCACCACCAGCTGATCATTACCAGAGTTGGACCCAAATAGATGGTCACAAATTCCAGTCCAGAACGCGCGGCGTTGCCGACCGCGCCATAGAATGTCCAGGCGGTGCAATAGATCGACAGAGACAGCGTATAGATCAGCGGGGACCGAAGCCATTTCCCACCTCCGCGTGCCGCAACCCGATCAGCGGCAAAGGCCACGCCGAACAGCAGCACCACGTAGCCCAGACAGACCAGGATCAGGACATTCAGCGTCGCCATGACTCGGCCCCGGGCTCGGCGTTCTCGCGCGCTGCCATACGCCTGGCAGCAATGCCAAAGACCACACTGATCAGGATCAGAATCCCCCAGCAGGCAAAGATGTAGAACATGGCTGAGGAAAGCGACAACGCCTCGGCACTTTCACTTTCACTTTCATCAGGCCACAGAAGCGGTAGCGCAAGCAGGGCGGCCCCCAGAAATGGCAGCAGCCGCGCCGCATCCGCCAGTCTGCGCCGACGATAACCCTGCCGCTCGAGAAACAGAGACGGTCGGGCCGGCGAGGGCCGGCCTTTGCCGTCGTCCGGGGAATTCATGACTGTGACGCCTGCGCATGCAGGTCACGCACCGCCGTCAAAACCTCGGCATTCGAGAACGGCTTGGTCATGAAACGACTGACCCCGGCCTGTTCGGCCATCTCCCGGTCACGGGATTGCCCGCGAGCAGTCAGCATCAGGACGGGCAATGCCTTCATCTCCTCATGCTCGCGCAGATCACGCAGCACATCCATTCCGCTTTTACCCGGCAACATCACATCCAGAATCACCAAATCGGGCTGAGCGGACAGGATTACCTGCACCGCGTCCGTTCCCTCGGCATGCGTTTCAACCTGCCACCCTTCACGCGTCAGCAAAAAACGGATCGCCTCGGTGATATTGGGTTCATCCTCGATCAACAGAACCTTACGGCTCATATTTGTACTTCCTCCCCAGGACCGGTTGCACGTCCGGCCACCTGTCCAGACCAGCTTAAGCGCAGCGTCACGAAACTGTCAAAACCCTTCGCTCAAGATCGACGGTTCCCGACGTGCGCCGCAATCTCGTTTGGGGCAAATCCGACAACTGACCCCGACTTGCGCCGCGTTCTCCGTCGGCCGCACGGTGTCTTCAACCGGCAGCACCAACATGACCGAACGGTAGACCGGCTCGGCTCCGAATTCCTCGGCCGGTTGGGGGGAGGCGATGGCGAAACATTCAAACTGGGCGGCGGTGCGGCCAAGCTGCACGACGCGCTTACGGATCGGCACCAGAGGACGGTTTAGCGCCGTGAACAAAGGCCAGAGCGGGCACGCCTCGCCATGGCGCGGCAGGGCAAAGCCCGGCGCAGGCTTATAGAAAAGAACGCCGCCCGAGGCGTCGCAGATCACCAGCCCTGCAGGACGTGCCAGCGTGCCTTCGGGCAGAAAGGCCAACCGTCGCAGCACCGTAACCAAATCCACCGAAAATGCTGCCGCGAGGGCCAGCGGGTCAGGATCTGATGCATCAAGCGCGGAGCGCACCTGATCCAACGGCATGGCCAGCGCATCGGCTGCGTAAAGTTCCAGCAAGCCCGAGGCTACGGCGTTGGCGGCGGAGGACTCGAGCCCATCCAGCAGCACATCGGTTAATTTCCCTCCGGCTTCGAGTTCCGGGAAATGATATCCCTGTTCAGCAAAAAAGGCCTCGACCGCATCAAGGGGGATGCCACGCAGATCGCGTTGCCCGTCACTGTCATCAAGATAGGCCACTAGCGCTTTGGAGCTTTCGGCCAGCCGCTCGGCATCCTGATGCAGGTTGCGATGGAAGCGGTCGCGCCATTCGGCCTCGATCTCTCCGGGTTCGGCCAGAATCGCGGCGGTTGAACGAATGGCGGCAGCGGTCGACAGCACCTCATGCATCGAAGCGGCCAGATGTGGGTCATGGGTCAAACGATCCGAAAGGGTTTCGACTGTACGTTCCAACGTCACTACGCGGCGATGCATCTGTGCCAGAACGCCGGACCAGCCAGGAAAACGCCCGGCAAATTCTTCAAGCCCGTCAACCTCGGCCTTCTGACCAACCGCATCTGCCGCTGCCTCGCGCAGTGCTGAGATGAGCGTATCTTCTATCCCTTGCGTCAGCAGCGATGGCTCCACTGACAAAACCGCCGCAATATCGACTAGAAGCTTACCACCAATGCGGCGGCGATTGTGTTCGATCAGGTTCAGATACGATGCCGAAATCCCCACCTTCCGCGCCAGTTCCGCCTGTCGCAACCCCGAGATTTGCCGCCTTTCGCGTATCCGGCTGCCGGTCAGGGTATCTCGCATCGTGTTTGTATCCTTGACGACTGGAAACAGATTTGCAGAATAACTGCATGATTTTTAACCCTTGGCGAAGAATTATCAAATAAGATTTACAACTTTGACAGCGACAACAGAAAGAAACCCACCCTTTCCCGCCGCCTGCTCTTCTAATTCAACGCAATACCCGTCACCATAAGGACATGAGCGATCCCGCCTTCGAATACGCACCAATCGGCCTAGTCGAGCTTGAGAACCGGATCATCCGGCGGTGCAATCTGCAATTTGCGCGGACCTTTGGCGGGGATGAAGCTGATTACCGCAACATGCCCTTGCTACATCTTTATCCCTCGGTTGCCGATTGGGAGCGGATAGGCGCACGCAGCCTGCAAGTGATGCGCGACACCGGGTACTATACGGATGAACGAGTTATGCGGAGGCGCGACGGGGACCTGTTTTGGTGCCGCGCACGAGGGCGGTCCCTTACGCCCGACGATCCGTTTCGTCACGGGATATGGAGCTTTTCGGATATCTCGGAAGAACGCCCGCTTGTGCAATTGACCACCCGCGAACGCGAAGTCGCCATCCTGTCCTGCCGCGGCCTGTCTGCAAAAGAAATCGGAGTGGAATTGGGGCTGAGTTATCGCACAATCGAGGCCTATCGCGCTCGTCTTCTAGAGAAATATGGCGCTCGAAAGCTGCCCGAGTTGGTGGCAAAATTGTCAGGGACGCCGCTGTAATTGCAGCGCCCCTCGAACTTGACGCGAAAACCCCTATTTAACGGGCTCAGTCGACGCTTTTCATGGGCGTCTGCATAGCTTATAACCCTGCGTAATCAGACCAAGCCCGCAGGGAACAGACGGGCCATAGGGGAACCTTCGAGGACACTCATGACAGATACCAAACACGAAGCGGATGTCGCGTTTATCAAGGCACTGGCCGAACTGCTGCGCGAGAATGACCTGACCGAATTGCAGGTCAAACGCGAATATGGCGATGACGACAGCCTGAATGTCCGCGTCAGCCGTATGTCGCAGACTGTTGCCGCTCCGGTTCAGGTGGCGGTTCCTGCGGCAGCACCCGCAGCCGCACCTGCCGCCGCACCTGCCCCCGCCGCCGAGGCGCCTGCTGCGATGGATGATCCCGCCAGCCACCCCGGCGCTGTGACCTCTCCCATGGTCGGCACCGTTTACATGCAGCCCGAACCGGGCGCGCCCGCGTTTATCTCGGTTGGTGCATCTGTCTCGGAAGGCGACACGCTGCTGATCGTCGAAGCAATGAAGACCATGAACCACATCCACGCGCCCAAATCGGGCACCATCAAGCGCATTCTGGTCGGCGATGGTGATGCCGTGGAATTCGGCACGCCTCTGGTCATCGTTGAGTAAGGCGGGCCCATGTTCGACAAAATCCTGATTGCCAACCGAGGCGAGATCGCCCTGCGTGTGATACGAGCCGCGCGCGAGATGGGGATCAAGACGGTTGCCGTCCATTCCACCGCCGACAGCGACGCGATGCATGTGCGTATGGCCGACGAATCGGTCTGCATCGGCCCCCCGCCCAGCCCGCAAAGCTATCTGTCCGTGCCCGCGATCATCTCGGCCTGTGAAATCACCGGCGCGCAGGCGATCCATCCCGGCTATGGCTTCCTCTCCGAAAATGCCGAGTTCGTTCAGATCGTCGAAGATCACGGCATCACCTTCATCGGCCCCACCGCAGAACATATTCGCGTCATGGGTGACAAGATCACCGCCAAGGACACGATGAAGGAACTGGGCGTGCCTTGCGTTCCCGGCTCCAATGGCGGCGTTCCCACCTTGGAAGATGCCAAGCGCATCGGCGAAGAGTTCGGCTATCCCGTCATCATCAAAGCCACCGCCGGTGGCGGCGGTCGCGGCATGAAAGTCGCGATGACCGCAGATGAGATGGAAAGCGCCTTCATGACCGCGCGCGCCGAAGGCAAAGCAGCCTTTGGCAATGACGAGGTCTATATCGAGAAATACCTGACGACGCCGCGCCACATCGAGATTCAAGTTTTCGGCGACGGCAAGGGCAAGGCGGTTCATCTGGGCGAGCGCGACTGCTCGCTGCAGCGTCGCCACCAGAAAGTGTTCGAAGAGGCCCCCGGCCCATGCATCACCCCGGAAGAACGAGCCAAGATCGGTAAGGTTTGCGCCGACGCGGTGGCAAAGATCAACTATATCGGCGCTGGCACCATCGAGTTCCTCTATGAGAATGGCGAGTTCTACTTCATCGAGATGAATACCCGTCTGCAGGTGGAACATCCGGTGACTGAAGGCATCTTTGGCGTCGATCTAGTGCGCGAGCAGATCCTTGTCGCCGCTGGTGAGGACATGTCGTTCGGTCAGGACGATTTGGAGATCAACGGCCACGCCATTGAGGTTCGTATCAACGCGGAAAAACTGCCGAACTTCTCGCCTTGCCCCGGCAAGATCACAGCCTATCACGCGCCGGGTGGTCTGGGCGTGCGGATGGATTCGGCGCTCTATGATGGCTACTCGATCCCGCCGTATTACGACTCGCTGATCGCAAAGCTGATCGTGCAGGGCCGTGACCGGGCCGAAGCGCTGGCGCGTCTGGAACGCGCGTTGGGAGAGCTAATCGTCGACGGCATCGACACCACCGTGCCGCTGTTCCACGCGCTGCTGCAGGAACCTGACTTGCATAGCGGTGACTATAACATCCACTGGCTGGAGCACTGGCTTGCGGAGAACATGGCCCAATAAGAAAACGGGATCAGAGGTCTACGGCCCTCTGGCCCCGGGGCACCCAGCATGAGCCTTTCCCCTAAACTTCTGCTGCATGGCTACTCCATCGGCATCTTTCCGATGGCCGAGCACCGCGATGACCCCGAGCTGTTCTGGGTTGATCCGAAAATTCGCGGCGTGTTCCCGCTGGATGGCTTTCACATCTCACGCAGTCTGGCGCGTCGCTTGCGGACGTGTGGGTTCACGATAAGCATCAATCGCGATTTTGCGGGCGTGGTGGATGGCTGCGCCGACCGATCGGAAACCTGGATCAATCCTGAACTGCGCCGCCTGTATCAGGAACTACATCGGGCCGGCCGCGCGCATTCCCTCGAAGTCTGGGAGGGTGCTTCGCTGGTAGGCGGGGTTTATGGTGTGGTTCTGGGCGCAGCCTTTTTTGGCGAAAGCATGTTTTCGCGCCGCACGGACGCATCGAAGATCGCACTTGCCTACCTGGTGGATCGGTTGCGCCAAACCGGGTTCACGCTGTTCGATACGCAGTTTCTGACCGCGCATCTGGCCTCATTGGGCGCGATCGAAATCCCGCGTGCAGTTTATCACAGCGAGTTGAAACAAGCGATTGATCTAAAAGCAGATTTCACCGCTGATCTGCAGCAGACGCCTCAGGGTGTGATACAGCGGATCACCCAGACATCGTAACGCGCATGGTCCAGCGCGTTCAGCGCGGGCGAGGTCGCTATCATCCAGCCGTCAAATAGCTGCTGCGCCTTGCCCTGTTCCCAAATTGTCAGATAGGCAAAGGCGTCGCCCGTGGGGTTGTCAGCCGGGTAGCGGCAATCGCCCAGTGCAACGTCCAACCCGAACACGGTCGCCGTCTGTCCGTTCTGAACCTCGATATCCAAGGTCTGCCCGCTAACCTTATCCAGCCCGCGCAGCATGGCGCCCGGACCGGACTCTACCTTTTGCTGTGCAGCCGCAGCAGTCGCGGTGACCAGCAGCGCAGCGAGGGCCGCACGGATCATTCGCTGCCGTCCCCTGCCACAAACTTGACCAACAATGAGATCAGGCTGACCGCGCCCTGCGTGTCCTCGATCTCATCACCCGGCTCAAAATAGAACGGAGAGCCGCCGGGCATCACCTCAACAAAATTGCCTCCCAGCAAACCTTCTGAGGAAATCACAACTGCGCTGTCATCCGGGATCAGAATGCCATCCGCCACGGAAAATTGTGTATCGGCACGGTAGGTGTCAGAATTCAATGTAACGCCCATTACTGTACCGATTTTCACACCGGCTAGGCGCACATCGGTTCCAACGCCGACACCTTCAAGAGAACGAAAAGACGCGCCCAACTCGTATCCTGCGCTGGACTGGGACAGGCCAGTGGACTGGCTGGCATAGACGCCAAAAGCAATGGCGCAGGCCAGCACGGCACCGCCGACAATAACTTCGGTCTTGGTATGAGCTGACATTGCTTATTCCGGGCTCCACGCCTCGTAGTCCGAGCGCTCTACCGGATCAGCACGACGCAGCGATCCTGCCGGAGCATAGGCCAGCGCGGTTCCCGTCAGGTTTTCCTGATGCGGTTTCTCCCAGGATTTGTGAGCCAGAGGTTTGTCGGTTGGCGGTTCATCCCAAGTGCGATGCAGCCATCCATGCCAATCAGGGTCGATCCGGCTGGCCTCGGCCTCACCATTGAAGATCACCCAACGTTTGCTGTCGTCTGCGTTACGATAGAACACGTTGCCTTCATCGTCTTCACCGACCTTGATCCCTTTGCGCGCAGTGTAGAACTGCGTGTTCAGGGTGGCTCCGTTCCACCAGGTCACGGCCCGCAAAAGACTGTTCAGGATTCCCATCGGCTGCCTCCGGCATTTCTGTCCCCGAAGATATGGACCAAAGGCACGCTGAGGTCCAGTGCCACCGGGCTTGCCTGCGTCATTCCGGCAGAATAGCGGTAACCTCAATTTCGATCCGATACTTCGGATCGATCAACCCGCATTCAATCATCGTGGCTGCAGGAGGGTTCGCGCCAAACGTCTCGGCCAAAACAGGCCAGCAAGGCTCGAACTCGGTGCGATCCGGCAACATATATGTGACGCGCACGACGTCTGAGAATGATGAGCCAGCCTCGATAAGCGCATTTTCGATAATCGACAGAGCTGAGCGACATTGGTCAACCACCGTGTCCCCCTGACCTACAGTCCCTGCGACATGAACCCAGCCTCTAGTGACAACTGCGCGGCAATAGCCAGCCTTGGCTTCGAATTCGCCGTTGGATGATATCCGTTTGATTGCCATGATCGCCTACTAAAATTGCCTCAATGACCTCAGAGCCGATTCAATGCGAGGCTCTGCGTCGCGCTCCGAAGTATTAATAGCCAGATGAAGAGCGGACCCCTGCTTCATCTGGCTATCAATACTTCGGGGAAGTCGCCCAATGGCTACGGGGGCAGAACTCCCGAACCAGCGCCGCGGGCAATCAGCCTCGGCTCAACCAGCGGAAGCAGATTCAGCTGTATCAGCGTAGATGATCAGTGGTTGCGAATCCGACGTTACCGCTTCCTCATTGACTACGACTTCGGTCACGTTCTTCATGCCCGGCAGTTCGAACATTGTATCCAGCAGGATGTCTTCGAGGATCGAACGCAGACCACGCGCACCGGTTTTGCGCTCGATCGCTTTTTTCGCAATCGCTTTCAGCGCGTCATCGGTAAAGCCCAGTTCGGCGTCTTCCAATTCGAACAGGCGCTGGTATTGCTTGACCAAAGCGTTCTTGGGGCTGGTCAGGATGGTAACCAGCGCATCTTCGTCCAGATCTTCGAGCGTTGCCAGAACCGGCAGACGGCCAACAAATTCAGGGATCAGGCCAAACTTCAGCAGATCCTCGGGTTCAAGATCCTTGAAGATCTCGCCCACACCGCGTTCGTCATTGTCGCGGACATCAGCCCCAAAGCCCATAGCCGAGCCTTTGCCACGTTGCGCAATAATCTTGTCGAGGCCTGCAAATGCACCACCACAGATAAACAGGATATTTGTGGTATCCACCTGCAAGAATTCCTGCTGAGGATGCTTACGGCCACCCTGCGGCGGAACGCTGGCCACGGTGCCTTCCATCAGCTTCAGCAGCGCCTGCTGGACGCCCTCACCCGAGACATCGCGAGTGATCGATGGATTCTCGGACTTGCGCGTAATCTTGTCGACTTCGTCGATATAGACGATGCCGCGCTGTGCGCGTTCGACATTGTATTCGCTGGCTTGCAGCAGCTTGAGAATGATGTTTTCGACATCCTCACCCACGTAGCCGGCTTCCGTCAGTGTGGTTGCGTCCGCCATCGTAAAGGGCACGTCCAGAATCCGTGCCAGCGTTTGCGCCAGCAAGGTCTTTCCGCAACCGGTGGGACCGATCAACAGGATGTTGGATTTGGCAAGCTCGATATCACTGCCCGCTTTCTGGGCATGATTCAGACGTTTGTAGTGGTTGTGGACCGCAACTGAAAGCACCCGCTTGGCGGTGGCCTGACCGATCACGTAATCGTCCAACACTTCGCAGATATCCTTGGGCGTTGGCACGCCGTCCGAGGATTTCAGGCCGCTGGCCTTGGTCTCTTCACGGATGATGTCCATGCACAGCTCGACACATTCGTCGCAGATGAACACGGTCGGGCCTGCGATCAGCTTACGCACCTCATGCTGGCTTTTGCCGCAAAAGCTGCAATAGAGCGTGTTCTTGCCGTCACCGCCTGAATTCGTCGCCATGCTTTACCCCTCGGGCTCCGTCTCAGCAGCCCATCTCGGGGCCGCGCTTGCCGTATATGCCTGCAGCTTAGGCCAGCCCTCTGGCAGCTACAATCTCAAAATCAATCCTCACGCCTGACGCGCGCGGATTTGAACCTAGGCGTCGTCGCCGTCCATTTTGGCGCGGTTCTCGACGATCTCGTCGATGTGACCCCACTCCTTGGCCTCTTCCGGGCTCATGAAATTGTCGCGATCCAGAGCCTTTTCAACCGCCTTTTTTGTCTGTCCTGTATGGCGCACATAGATATCATACAGGCGATCCTTGAGTTTTTGCGTCTCGGCCGCGTGGATCATGATATCGCTGGCCTGACCCTGATATCCACCGCTGGGCTGATGCACCATGATCCGGCTGTTGGGCAGAGAAAACCGCATTCCCTTCTCGCCACCAGCCAAAAGAACGGACCCCATCGAAGCCGCCTGACCGATCACCAATGTAGAACATTTCGGCTTGATATACTGCATTGTGTCGTAAATCGACAAACCGCTGGTGACCACGCCACCGGGCGAATTGATGTAGATCGAGATTTCTTTGTTTGGGTTTTCCGCCTCGAGATGCAGCAGCTGAGCGACGACCAGATGGCTCATTCCATCGTGGATCGGTCCGTTGATGAAAATAATTCGCTCTTTCAGAAGGCGCGAGAAAATATCATACGCGCGTTCGCCCCGGCTGGTCTGCTCGACGACCATGGGAACGAGAGTGTTCATATATGTTTCAACTGGATCGAACATTCGGAACCTGCCTGCTTTGCGATGGATCGGGACTTTACCCGAAGAAGAGTTACCCGAGTCTTAGTGCTGCTGTTGGGGGGCTGCAAGGGGGGCTGAGCGTTCCGAAGAATTCCATCGGCTTCCGAAACCCCTCCGCGAGAGGTTTGGCAAACCGACAGGAATATACTACATAACATCACGTTATTTTGATCCGTGCATATAGTGATACATGCCTAGTAGTTGTACCAATTGCACTTTCAACCTAGTAACTTCAGACAAACTCGAACTTGGGCGAATATAATCGAGGAACACGATCATGGCTTTGCCGCAGATGACCGAAGATATGTCACAGTCCGAACTTGAGCGGATGGTTGAAAACGCAACCCGTGCGTCGAATTTTCTCAAGGCGATCAGCCACGAAGGGCGTTTAATGATCCTGTGCCACCTTGTTTCCGGCGAGAAATCAGTGACCGAGTTAGAGCGGCTGCTGTCGGCCCGGCAGGCGGCCGTCTCACAGCAATTGTCACGCCTCAGATTGGAGGGGCTTGTCGTTCCCAGACGGGAGGGTAAGACAATCTACTACCGATTAGCGGACGAAAGACCCGCGCGGATACTTGAGGTGGTGTACGAGTTGTTCTGTAGTCCGGAAGCAGGCTAATCCCTGTCAATCTGGCTAGAATCCAAGGTGTAACTGGAATCGGGCCCAAGGCCTTCTCCGTAGTCTTGAGGTCGTATTTAAGCGCCGTTCGCTATACGAGCGATGTAAGCGAAGGAGCCTATAAAATCTGTGGCTCTGATACATAAAAGCTGCTACCCAATTCGAAACAAGCACTTATGGAGCAATCGATGATCCGAGCAATTCTAATTGGCCTGGCCCTATTCACACTTACCGCTTGCGAAACCGCAAAGGGTGCGGGCAAAGACATCGAAAATGCAGGCGATGCTATCCAGAACGCGGCTGAGGACGTTCAGGAAAACATCTGATTGCGACGGGATGTTGCGGTTTAGCAACGCCGAATCCGCAATATGTAGTTGCCAGACCCAAACAACAGGCGTAGTGTCGTCCGCACAGGTGCATAGACGCGGCATTGCATTTCTGACACTTCTACGGGGTTCTTTTGCGCAAGCAAAAGAACCCCGTTCCGTTCCGGAGGTTTGTGCGTGGTAGCCTGTATGAACCTTAAGTTCTAAAAAAGGAAAAGGCGCCAGGTGCTCAGACGCGGTCTTTGCATGCATCCTTACGGACACTCCTGACGCCTTGCCGGTTCGAACCGCCCGAGGGGCGTCCCGATCCAGTTGCCTCTGCCCCCGAAGAGACATTGGCGACTGCCACACGCGCTATGTCGCGTCGCAGCCCGCGCAGACCTTCTGAGAAGCTGACCACCTAATCCGAACCGAAGCCCAGTTTATCTGATCCGCTACCGGTAAACCATTGCAACTAAGAACAAATCCTAAAACCTGCCTTTGTCGCCGTGGCCCCCTTAGCCTTTGCGTCCAGCCCCTGTTCCGAAGATCAAAAGCCGTATCCAGACTTTTGCATCAGGACCCTGTTCGGGCAAGAAAATAGCACTGCAGCATGAAAATTAGACGGGGATAAACTGTTGATATCCGGCGGGAGATAATTGTGGATAACCCGAGAATTTGCGTCATGACACAGGCTTGGACGCAGACAAACTAAAAAGCGTGCTACGAGCCCGATATCGCCCAGTTTCTGCACTTGCGAAGGTTCTGAGCGTTGTTCTTGGGGTGCAGTACCAAAGGAATCGTTATTCTGAACCCCGAATTTTCGAATCGAAGAACCAATGTATCCCTAACGCACGTGACAATTCCATTCACTTGCGAGCCCCAGGACGAGTTGGCATGCCGGATTAACGTAAACCCATCTAATTGTGCGCAAACGCATTGGTGAAATCACTTCTTCCGAAATCGGCCAAGTGTTCACCATTTCTAATGCACTTTTGGGCAGCCCCGTATTGCGCAAATACTTTTTGTATTCTGTAAACTGATGCGCATGGCACCTGTTTCGCATTGGGATCCGACACGAGTAGGCATTCACTTGAACTGCCACCAATCGCCAATGTCACAAAAGTGCCAAAAACACGGCGGTGCATCGGCGTTTCATGTTAAGACCGAAACGTCATAGGCTGTGAAATGGGCTGCAAACGGAGGAACCAATCATTATACGAACAATCGTACTCGCGTTTGTGGCAAGCGTCATTGCAAGCCCTTCTTTTGCGACGTTTCTTGTGTCCTGTGAAGCACCTGATGAGTCAGGCGTTGCGGTAGCATTTGGCTTTGGAGCCGTACCCGGCCTTGCGATTGTCAGCGCGACTATCCACGCGGATGGACAGGACTGGAGCATGACAGAGATAGAAGGTGCGCTGCCCCTTGTTTTGGCACAGGGGGCTGCGGAGAACACGCACACATTGCTGGATTTCGCCGATCCTGAGTTTGACCGCATTGTTGCATCAGTGCGGCTGATAACGGCTGTTGAAGGCGACGACCAAATCACCGTTGGCACGCTCAAGATCCCGGAGGTCGGGGTCTTTCCGCTGGTCTGCGAAGGACCATGACCCACATCTTCGCTAGAAACGTGTGGGCGGGCACAGGGAGAAACCAATGCCCCCGACCTAGTGAACGAACATCCAGTAATAGCTTCATTTTCCGTTTTTTAGCGATCTCAGCCCACACCTGGCCTATAGATATGAGGTTAACTCCCGGGACATGTTCAGAAGTGGCATTTTCTAGCTACATTCCAGACTACACCAGCCCGGCAACCTTCTAGTGGCCGCGCCACCGCAGGAGACAGTCGCATGATCCAAGAAATACATCGACCCGGAGATCCAGTAGCTGACATTCTCTTCAATTGGCTTCCATTTCTTGGGGTGGTTGCGCTCGGCGTAGTAGGATTGGTCATCACCGCGCGGGGCTATCGGCACTATTTGAATTCGACATATTTGAAGCGAGCCGGTCGACCTGGGCAGGCGCGTGTGACCGACAAGTGGGTCAAGAAGGGCCACGTTGGTCGCGACGAACGGAAACGCACGAAACCTTCGAAACGTCACTTTTTGCGCTTCCAACTTTTGGATGACCCGCGCGCATTTTCCCTAAAAGAAGTTGCTCCGATAGACCTTTGGAACGCGGTCGAGGTCGGCGACATGGTCGACGTGCTCTATCACCCGCAGCGGCGCTTGATGCGCCTTGCTGCCTGGACGAACTACAGCGGGACAAACGCAGGTGCAGCCCAGATGGCAATTGGTGCGATCATGCTGTCAGCAGCCGTCGCTTCTGTTGCAGAAGGCGCAGTCTCGGCTTTGCGAAGTCCTGAGCAGCGTATTGCTGGCGAAACTTGGGTTCGTAGCAAGGCAGAGGTTTTGAACATGGGCAAGCCCGCGGATCCGTATCTGCGCATGTTTGCTCCAGGGTCCCGGATGATCCGCGTCGTGTTCGGAGATACCCATGGAGGCGCATTCTTAGGGAATGAGCGCACTATCCATGTGACCCCAGCAGAAATCCGCATATACGACATCGAAGAAGACGCGATCCTAGTTGCCTGGATGGACCCGGAGAATGAATTCAATGCTGTTCTGGACCTTGAGCAGCGTGACACAGATTTTCGTTGATTGTTTTGGATCGAATTGTACGGCGACAAATACACTCAGATGGTGGGTTTGTCCCGGATTGTGTCATTGATCGCGGTTGCAAAGAAAGTGCAGTCTTGATTCTGAAAAAGTCGAAGTACTGAATAACCAAATTTACAACGCGTGCATCGACATCGCTTTGTGTCTACCGCATATGAAAACATGCTGCGACAGCGCTCTCTGAATTTCAAAAGTCTAGAAGCTCCGCGAGTTGCGCGTTGATGATTGATCTGATGCAGCGTTGTCGATGAATGTCGGCAATGTGGGCTGCGACCGTAGCATACGAATTGGCTGGTGAATGTTTCTTTTCGGCCGTGTGACCGGGTGTTAAATTCGATATTAAAGTTATTTTGAATAATACATAATGATGAAAAGAGCCGCATGAGAACTTGGTTTTTAAAAAAGGGCTCAGCCGTAACTCGGATTGCTAAATCCTGCTTTTCTGAACGTTCTAAACAGCGTTTTCGCCACCTCCCTCATTCATTTTGCCATGTACTTTCTCCCTGAACCGTTGCGCGATGATGTAAAGGGGCGGGATGACAAATATGCCCACAAGAGCAGCTGCGATCATCCCTCCGAAAACCGGTGTGCCGACACCTCTGCGAGCGAGCATGGAGGCACCGTCGGCCACAACCAGCGGGTAGAGCCCGGCAATGAATGCAAAGCTGGTCATCATCACTGCCCGAAAACGTGCGCGGGCACCCTGAATGGCGGCATCCGCAGCGCTCAGGCCCTGCCGGTATCGATCCATCGCAAATTCGACGATCAAAATCGCATTCTTGGCGGCAAGCGCTATCAGGACCACCAATCCGATCTGGGCATAGAGGTTGTTCTGGAGACCCAGCAACAGCAGCGCACCCAACGCGCCGCACACCGCAAAGGTGACCGAGAAAAGGACCGCAAGCGGTATCGTCCAACTCTCGTAAAGCGCAACAAGGAAGAGATATGCGAACAGCAAAGCAAGCCCCAGAACAATAGGTGTCTTTCCGGCGGCCTCAATCTCTTGCTGCGCGGTTCCGGTCCAATCGTAGCTGTAGCCTTCTGGCAGAGTCTGGGCTGCAATTTCTTCCATCGCCGCGATGGCCTCGCCCATTGATACGCCCGGAGACGGTCCACCGTTTATGGTGACGGCCCGAAAATTATTGTAGCGGGCGAGCAATTGCGGACCCAGAATGAGTTCTACCTTCGCCACGGCGCGCACTGGCACCATATCTCCATCGTGATTTCGGACATGAATGCGAGCAATATCTCCGACATTGGCCCGGTATTTCTCATCTGCTTGTAAGTTGACCTGCCACGTCCGACCGAACAGGTTCATGTCATTCACGTGATACCCGCCCAAAGTGACCTGCATCGCCCGGAACAGGTCGTCGACGTTCACGCCAAGCGTCTGCAGCCTTTTACGATCGAGATCGAGATTCAGTTTTGGCGACTGCGCAGAGAATGTTGTGTAGACGCCCGACAACCGGGGGTCGGCGTTGGCGGTTGTGATGAACCCCGCCGCAGTTGCACCAAGATCTAAAACGCTGTCGCCATGCAAGTCCAAAAGCTCGAACTCGAACCCGGCACCAGTGCCCAGACCAAGGATCGGGGGCAGATTGAATGGAAAGGCAATGGCGTCTTCCAAACCGGCAAACTCGCGCCGAACATGCCGGATCGAGGATCTTACGGATAACGCCGGATCGGTTCGATCTTCAAACGGTTGCATGATGGCGATGCCAAACCCGCTGTTCGATTTGTTCAGGCCATCGACAAAGCTAAAGCCCGTGACCGTCATGACATCCTGCACGCCGGGCGCGGATTTGATGATGGTCGAGACGTCTTCCATAACTTTGGATGTGCGATTGATCGAGGACCCCTCGGGCAGCGCGACCTCAACGAAGTAAGCCCCTTGATCTTCGACCGGTAGGAAACCGGACGGCGCTGTCTTGAACAGCCAGCCCGCACCGAAAAGTGCAAAACCAAGCAGCAAAACAGCCAGAATTACTCGACGGGCGAGAATTGAGACCGCATAGGCATAGCCGTCGCGCGCGTTGTCTATTCGGCGAGATAGCCAGGCAAGCGGTCCGCGTTTTGGGGCGCTATCCCGGCGCAACAGCACCGCACACAAAGCCGGGCTGAGTGTCAGGGCGTTCAGCGCTGAAATCAGCATCGAAAAGGAAACTGCCACCGCGAATTGTTGGAACATCGTTCCTGTAATGCCGGGAATGAATGCAACCGGCACAAACACCGAAAGCAGCACACAGGTTATTGCCAGAATGGGGGCTGTAATCTGTTTCATGGCCTCGCCGGTGGCTTCGGCCACGGTCATCTCGGGGTTTTCACCCATGATCTTTTCGACGTTTTCGATCACCACGATCGCATCATCCACGACGATGCCAATCGCAAGCACCAGTGCCAGCAACGAAACTGTGTTGAGTGAAAACCCCAAAGCGAGAATGAACGCCAGCGCACCAATAAGCGAAACCGGAACCGCGATGAGCGGGATTAGCGCCATCCGCAGGTTGCCCAGAAACAAGAAGACCACGATCACCACCAGGGCAAACGCTTGTACCAGAGTTTTCACAACTTCATCGATACTGGCGCGGACGAAGGTCACAGAGTTGTAGGGCACACTCCAGTTAACCCCATCGGGGAAAGCGCTCTGTAATCCTGTCAGCGCCTTTTTTATGGATTCTGACGTGTCCAGGGCATTTGCGCCCGGCTCAAGGTAGACACCGATCATTGCGGCCGGCTTATTGTCAAACGAGGAAAAGGAGTCCCGGGTTTTCGCCCCAAGGTCCACCCGTGCGATGTCACTGATCAAAACAAAAGAGCCGTCTGGAAGTGCCCGCACGACAATCTCTTCGAACTCGGCGACGGTGCTCAACCGACCTTGCGTCTGGATACTCAGCTGAAAGGTCGGGTCATTTGTCATCGGCTGCGCACCGACGCGCCCCACCGCTGCCTGAACGTTTTGCGCATTAAGGGCGGCGATCACATCGTCGACGGTCACCGAAAGACTTGTCATCTTGTCGATGTCGAGCCAGATGCGCATCGAGTAGTCAAGCGCTCCGAACAGCGTCGCATCCCCTACACCGGGTGATCTTTTGATGCTGTCCAGAACGTTGATTGTTGCAAAATTCGACAGGAACAAGTCGTCGTTCTTCGGGTCGTCCGAGGTAATGGCCACGACCTGCAACAGAGCCGAGGACTTCTTTTTGGTGTTGACGCCCGCGCGTGTGACCTCTTCGGGCAATGCGGACATGGCCAGGCTGACACGGTTCTGCACATTGACAGCGTTAATATCAGGGTCTGTTCCAGGCTCGAAAGTAACCTGCAGGTTATAGCTGCCATCCGAACCGCTCGTCGATTTCATATAGAGCATGTCGCTGACCCCAATCACCTGTTCTTCGATGATCTGGGCAACGGTCGACTCGACCACTTCTGCCCCGGCCCCAGGGTAACTGGTAGTAACCTGAACCTGTGGCGGCACGATGTCGGGCAGCTGCTCCACCGGCAGCTGCGTAATGGAGATCAACCCGGCCAGCGTAATCACCACCGAGATGACAATTGCAAATCTGGGGCGGCGGATAAACAGTTGCGAGATCATGGGATCAGTTTCCGCTGGTGGCTGACGATGTGCTCTGGGGTGTGGAGATACTGACCTCGACGCCCGCATGAACGCGCTGAACGCCGTCGGTGACAACCTGGTCCCCTTCGGTCAGACCGCTCGAAATGACGGCTTCGGCCCCTTCGGTCCGTCCCAATTGAATCGGCTTCTTTTCAACCTTGTCGTCGCTTCCGACCGTGAAGACAAAGTAACCCGACTGATCTTTTTGCAAAGCCTTGGCGGGGATCACCAGCGATTTGTCCTGCGTGGGATCTGTGACAAGAACCCGCACCAGCTGATTATCAATGAGTGACCCATCCGCATTAGGAAAAGACCCCCGGACCAGAACGGTATCCGTGCCCGACTGCACCTGCGTGTCAGCCACTTCAATGCTGCCTGTTTCACCGTATGTCGTGCCATCGGCAAGAATCAGCTGCAGTTTCAGCGGTTCAGAGTCCGACGCCTTGGCACGGCGGGCGCGAAACTCAAGCAGTTCGGCTTCGGTTACCGGGAAGGTTACATTGATGGGATCGATGCTGGACAGCGACAACAGGGTTCCACCCTCTGGGCTGACGAATGCGCCCACGGACAAGTCCGTCAGTCCGATCCTGCCATCAAAGGGCGCGGTTATCTTTGTATAAGACAGGTCAAGCTGAGCGTTTTGGAGGCTGCCCTGTAGTTCCAGCACATGCCCATCCGCCTCACCTTGCTGCGCTTCCGCTTTCTGAACGACAGCCTGAGGTGTGTCGCCTTTGGCGTATAGCTTTTGCTGTCGATCAAGCTCGATATCGGCAATTTTCTTTCCCGCTTGTGCCGCTTGGATTTGTCCTTGAATTTCCGTGACGGTCGCCTCGTAGGAATCCGGTTCGATCTCGATCAGGACATCCGCCGCTTTAACGCTTGAGCCGTCCTTGAAATTAATGGACTTCACAAATCCAGGTACGCGCGCGATCAGGTCGACACGATCCAACGCCTCGATCCGGCCAGTGAACACTTCGGTCAAAGATACCGGTTTCATCTCTGCCGACGTCACGGTCACCTTAGGCTTCGTTTGGCTGTCCTGCGCAATGACAACAGAAGGGTTCAGACCAAAGTTCAAAATCACTGCGGTGACTAACAGCCTTACTGACAAATTACATCCTCCAGAAGAGTTTCGTCTGTGCTCTCGTCGAAACCAAGGTAACGTAATGCTGTTGAAAATCCAGCAATCACATTGAGTGCATTTTCCACCGACTCAACCAATTGGAAGTCTTTGCAAATTAAGCAAGGCGCCTTGGTCTCATAATGCTGTCGCCAATACGTCGAGACTTTTGAGCAATCTATGAGTTCAATAAGTTTCTGATCCCGCAGGCGCAGCGAATGTCAGGAGAGAGGGCTGCAACTGCAGCATGGCAATGGTATGACGAACGTCCGAATAGGCCATTCCAAGAAATTCATGCTCCTCGCAAAAGCCAGTCGCTGTCTCTGGCGGTGAAGTGTGTTCTAAGGCGTAATTCCAGAACAGCAAAATCTGCCTCGCGAAGGTACTCCGACGCGTCATCTGCCGATTTAAAGAACTGTGCATTGTCTTTGAACATTCGGTCATTGCTCGTGGGAAAATACTTGTCGGCGTTCTCTGCCATGGCGTTTCGACGCGTACGGTCGTTTGCATAAACTCAAAAGGTGTTGGGAAATCATCTTTTGACAACGCGCTACTCACATTTCTTGGTTTTGCATTGAGACCGCAGCCTCAACCGAACCGTGTTCAGACGGTATGGCAATCTCTGGCAATCAAAGTTGGTGCAACTAATGCTTCGGGTGGAAGAAACTCTAATCTGAATGACTGCTTTCCAAGATTCGCATCTGGATTTCGCATCCACAGTGAATGTCTGCTCCCAGCCCAACCTTTCAAGCAAATTGAATTAGTCAACGTCCCAAGTATTGGGCTTTGGCAGCTGAAGTCCTCCATTTGAGACAATGGCAAACTTATGAGCTCGAAATGGCAATCCCTAGGGCCAAAATGGCAATACTATGGGTACGTGTAAAATGACCCATAGTTTGCCCATTTGACCTCATGTAACTCATTGTTTTTACTATGACCCATATTTGAATGTTACTCTTTGGCGTCCATAAAATACACATAGCATGTACATTAAATCTAAGTACTATTTGTCATGAAATTTGAGCCCTCAGTTTGAGCTGATGGTAGTTTTGATGCCTTACGGCCCACGAAGTCGCCCTCTCGCATCACTGAAAATCAAAGACCAACTGCTGTGAGGCATTCAGCAGCCTGATTTTTCGCCCCATTGATGCTTCAGCTTTCAAAGTAACTTCGGCAGCAGCACGTGCATCTTCTCCGGCATCATGGTGCTTGAATTGAAGCCCTAACACCTCTTTAAGATTGGCCAGACCATGCCCACCATTGCCCCGCAACTCCGGCCAGGCTTGGCGAGCGATGGCAACGCTGTTTGACCATACCGATTTCAACACTTGAAGTCCTGCAAGTCGGCACGCTGCATCAAAGGTTTTCTCATCGAAACGGCTATGTTGAATAAGCGGATATGCTTCAAGAACCGGACGCAGGTCAGGCAATACTTCTGCAAATTCGGGGGAGTTTTTGACCGTTGCAGCATCAATCCCATGCAACCGCGTATTGCCTGCGGCGAATGGCGTGCGGGGATCGATATAGGTGCTGTAAGTCGCAATTGAGTTGTCAAACCCAACAAAAGCGAGGCCAATTTGACAGATGCTCGCGATATCGTACCCGGCAGTCTCGACGTCCACAGCTATGAACCTGAGATTGTCGCTCAGTGGTTCGACCTGATTGAAACAGGTTGGTAAAGACAAAGATGTAGCATTGACCATGAGAACGATTTTCACACGCTTACTGACTGATGCAAAGCTCGACCAGCAGCTGAGCAAAGCAGCCAGGCTTCTTTTCCAGACCACGCAGCACATGATAGCAGTCATTGGTACAGGTTGTAGCGAACAGCGGAAGAGAGCCCACACCGGACCTCTTGATTTTGTGCTGCGCACGCTCGCAGCATGAATTTCTCTGCACACGCGCATTTATAGGTGACGCATCGCGGCGAGAAAACCGGCCATTCAATCAGATTGAACTTCGTTCCTGATCCCGGACACCGGGGCAAACTACCCGTGCCCAGGAAAGGCGCATGGAATGGGACAATCGAGACGGGCGTTCATAGATGAGTTCAAACCCGCAGGGTTCTAGGCCGGCCCATATCGCCGCGATCATTTTCAGCCCGCAACCAGTCCAGGAATGCCTCGGCCCCTTGAGACATCTGCCGATCCGTGAAAACGACAAAGTAACCCGCGTTCTCAACTCTGATGTCAGACAATCTGACAAGCGTTCCATCGCCAAATTCCGGCGCGACCAGATCATCCCACAGGGCGATCCCCTGGCCATCCACCACCGCCTGAACGCGGCTGTTGGAATCCGGGATGGTCAGGCTGGACCGGCTGGGGGCGTAAGGTAGCCCTGCTGCTGCGTGCCAGGCCTTCCACCCCGCATCGCCGGAGCTGTCCCCCAAGAGCGGAAGCTGCCTGACCGCCTCGGCCAGTCCAAGCTGCCTTACCTGCTCTGCGACTGCGCGGTTGGCAGTTGGAACGGCAGGCAGGGACAGAAGAAGTTCGCTTTTGTGACCCTTCCAGCCGCCTATTCCCCAGAGGACAGCCATGTCCACCCTGACGCTCTTCAGCATGTCCATAGAACTGATGGGTTCGATCCGCAGGCTGATACCGGGATTGGCCTCGAAAAAGCGAGTTAGCCTTGGCGATAACCACCGCGACGAGAAGTAGGTCAGTGCGCCAACGGTCACGGCACCTGAGGCCGAGCCGCGCAGGTCTTCGATTTCACGGTCGATCTGGCTCAGGGCCGTTTGGGACACATGCCACAACCTGCGCCCTTCTTCGGTCAGTTCCAGTTTTGCGTGCACCCGCTCGAACAGGCGAAAGCCGAGTTCGGCTTCAAGCTTGCCCACCTGGTAACTGATCGACCCTTTTGACTGATGCACCTCGTCCGCCGCCTTGGTCATCGACAGATTGCGGGCAACGGCATCAAAGGTCTTGAGGGCATCATAAGAACGAAAGCGCATGGGTATTGTCTAATTTTTTCGAACGACTTGTGCAAATCATTAGATTTGCGCCAAGCCCACCTGGCCCAATACACTAAATCTAATGCGTGGCACCCATCTGTCCTTGTCGAAGATCACCCGCAGGCGTCTAACAACTCTGAACGGTGAATTTCATGACAACTGACCTCTCCCACACCCGTTACGCGGTCAAAGCCTTCAAGAACATTGGCGAGCGCCCGCGCGAACTGACCCGCACAATGCCGCCCCATCCGTTGAGCTATATGGAGCTGCCTTTTGATCCTGAATACACGCTCTACAATTCGCGCCTGACACCAGAAAAGCTCGACACAGCCACGGATGACGAGATGTATTGGGCCGTGCGCACCAACGTCATCTTTCGCCACACCGGCGAGTTGCCAATTGAGATCAGCGGGCCGGATGCGGAAACGCTGCTGAACAAGGTTTTCACCCGGAGTGTTAGCAAGGTGAAACCGGGCCGCTGCTCCTATCAATTCGCCTGTTACCACGATGGCGGCATGATCACCGATGGCGTGCTGTTGCGGCTGTCGCAGGACAGGTTCTGGATGGCGCAGGCCGACGGCGACCTGTTCAGCTGGTACAAGGCCCACGCCGAGGGGCTGGACGTGAAAATCCACGATCCGAATGTCTGGGTCAGCCAGATACAGGGGCCACGTTCGCTGGAACTGCTGGCCACCGTGCTTGATGGCCCCATGCCCGATCCATTCCGCTATTTCGATTGCGCTGAGGTCTCCATCGCGGGCCAGACCTGCTGGATCAGCCGCTCGGGCTTCACCAACGAGCTGGGGTGGGAGGTCTACCTGCTGCCCGACACCGACATCCCCGCCATCGGCGACCGGATCATGGAGGTCGGTGCGGCATTCGGCATTCTGCTGACCGGAACGCCGGTGTTCCGCGCGCGGCGGATCGAGGCCGGGTTGCTCAACGCTGGGTCAGATTTCGGAGCCGAGACGACGCCGTTTGAGGCAGGGCTTGGCGGTTTTGTCGAATTTGAAGATCGTGACTTTGTTGGCCGCAAAGCACTGGAGGCCGCCGATAAATCCTGCCGCACCTGGGGCATGCGTGTGTCCGGCGGCGTGGCGCAGCTTGGACGCGTCATGACCATTGATGGAAAAGATGTTGGCCGTGTCTGTTCCTCGGGCTATTCGCCGTATCAGGGCTGTGGTGTTTGCATCGTGCGCATGGACGACCCCGCACAGGGTCCGGGCACACAGGTCGATGTGCTCTGCGCCGATGGGTCCACCCAGAGCGGTGAGCTCTGCACCCTGCCGATGTACGACGCCGACCGGCTCATTCCGCGCGGCAAATTGGTGGATATCCCGACCAAACCGATCGCGGCGGAATGACGATGTATGACATGAACCTCACCACCTCGCACTTCCCGGCGCAGAATGATGCGGAAATCCGCGACATCACGGTTGGCGGGTTGCTGCGAGAGGTAGCAGCCAGTCATCCGGATGCCGTGGGGATGGTGGATGTCGCGGAGAGCGGTTACTGTGGCCAGTCATGGACCTACGCGGAGATACTGGCACAGGCCGAGAGCCTTGCCGAGGCCCTCGCCACCCGGTTCGAAGTTGGTGACAGGGTCGTCGTCTGGGCACCCAATATCCCCCAGTGGATTTTCATGGAATATGCCTGCGGCATGGCGGGGCTGGTTCTGGTTACAGCCAATCCGTCTTTTCAGGCCTCCGAGCTCAAATATGTGCTGGAACAATCAGGGGCTGTCGGACTGTTCATGGTGGACGGGTACCGAGGCAATCCGATGGCTGAGATTGCGCGCGAGGCGACAAAAGGCAACACGCGCCTGCGCGAGGTCGTCAATCTGGAATGCGAGGATGCTCTCTACGCCCATGGTGAGCGACCCGCCATCCTGCCAGATGTCCAGCCGGATGATGCTGCGCAGATCCAGTACACCTCGGGAACAACAGGTTTTCCAAAGGGCGCGGTGCTCAGCCACAAGAACCTGGTGAACAACGCGCGGCTTTTCTGCGCACGCAAACAGGTTGGGCCGCACTCAGTCTGGGCCAACTTCATGCCGCTCTTTCACACGGCGGGCTGTGCCACTGGGGCGCTCGGATGCCTTCAGGCCGCGTGCAAGATGCTGCTGATCAAGCGTTTTGATGCCAATGTCTTTGCGCGATTGATCGAGGAACAGGGCGTCACAACCTGTTTCGCCGTTCCCACCATGTTGTTCAACCTGCTGGAATCCCTCGAACAAACCCCGCGCGACATGTCTTTACTTGAGGTTATCACGACGGGCGGAGCGCCTGTGCCACCCGATCTGGTTCGCCGGGTGCGGGACCGATTGGGCTGTCACTTGCTCAGCGCGTTTGGGCAGACGGAACACAGCCCGATGATCTGCCTGAACCCGGTCGAAGCAACGCTTAAACAGATCATGGAAACCGCAGGCCCGCCCTTGCCGCAGACCGAGGTGTCGATCCGCTCTCCAGAGGACAACCGCGTGCTCCCAATAGGTGAAGTCGGCGAAATATGCGCGCGATCCTACGCTGTGATGATCGGATACAATGACAATCCAGAAGCAACCGCCGCCGCTATCGACGCAGACGGCTGGCTGCATACCGGCGATCTGGGAACGATGGATGCTCAAGGTTTCGTGCGGGTGACGGGTCGTGTGAAGGACATGATCATACGCGGCGGTGAAAACCACTTCCCGGCCGAGATCGAAGCGGTGTTGGTGACCCACCGCAACGTCGCTCAGGTGGCCGTGGTCGGCCTGCCGGATGAGAAATGGGGAGAGGTGATCGCGGCATTCATCCTGTCCGACCAACCCCTCGACGTTGCTGATTTGCGCACCCACTGCCGGGCGCATCTGTCCGCGCAGAAAACGCCATCGGTCTGGGTGCGTGTGCCGGACTTCCCGCTGACAGGCTCTGGCAAGGTGCAGAGATTCGCTATTCGTGAGAAGTTCCTCGCAGGTAACTACGGAGAGGTTCTGCAATGAGCGTTCGCGTCGAAAAGGATGGTCCGGTCTGGACCATCATCCACTCCCGCCCTGAGGCTCGCAATGCCATGGATCCGGAAAGTGCCACTGCACTTTTTGAGGCGTTCCAGTCGTTTGACGCGGACGTCACCGCCAGCGTTGTAGTGTTCTGGGGCGAAGGCGGTGCCTTTTGCGCCGGGTGGGATTTGAAGCATGCAGCCTCCCTTGCCGGGGCCGAGGCGCTTGATCCGTTCGACTTTCCCGATGAGGGTGAGCCGCCGATGGCGGCCATGGGACCCAGCCGGTTGGAGCTCAGCAAACCGGTGATCGCCGCTGTGGCCGGGCCTGCCGTGGCGGGTGGCATGGAACTGGCGCTTTGGTGCGATATCCGGGTGATGGAAGAAACCGCCTTCATGGGGGTCTACTGCCGCCGTTGGGGTATTCCATTGATCGACGGTGGCACGGTGCGCCTGCCGCGACTGGTGGGTGAAGGCTGCGCGATGGACCTGATCCTGACCGGTCGCCGCGTCGATGCGGAAGAGGCACTGCGAATTGGGCTGTGCGAATACGTCGTGCCTGAAGGCGACGCGCGAACCAAGGCCGAAGCGCTGGCCCATGACATCGCCCGTTTCCCCCAAAGCTGCATGCGCGCAGATCGCCGGTCTGTGCGGGCACAGCACGGGTTAACTGAACGTGACGCTCTTCGACAGGAATGGAAGGGCAGCAAGGCCGAGGTCACCAAAGGTGTCCAAGGCGCCACCCGGTTTGCCAGCGGCAAGGGCCGTGGCGGTGATTTCAGCGATGTATGATTTGACCCTCACCACCTCCCGTGCTCCTGCCCAGTCCGACATGGAGACGCGCGAGATCACCATCGGTGCATTGCTGCGTGAGGTTGCTGCGGCGCGCCCGGATGCCGAGGCCTTGGTCGAAGTCATGCAGGACGGATCAGAAGGGCAGCGCTGGACCTATGCCGAACTGCTGGCCGAGGCCGAGCGACTTGCGCTGGCGCTGTCCAGTCGTTTTGCGCCCGGTGAACGGGTAGTGATCTGGTCACCCAACAGCCCAGAATGGGTGTTGATGGAATATGCCTGTTCGCTGTCAGGGCTGGTTCTGGTCACCGCGAACCCAGCCTTTCAGGCGCGCGAACTGGCCTATGTGCTGGAACAATCCGGCGCGGTTGCCCTGTTCCTTGTCGAGGAATTCCGCGGCAACCCAATGGGCCGGATTGGAGCTGAGGTCGTGACCGACATCGCTGCCATCCGCGAAGTCACAGATATGGAAAGTGACGCGTTCTTTGCACAGGGCACCCGCCCGCCTGCCTTGCCCGAAGTTGCCCCGGGCGACGCTGCGATGATCCAATATACGTCCGGCACAACAGGTTTTCCCAAGGGTGCTGTTCTCAGCCATCGCGGATTGGTCAACAATGCACGCTTCTACGCGTCCCGCTGCGGCGCGACCGAGACGACCACATGGGTCAACATCATGCCGATGTTCCACACCTCAGGCTGTGGCATGGTCACTCTGGGCTGCTTGCAAGCCGGGTGCAAAATGGTGCTGGTCAGCCTGTTTGACCCGAACATCGTGCTGGATCAGTTGGAAGCGAGCGGCGCTGACATCATCCTTGGCGTACCGACCATGGTGGTGGCGCTTCTCGACGCGCAAGAGGCGCGTCCGCGAAACCTCTCAGCCCTGAAGCTTGTCAGCTGCGGCGGATCGATGGTGGCGCCCGAATTGGTGCGCCGGGTCGAGGCGCTGATGGGGGCCGGATTTTCAACGCTCTATGGCCAGACCGAGCATTGCCCGGTAATCACGCAACACCATTTGTCAGACAGTATTGACGACATCTGCAACACGGCTGGCCAGCCGGTTGCGCAAACCGAGGTCTCGATCCGCAGTGTCGATGACAATAGCGTTGTCGCCGTCGGAGAGGTCGGGGAAATCTGTGCCCGCGGCCCCTGCGTCATGCTGGAATACAACGACAACCCCAAGGCCACGTCCGAGACCGTCGACGCGATGGGTTGGCTGCACACCGGCGATCTGGGCCGGATGGATGCGCGCGGCTACGTCACCGTCACTGGCCGCGTCAAGGAGATGATCATCCGCGGCGGCGAGAACCATTTCCCGGCCGAGATCGAGAACTGCCTATTGGAACACGCGAGCGTGGCCGAGGTCGCCGTTGTCGGCCTGCCGGACCCGAAATGGGGCGAGGTTATCGGCGCCTTCCTCCGCGGCACTGAACCGCTCGACAAGACCGCGCTGCATGCCCATTGCCGCGCAAACATGTCCCCGCAGAAAACCCCGAATATCTGGGTGCAGGTCGAGGTTTTCCCTCTGACCGGCTCGGGCAAGATCCAGAAATTCATCCTCCGCGACCGGTTTGTCGCCGGGGACTTCACCGAACTTTGAAAGGCAGGACACGCCATGCAAGACGCCACACGACATTACATCAACGGCCAATGGGTTACCTCGATCGACGGGCGCGAAGTGGAAGTTGAAAACCCGTCCACAGAAAAAAAGATCGCCACGATCACTTTGGGTGGCGTCGCTGTTGCCGACGCGGCCGTCGCCGCAGCCAAGGCAGCTTTCCCGGCCTGGGCGGCAACAGACCCTTTGGGCCGGATCGCCGCACTGGAGCGGTTGATGGAGGTCTACAAGGGCCAAGCCGAAGACATGGCACAGGCCATCAGCTTTGAGATGGGTGCACCTATCGCATTGGCAAAGACGGCGCAGGTCGGTGCCGGGGCGGGGCATCTCAAGAACACCATTCGGGCGGCCAAGGCTTTTGCCTTTGAACGTCCCTTGGGGGACCACGCGCCCGGCGACGTGATCCTGTACGAGCCGGTCGGTGTCTGCGCCCTGATCACCCCATGGAACTGGCCGATGAACCAGGTGATGCTGAAACTCGCCCCGGCGCTGGCCGCTGGGTGTACGGTGGTTCTGAAACCCTCTGAACTCTCGCCACTCAGTGCCATTCTGCTGGCCGAGATGATCGATGCAGCGGGCTTCCCACCCGGCGTGTTCAATCTTGTGAACGGTGATGGTGCCGGTGTTGGCGCGCATCTCACCGCGCACCCGGACGTGGACATGGTCAGCTTCACCGGATCAACCCGAGCTGGGGTCGCGATCAGCAAGGCGGCAGCGGAGACCGTCAAGCGCGTCAGTCTCGAACTGGGGGGCAAGGGGGCCAACATCATCTTTGCCGATGCCGACGAAAAGGCGGTCGCACGCGGTGTGCGCCATTGCTTCAACAATACCGGCCAGTACTGCAATGCACCCACAAGGATGCTGGTGGAGCGGTCGATCTATGACGCGGCTGTTGAAACTGCCCGAGTGGCGGCCGGGAAAACCGAGGTTGGCCCCGCTGATGTCGAGGGTCGCCAGATCGGCCCGGTCGTCTCCGGGGTCCAGTTCAACCGGATCCAATACTACCTCAAGCAAGGGATCGATGAAGGCGCCAGGCTTGTGGCTGGCGGGATGGGCAAGCCGGACGGGCTGAGCACCGGGCATTTCGTCCGGCCTACGGTCTTTGCCGATGTCACGCCTGACATGACCATCTGGCGGGAGGAAATCTTTGGCCCGGTTCTGACCATGACACCATTCGATACCGAGGAAGAGGCGATCGCCCTGGCCAATGACACACCTTATGGGCTGACCAATTATGTCCAGACCCCCGATAAATCTCGTGCCCGTCGGGTGGCGCGGCGGCTGCGCTCGGGTATGGTCGAGATGAACGGTAAATTCGGCGGGGCCGGAACACCCTTTGGCGGGATGAAGCAATCCGGTACTGGCCGCGAAGGCGGTGTCTGGGGGCTGGAGGAGTTCCTGGAGGTCAAGGCCGTGAGTGACTGGGGGTGAGCATGGCAAAGGTTCTTTACGAAAAAGATGGCCGGATCGGGCGGATCACCCTGAACCGCCCCGAGGTGATGAATGCCATCGACGACGATCTGCCGCGCGAACTGGCGGCGGCGGTGGCCGAGGCGGATGCCGACAGGGGCGTGCATTTGATGGTCCTGTCCGGTGCCGGCAAGGCATTCTGCGCGGGCTACGATCTGGCCCATTATGCCGAAGGCAACGGCCCCAACAAGGTGGTGCAGGACATGCCATGGGACCCAATGCAAGATTTCCAGTTCATGTGGGCGAATACGCAGGCCTTCATGTCGCTCTTCAGGGCGATGAAACCGGTGATCTGCAAGGTTCACGGCTTTGCCGTCGCGGGTGGGTCGGATATCGCGCTCTGCGCTGATTTGACCATCATGGGAGAGACAGCGCAGATCGGCTACATGCCCACCCGGGTCTGGGGGTGCCCGACCACGGCAATGTGGGTGCATCGGCTCGGGCCTGAGAAGGCCAAGCGGATGATGTTCACGGGCGACAAGGTAGCTGGTGTTGAGGCCGCCGAAATGGGACTCGTTTTGAAATCCGTACCCGATGACCAGCTGGACGACGAGGTCGAGGCGCTGGCTGCGCGCATTGCGTCCGTGCCGATTAACCAGCTGGCCATGCAGAAAATGGTGATTAACGCGGCGGTCGAGGAAAAGATCAACCAAACACAGCGCCTTGCCACCGTGTTCGATGGCGTCACTCGCCATTCACCCGAAGGCATGAACTTCAAAGCCCGCGTGGAGCAAGTCGGCTGGAAACAGGCTGTGCACGAACGGGACACCGGCACCTTCGACTGGACCCGCAACAAACCCTTCGATTGAAAATTTGAGTACGGCGACCGAAACTGAGCCTCCCCAACTGAACTGGTCCGACGTTATGTTTAGGAAACGGAGGACCGAGAATGGCAAACAAGCGACCGAAGCCGGAAGAGATTGTCTCGAAGTTGCGGCAAGTTGAGGTGCTGATGGGGCAAGGGATGCCTCGTCTGGATGCGATCAGACAGATCGGCGTTGTCGAACAGACCTATTCACGCCTGTCATCTCAACACCCACCCTGTATGTCATTGATGGTAGCTGAATCCAGAGAGCTTTGCGAAACACCCAAATCGTAAATCAGGCCCGCAGGGGTTATATGTATATTTGGCATCACTACCCACTTTATATGTATAATCTGATTTTTAGATAATCTGAAAATGAGATTACTGGAAATGTCCGAAGCATCATACGGACACTCAATTGACCAAAACACTTCGCACCGACGGACACTTGGCGCTCATTGAAGCGCTCATTTCAGCCCGTAAGTCACAAAAACTCTCTCAGGCAGCCTTGGCTGACCGGTTGAAGTGCCATCAATCGTTCGTCGCGCGGATCGAGTCGGGTCAGCGGCGTATTGATGTGCCAGAATTGGTGATCATTGCGCGGGCGCTCGATGTTCCTGCGGAACACTTCTTCGAAGCCGTCATTAAGGCAGTGCCACCGGGTGAACGGATTTAACGACTTGATTTCGTTGACTAATCACACAATTCACAAAGGGCTTTTGCGGCTTTGGGTGTGACCGAAGCATGATTTTCACGTCCAAAATTTACTCAAACCCCATACCCAAAATAGAGACGGCTTCACCCGAAAGCATCGTTGTGAAGCCGCTCAATGTACAACCTATGTGTAGATAGTGGACCCAAGTTAGAACGAAATGGGCAAACTATGGGTCATTTCACAACATCAACAACTATGTACCCAGAATCTAACCGCATTTCGAATGGCCGCAACTTCTGCAGGTCATGCAGCCTTCGATCATCACCATGTCGAACTGACCACAGGACGGGCATGCTTTGCCGCGTGGAGTGTCGATATTGACAACTTGCGCCTGGGGGTCCGACTTTAGGCCCATTCCTTCACCTTCGAGAAATCCGATTACAACCATATGCTGCTCGATCACGCCACCGATTGCAGCAAGAATTGAGGGGATGTACTTGCCCTTGACCCAAGCCCCGCCGCGTGGATCAAAGACGGCTTTCAGTTCCTCCACAACAAACGAAACATCTCCGCCCCGGCGGAAAACAGCGGAAATCATCCGCGTCAGGGCCAGCGTCCAGGCATAGTGCTCCATGTTCTTCGAATTGATGAATACTTCGAACGGTCTACGACGACCACTGATGACAATGTCGTTGATCGTCAGATAGATCGCGTGTTCGCTGTCGGGCCATTTCAGCTTGTACGTCGACCCTTCCAGAGATTGCGGACGATCCAGCGGCTCTGACATATAGACGACTTCGCCGACATCAACCTCCTGCGGCGCAGCGGCACTTTCACCTGGTGCTGTATCTGTACTCTCTGACACGGTCAGAACAGAACCCGTCACATCGTTGGGGCGATAGGTCGTACAACCTTTGCAGCCTTGATCCCAAGCCTGCATGTAGACATCCTTGAAGGCGTCAAAGCTTATATCCTCGGGGCAGTTGATGGTCTTCGAAATCGAGCTGTCGATCCACTTCTGCGCCGCGGCCTGCATCTTGACGTGATCAGACGGCGACAGCGTTTGTGCGTTAACGAAATAGTCGGGCAGCTCCGTATCCCCGAACTTATCGCGCCACATCTGGACGGCATAGTCGACTACTTCTTCTTCAGTGCGCGAACCGTCTTTCTGCAGCACTTTGCGCGTGTAAGCATAAGCAAAGACCGGTTCGATCCCCGACGACACGTTCCCGGCATAGAGCGAGATCGTCCCCGTCGGCGCGATCGACGTCAGCAGCGCGTTGCGGATGCCGTGTTCGCGGATCGCATCGCGCACATCGTCATCCATCTGTTGCATCGTACCACTGGCCAAATATTTCTCAGCATCGAACAAAGGAAACGTGCCTTTCTCCTTTGCCAGGTCCACCGACGCCAGATACGCGGCGCGGGCGATCGCGTGCAGCCATTGCTCGGTCTGACGCGCCGCCTCGTCCGAGCCATAGCGCAGGCCCAACATCAGCAGTGCATCTGCGAGACCCGTTACGCCCAGCCCGATACGGCGTTTGTCTTGCGCTTCCGCCTCTTGTTCAACCAGCGGGAATTTCGACGCGTCGACCACGTTGTCCATCATGCGAACGGCGGTGGCGACCAGCTCTTGCAAAGCGTCCTCATCCAGATGCGCCGCGTCCTCAAAGGGCTCGGCCACCAACCGCGCCAGATTGATCGAACCCAACAGGCAAGCACCATAAGGTGGCAAAGGCTGTTCGCCGCATGGATTGGTCGCAGCAATCGTCTCGACGTAGCTGAGGTTGTTGGCAGTGTTGATGCGGTCGATGAAGATCACACCTGGCTCGGCATAATCATAGGTCGCCTGCATGATCTTGTTCCATAGATCACGGGCCTGAACTATGTGATAGACTTTGCCGTCAAACACCAAATCCCACGGGCCATCGGCTTTGACGGCCTCCATGAACGGATCTGTCACCAGCACGGACATGTTGAACATGCGCAGGCGCGCCGGGTCGGACTTGGCGGTGATGAACTGTTCGATATCCGGGTGGTCACAGCGCATGGTCGCCATCATCGCCCCACGGCGCGAGCCCGCGGACATGATCGTGCGACACATTGCATCCCACACATCCATAAAGCTCAGCGGACCAGATGCGTCGGCGGCAACCCCTTTGACGTCCGCGCCGCGTGGACGGATGGTCGAGAAATCGTAACCGATCCCCCCACCCTGCTGCATGGTCAGAGCGGCCTCTTTCAGCATATCGAAGATGCCGCCCATGCTGTCGGGGATCGTGCCCATCACAAAGCAGTTGAACAGGGTCACCTGACGTGCGGTGCCCGCCCCAGCAGTGATGCGACCAGCAGGGAGGTATTTGAAATCCTCAAGCGCGGTGTAGAATTTTTCTTCCCAACGCTCCGGGTCCTGTTCCACCCGCGCCAGATCACGTGCAATTCGCCGCCAACTGTCCTCGACCGTCTGATCGATGGGTGTGCCATCCGCCTGTTTGAAGCGGTATTTCATGTCCCAAATCTGCTCGGCGATGGGGGCGGCAAAGCGGCTCATTGGTGATTCCCTGTGCTGAAAGAGGTATTCAGACTATCATCCACAATACCTTGATGACAATCGCGCATGAGCTACAATGGATAGACAGTCGATGAACGACTCTGTGGGAAAGCTGTGGATAACTACGTAAACCTCATCAAACTTTCGGTCGGATCAGAAAGCGTCGACACGCTGATCGCATGGCAGGACAGCCGAAAACCTCTTTATGAGGA
Organism: Ruegeria sp. YTSA064; assembly: GCF_059610325.1. Lineage (NCBI taxonomy): Bacteria > Pseudomonadati > Pseudomonadota > Alphaproteobacteria > Rhodobacterales > Roseobacteraceae > Ruegeria > Ruegeria sp. YTSA064. Next base: position 286,518 of record NZ_JBXWNK010000004.1, read on the forward strand.
CGGATGCCCGCGCCATGTCACACGTATGTGGCCCAAACGTGAATCCGAGATTTTGAATGGCGGATCAATCTATTGGGTGATCAAAGGTGTCGTCCAATGCCGTCAGCAGATTCTACGGCTGGACGAGGTGCGCGGTGAGGATGGAATCCGACGCTGTGCCATCGTTCTCGACCCCGAGGTGCATCGCACGCAGAACGCTCTGAAACGCCCGTTCCAAGGCTGGCGCTATCTGAAACCCGAGGATACTCCGGCCGATTTGCCCAGAGGACGCGAGCAAGACGATGCCCTGCCCGACGACCTGAACCGTGCCCTGGCGGATATCGGCGTGCTTTAGCGCAACCGATCCAGTAGGTCGTTCAGAATCGTCTTCTCGGATGCGTTATAGGTTGCCACCCGGCTGCGCCACAAAGTCGCCTGCGACTGCAAGATCGACCCATCTGATAGGATTTTCAGGTGGTTGGCCCGCAGAGTTTCGCCAGTTGACGTAATATCAGCAATCGCCTCGGCGGTTTCGTTCACCACCGTGCCCTCAGTAGCACCCTGGCTATCGACCAGCGTGTAGTCGGCCACGCCCGCTTCTGTCAGGAATTCACGAACCAAACGGTGATACTTGGTGGCGATACGCAGCCGGTGCCCGTGAGCCTTGCGGAAACTCGCAGCTGCCGCGTCCAGATCGTCCAACGTATCCACATCGACCCAGCAGGCAGGTGTTGCGATGATCAAGTCAGCCTTGCCGAACCCAAGCGGGGCGACCTCTTCGACCTGCTGTTCCCACCGCGGCAGTTTCTCTTGCACCAGATCAATCCCGGTCACGCCCAGATGAACGCGCCCAGCGGCAAGCTCGCGCGGTATCTCCCCGGCGGATAGCAGGATCAGCGAGACGCCATCAATCCCCTCAACTTTGCCTGCATATTCCCGGTCCGATCCGTTGCGCGAAAGGGTGATGCCGCGCTTTTCAAACCACGCGAAGGTCTTGTCCATCAATCGGCCCTTCGAGGGCACGCCCAGTTTCAGGCTCATTGCGCGGCCTCCTCGATTTCGAGCATCAGGTCCGGGCGGATCACGCCGCCAATAGCCGGAATCTCGGCCCCACCTCCCAATTGCCGGGTCAGCGCATCATAGCGCCCACCGGTTGCGACCGGTGGCAGATCAGGGCGGCCTTCGGCGTAAAAACCGAATACAAAACCGTCGTAATACTCCATCGAGGTTCTGCCATAAGACGCCTCAAAATCCAGTGTATTCACGTCCACGCCCCGCGCCTGCAGGGCTGCGATACGGGCTTCCAAACGATCCAGCGCGGGCGTGATCTGCGGCAGGTCAACCGCCACGTCGCGCAATTGTTCCAGCGCAAAAGGCATGGTTTCGCGCACATTCAGCAGTGTCTCCAAACCGGCCAGTTCATTGTCCGAGATCGGCGGCGCGGCGCGGTCTTCGCGTAGGGCTTCTATCCGGTCGAGGATTTCCGGCGCGCGGCGTTTACCGATCATGGGCACGTCAATCGCCAATGGGTCAGCTGCGTCAAGCAGAGCATCGCGACCCTCAAGGCCCGCTTTGCGCCCGGCGTATCGGTCCAGCAGAACGCGGAACCGGCGAGGCCGCCAGAGATGCCGCATCAGCGCGGCCTTGCGGCGGTCAGTTGTCTTCAGTCCCGCGACAGCGGCGATCAGAATGCCGATATCACCGGTCGCTGCCCGCAAGGGTAGCCCGCGTAGTTGCAGGGCAAACAGCGAAAAAACTTCGGCATCTGCCCCAGCGGGGTCTTCGCGATCAAAGACTTCGTAACCGACCTGGATATACTCATTAGCCCGGTCGGGATCGTGTTCCTGACGACGGAACACTTCGCCGGAATAGGTGTATCTTGCAGGTTCAGCCCCTTCGGACATGTGCATCTGCACCACTGGCAAGGTGAAGTCCGGGCGCAGCATCTGCTCACCCCGCAGCGCGTCCGAGGTCACATAGGCGCGCGCGCGGATATCTTCACCGTAGAGGTCCAGCAGCGTACCCGCAGGTTGCAACAAAGGTGTGTCCACCACATGCCCACCCGCGGCCTCGAACCGGACGCGCATCATTGCGGCGCGGGCCTGTATCTGGGAACGATTGGGCATGGGTCAGTCCTGACTGTCCAAAATTTCGCGCACCTTGGCGACCAGATCTCCGCGTAGCACTTCAAACTGGCTGGGTCGTTCTTTCCATTCCTCAAGCGTGGCGCTTTCGGCAATCTTTGCGCCAAGGATCAGGTCCTTGATTTGCACAATTCCCTTTTCTTTTTCGTCACCACCTTCGATCACAGCGATCGGAGAGTTCCGCTTGTCCGCGTATTTCAGTTGGTTGCCAAAGTTCTTGGGGTTGCCCAGATACACCTCGGCCCGGATACCTGCATTGCGCAGCTCGGTTACCATGGCTTGATAGTCGGCCATCCGATCCCGATCCATGACGGTGACGACCACCGGACCGGTGGCTTGCGCTGCGATCCGACCCTTTTCGCGGAGCGCGGCTAGTAAACGATCAACACCGATCGAAATACCCGTCGCGGGCACTTCCTGTCCGGTAAAACGCTTGACCAGATCGTCATAGCGACCACCGCCTGATACCGACCCGAATTGCCGCTTGCGGCCTTTCTCGTCGAATATCTCGAAGGTCAGTTCGGCCTCATAAACCGGCCCAGTGTAGTAGCCGAGGCCACGGACAACCGAAGGATCAATCTCGATCCGGTCCGATCCATACCCCCCCGCATCCAGCAGGGCACCGATCTGCTCCAGCTCGGCAATGCCATCCGCGCCAATCTTGCTGTCGCCCACGGCGGCGCGCAGGTTGGCCAGCGTACCAGCGGTGTCGGTAGCTTTCGAGGTCAGGAACGCGATCACAGGTTCGGCCTGATCATCGCTGAGACCAACACCATCAATGAACGCCCCAGAGGCATCCAGTCGGCCCTTGGTCAGCAGCTCTCGCACACCGGCCTCCCCGACCTTATCGAACTTATCGATAGTGCGCAGAACATTATCGCGGGCGGCCAAGTCTTCGCCCAGCCCCATCGCCTCAAGCACTCCATTCAGAACCTTGCGGTTATTGACGCGCACAAGATAGTCACTGCGGGGAATGCCCACTGTCTCCAGCGTGTCCGACAACATCGCGCAAATCTCGGCATCCGCGGCCATCGAGGCCGTGCCCACGGTATCCGCATCACATTGATAAAACTGGCGATACCGCCCCGGCCCTGGCTTCTCGTTTCGCCAGACCGGACCCATCGCATAGCGACGATAAGGCGTGGGCAGGTCGTTGCGGTGCTGCGCGTAAACGCGAGCCAAAGGCGCCGTCAGGTCATAACGCAGAGCCATCCAGTCGCCATTGCCGCCCTCGTCGAATTCCTGCCATGCAAACACGCCTTCGTTTGGGCGATCCACGTCCGGAAGGAACTTGCCCAGCGCGTCGACGGTCTCAACCGCGCTGCTCTCCAAGGCATCGAACCCGTAACGATGATAGACGCCCGCAATCGTCCGCAGCATCTCGGTGCGCTGCGTAACTTCCTCGCCGAAATAGTCACGGAACCCTTTCGGCGTTACGGCCTTGGGGCGGGGCTGTTTCTTGGGCTTGGCCATGTGGGGCGTCCTTGGGATTTAGTGTTCCGCGCGCGGTCTATCCCATGGCCCGCATCGGAGCAAGGCGGGGTTTCACTGGTCATGGGCTGCCGGGGTCGCTATGAGACGCCTATAAGGAGAGCCCCATGCAGCATCTGGAAGAACAGATCGCCCATCTGACCCGCACGGTTGAAGAGCTGAACTCGGTCGTCACAAACCAACAGAGCGAGATCGACCGCCTGACCCGTCGTGTCGAGATGTTACTGCAGCGCGAGGCCGAACGGGCGCAGGAAGGCTCAGGCGGAGTTGTGTTCGGCGACGAACGTCCGCCGCATTATTGAGTGATCACAACCCCAGTGTCGATTTCACCGCATTGTCGACCACCCCGCCCAGAAGGGCGTTCTTGTCTGCGGCACAGCCCTCGGACAGAGCGGCAATGAAGGCTTCGCGCAGTTGGGCCTTTTCCTCGTCAGTGGCTGCATGATCCTCGATATTGATCTGGCGGTTGTAAAGCGACAGGGCCGTCATCTTTCCAACCACAGCCACGACAAATTCTTCGTCGCCATCAGCCTCTTCCGCAATCGATGCGCATGTATAGTGCATCACGGGCAAGGCATCCTGCACCAATTGCTCTGCAGAATCGTCAGCCACAGCAAATGTCGGAAGGACAAAAAGCGCGGCACAGGCGGTGGATTTGATGGAATTTTTCAGCATCATGATCACTTCCAGTTATGTCCGATAATCGCCCCGGCGACACCGCCGACCGCGGCCCCCTTGCCGTCTCCGACTAAAGCACCGACGCCTGCACCAACCAGAGCGCCAGTAACAGTATTTTTCTTCTTGTCGTCCGCTTGAACGGCTGTGGCCAACGCCAAAGCACATGCCACCGCTAGGCTAAGTGATCTGAAATCAATACCTGAATTCGTCATTTCGGAACCCTCCTGTGAAATGACCTCTAAGGTTATTCAGTCAGCCTAGCTGGGCACATCGCTCAAGGCAACAATTCGGTTTGTGGTCAAACTTCCTCGATCTCCGAGATCCCCTCAAGCGATTTGAGGGCACCTTTGATCTGGGGATTGATCGCATAGTTTCGTCCCAGATCCAATTCGACCTCACCCGGCAAACCGGGATCAAGCAGGCAGACGTAAACTGGGCCTTTGGCAGCCCTTTTGGCGTTGCTATCTGCGTCTTCCAACACTTTCGCCATGCTTGGCAAAACCTTTGAATCTTCCACAAATACACGCAGGCCTGTGGCCCCAGCCTCGGCGACCACCACGTCGACCGGACCAACTGACCGACCCAACAGCTTGAGCTGATCCGCCTCCATCGTCGCTTCGGCGGTCAGCACCACCTGCGCGCCGGTTTCCAGAAACTCTCGGGATTTCTCTAGTGTTTCTGAAAATAGCGTGACCTCGAATGCTCCGGTGGGGTCAGAGAGCTGAGCAAATGCGAACCGATTGCCACGCGCCGACTTTCGCTCTTGCCGTCCGGCGACGACACCGGCCATCTTTGCAATAAACGGACCAGAGCGCGCCTTTTCAGTCACCTGATCTAGTGTCAGCACCTGTTTTCGCTTCAATGCAGGCATATAATCATCCAGCGGATGGCCGGACAGATAGAACCCGATGGCCTTGAATTCTTCGCTCAATCTCTCGGCGGGCAGCCAATCTGGTGCGGGTGACAGCCGAGGTTCGGGCAGGTCATCTCCTGCTTCACCAAACAGCGACACCTGGTTTGAGTTTTTCTGATCGTGGATGGCGGCTGAATATTGCACCAGCGGGTCCAGGCTTTCAAACACGCGACGGCGGTTCTTGTCGAGTTCATCGAACGCACCGGCACGCGCCAGCATCTCTAGCGGGCGCTTGCCGACTTTTTTCAGATCAACACGGCGAGCAAAATCGAAGAGGTTCACAAATGGCTTATCCGCGCGCCCATCGACGACGAGGTTCATCGCCTCAACACCCACGTTTTTCAGCGCACCCAGCGCATAGACCAGATGTCCTTCCACCACGTCAAACGTCGCCTGGGATCGGTTCACGCAGGGCGGCACATAGGGCAGTTCCAGTCCCTTTCGGACCTCTTCGAAATAGACAGCCAGCTTGTCGGTCAGATGGATATCGCAGTTCATGACGCCCGCCATGAACTCGACCGGATGGTTGGCCTTCAGCCAGCCGGTCTGGTAGCTGACGACCGCATAGGCGGCAGCGTGGGATTTGTTGAAACCATAGTTGGCGAACTTTTCCAGCAGGTCGAAGACCTCGGAGGCCTTCTTGGCGTCAACCCCATTCTCGCCCGCACCCTTTTCGAATTTGGGGCGTTCGGCGTCCATCGCCTCTTTAATCTTCTTGCCCATAGCACGCCGCAGAAGGTCGGCACCGCCTAGGCTGTACCCCGCCATGACCTGCGCGATCTGCATCACCTGTTCCTGATAGACGATGATGCCTTGGGTTTCCTCAAGGATATGGTCGATCAGAGGATGTACGGATTCGATCTTGCGCAGCCCGTTCTTGACCTCGCAATAGGTCGGGATGTTCTCCATCGGGCCGGGACGATAGAGCGCCACAAGGGCCACGATGTCCTCAATGCAGGTGGGTTTCATACGCTTGAGCGCATCCATCATGCCCGAGGATTCCACCTGGAACACCGCCACGGTCTTGGCCGCCGAATAGAGCTTGTATGTCGCCTCATCATCCAGCGGGATGGCGTTGATCTGGTTCTCGGCACCTTCGGCGGGTTCATAGAGTTCAGTGCCATCGGCAGCGATATGCAAATCCCGCCCAGACTTGAAGATCAAATCCATAGCATTCTGGATCACAGTCAGCGTTTTCAGGCCCAGAAAGTCGAATTTTACTAACCCGGCCTGTTCTACCCATTTCATGTTGAACTGGGTCGCGGGCATGTCCGAGCGCGGATCCTGATAGATCGGCACCAGTGCATCCAAAGGACGGTCGCCAATCACCACACCAGCCGCGTGGGTTGAGGCGTTGCGCAGCAATCCTTCGACCTGCTGGCCGTAAGTTAAAAGCCGGTCGACAACTTCTTCGCTGCGTGCCTCTTCCCGTAGGCGCGGTTCATCCTTCAATGCCTTTTCAATGGAAACGGGTTTAACGCCTTCGACCGGGATCATCTTGGAAAGTCGATCCACCTGCCCGTAGGGCATTTGCAGGACCCGCCCGATATCACGCACGGCAGCTTTCGACAGGAGTGCACCGAAGGTGATAATCTGACCTACCTTGTCGCGCCCGTATTTCTGCTGCACATAGCGGATCACCTCTTCGCGGCGGTCCATGCAGAAATCGATATCAAAGTCTGGCATCGAGACCCGCTCGGGGTTCAGGAACCGTTCGAACAGCAGCGAATAACGTAGTGGGTCAAGGTCGGTAATCGTCAGCGCATAGGCCACCAGCGAGCCCGCACCCGAGCCACGTCCCGGGCCAACCGGGATGTCTTCATCCTTTGCCCATTGGATAAAGTCGGCAACGATCAGGAAATAGCCGGGGAACCCCATGCCTTCAATGATGTCGAGTTCGAAATCCAGACGCTCTTGATATTCTTCCGGTGTCACCGCATGCGGGATCACCGCCAGACGCTTCTGCAGGCCCTCATTCGCAATGCGGCGCAATTCTGCCACTTCGTCATCAGCAAATTTTGGCAGGATCGGATCGCGGCGATAGGCCATAAACGCGCAGCGCTTGGCGATCTCAATCGTGTTTTCAATCGCCTCGGGCAGATCGGCAAACAGGGTCGCCATCTCTTGCTGCGACTTGAAATAGTGCTGTGCGGTCAGGCGGCGGCGGCCTTCCTGCTGGTCAACATAGGCACCTTCGGCGATACAGATCAGCGCGTCATGCGCCTCATACATGTCCGTGGTCGGGAAATAGACGTCGTTTGTGGCGACCAGCGGCAGGTTCTTGGCATAAGCCATCTCGACATGGCCGCGCTCGGTCAGGCGTTCGGCCTCGGGCTGACCATCTTCACCTGGGTGACGCTGCAGTTCGACATATAGCCTGTCTGGGAACATCGCGGCCAGTCGATCCATCAGAGCCTCGGCCGCTGGGCGCTGGCCTTGTTGCAACGACATCCCAACCGGCCCATCTGGCCCACCCGTCAAGCAGATCAAGCCGTCCGAGTGCTTTGACAATTCGTCTAATGTAACCTGCGGCAACTGCCCGCCCTTGTCCACGTAAAGGCACGAGCTGAGCTTCATCAGGTTTTCATAACCGACCTCGGATTGTGCCAGAAGAAGCAAGGGCGCAGGCGCCTTCGGCTTCTCACCCGGCTGTGCTTGTACGTAGGTCAGATCAACTTGACAGCCCATAATCGGCTGAATGCCCGCCCCGCTGGCGGTCACGGCGAACTCCAGCGCCGAGAACATGGAATTGGTGTCGGTCACCGCAACGGCGGGCATTTCCATCTTCTCGCAAAGACCCGGCAGCTTTTTTAGCCGCACGGCACCTTCAAGCAGAGAATATTCGGTGTGAACGCGGAGGTGAATGAATCGGGGATGGCTGCTCATTCCTGCAAGCTATCCCAGCAAACAGGGATGCAAAAGCAGGAACCCACCCCATGGATTCGGCAAAATAATCGCGCGGATTATTCGGATATTTCTGAAGGTGCTTCTGAACTCCCGCAAGCCCGATCCAAGAAAATACTTTAATTTCAGAGCACTGAACGATAGATAGATGCGGCAATTGACCACAATTCGCGCCATATGATGTATCACAGAGACAGTTTTTCTTGCCAGATCGCACAGCCTGTTTCTAACATCAGATGGCAAGCTACACGCCCGCCACTCTTTCTACGTCGCATCGAAGGAGAGCATCCAAAGGGCGCAACTGGGTAACGCGACGGGTTTCACTCATGAATATCACGTTTCTTCTGAACGGAGAGACAGTGGAGCTGGAGGATATCGATCCGACGGCGACCTTGCTGGATTGGTTGCGCGAGGATCGCGGCCTTACCGGCACCAAAGAGGGCTGCAACGAAGGTGATTGCGGAGCCTGCACTGTCATGGTGTCCGATGAGGACGGTGCCAAGGCGGTGAATTCCTGCATCATGTTCCTGCCGCAACTTCACGGTAAAGCGGTGCGCACTGTCGAAGGCGCGAGCGGCCCAGATGGAGACGCTCACCCGGTTCAGAAGACAATGGTGGATCTGCATGGCTCTCAATGCGGGTTCTGTACGCCTGGCTTTGTGATGTCGATGGTGGCAAGTCACACCAATGGCGCGACGGATCACGACACTCAACTGGCCGGTAACCTGTGTCGCTGCACGGGCTATGCACCAATCATCCGGGCGGCTGAGGCCGCCGAAGCACATCCAGTTCCCGTGTGGGTCAAAGATAAGCCGGTGTCTATCCAGTCGACCCCTGCCAGGTTGCCTGGTTCGTCGGATGAACTCGCCAAGATTTACTCTGAAAATCCAGATGCTACTTTAGTTGCCGGGGCAACGGATGTCGGACTTTGGGTCACGAAGCAGCTGCGCGACCTTGATCCCGTAATCTTTCTTAATCGTTGTGAAGATCTGAAAGAGATCACGATCAACGATGAAGAAATCCGCTTTGGCGCAATGGTCGACATGAACCGCATGGGCGATGCGCTTGCCGATCTGCATCCGTCTTATGCAGAAATGGTTCGGCGCTATGCCAGCGTTCAGGTCCGAAACGCGGCAACAGTTGGTGGCAACATCGCCAATGGCTCGCCCATCGGAGATAACCCTCCTGCCCTTATTGCTTTGGGAGCAACACTGCACCTGCGCAAGGGTGACGCCCGCCGGTCAATCCTTTTGGAAGAGTTCTTCATTGACTACGGCAAACAAGATCGCGCGCCGGGCGAGTTTGTCGAGGCCGTCAGCTTCCCGCGTCAGGCTGATCGGTTGAAGTGCTACAAACTCAGCAAACGGTTCGATCAGGATATCTCGGCCGTTTGTGGGTGTTTCAACATCACCGTAACCAACGGCACAGTCGAACAGGTTCGCGTTGCTTTTGGCGGCATGGCTGGAACTCCAAAACGTGCAACGGCAGTCGAGGCTGCGCTAACCGGCCAGCCATGGACGCGCGAAACAATTAACGCCGCATTGCCTGCTTTTGCGGAAGATTACGCGCCGATGACCGATATGCGGGCCTCGGCCACGTATCGTCTGGAAACAGCCAAGGCGATGCTTGTCAGATACTACAACGAAGATCAGGGCAAACTGTCCAATGTACTGGAGGTGTCGGCATGAGTGTCGCCAAATCCCTTCCGCACGACACTGGACCACTGCATGTGGCCGGTACAGCGCGCTATGTCGACGACATCCCGACACCAAAGGGATCGTTGCACCTGGCGTTCGGACTAAGCCCGATCGCCAAAGGTAAAATCAGCGCCATGGATCTGTCTGCCGTAAAGGCTGCTGACGGTGTGAAGACGGTGATCACCGCTGATGACCTGCCCTTTGCAAACGACGTATCCCCATCAATCCACGACGAGCCGCTTTTGTCGGATGGAACGGTGCACTATATCGGTCAACCGGTATTTCTGGTCGTCGCCACCAGCCATCTGGCTGCCAGAAAAGCGGCCCGGCTGGGCAAGATCGACTATGCCGAGGAAGCACCGATTCTGACAGTCGAGGAGGCCCTTGCCGCTGACAGCCGATTCGAGGACGGCCCGCGTATCTACGCCAAGGGCGATGCAGAGGCCGCCATCGCAGGTGCGGCTCATATCGTCGAAGATACGTTTGAGATCGGTGGGCAGGAACATTTCTATCTGGAAAGTCAGGCAGCCCTGGCAGTGCCGAATGAAGGCGCGGATATGCTAGTGCATAGTTCGACTCAGCACCCGACCGAGATACAGCACAAGGTAGCCGATGCACTGGGTGTTCCCATGCACGCAGTCCGGGTTGAAACACGGCGGATGGGCGGAGGTTTTGGCGGCAAGGAGAGCCAAGGCAACGCTTTGGCCGTCGCCTGCGCCATCGCCGCACGTGCGACTGGCAAGGCCTGCAAGATGCGCTATGATCGTGATGACGATATGACGATCACGGGCAAGCGCCATGGCTTCCGGATTTCGTATAAAGCCGGGTTCGATGAAAACGGACATATTCAGGGCGTTTCCTTTTTACACTATGCCTTGTGCGGTTGGGCGCAGGATCTGTCTCTTCCGGTTGCAGATCGCGCCATGCTGCATGCGGACAATTCCTATTTGCTGCCAAATGCCCGGATCGAAAGCCATCGGCTGAAGACCAACATCCAGTCTGCCACGGCCTATCGTGGGTTTGGCGGCCCGCAAGGGATCGTTGGGATTGAACGTGTGATGGACCACGCGGCGCATGTTATGGGGCTGGACCCGATCGAGCTGCGCCGCCGGAACTACTATGAACCGGCGCATGAGGTGGCCGATCCCCCGGTTGCTCAGAAACCTCTGGGCCATCCTGACCCGCATGACGACCTCACCAGCCGAGGCGCGGTCGAGATGGGCGATGCACCGGTTCGCCCGGTACCCGCAGGCGGCAACACCACGCCTTATGGGATGGAAGTCAGCGATTGCGAACTGCATGGCATGACAACAGCTTTGCTGAAGTCTAGCGACTATGCCGCCCGTAAGCAGGCGGTTGACGCGTGGAATGCCGAGAATAGCGTGATCAAGAAGGGAATCGGTTTTTCCCCGGTGAAGTTTGGCATTTCCTTTACACTGACCCACCTGAACCAAGCCGGTGCGCTGGTGCATGTTTATCAGGACGGCTCGGTCCACCTGAACCACGGTGGCACTGAGATGGGCCAGGGGTTGTTCCAGAAGGTCGCTCAGGTTGCAGCGTCGCGTTTTGGCATACCACTTGAGCTGGTGAAAATTACCGCCACCGATACGGCCAAGGTACCGAATACATCTGCCACCGCGGCCTCGTCAGGAAGTGACCTGAACGGCATGGCGGTCAAAGCAGCCTGCGACACCATCCGTGACAGGATGGCGGATTATCTGGCGGAACGACATCAGGCCGACCCCACGATCGTGACATTTGCGGACGGGCAAGTTTCAGTAGGCGAAGAAAGCTATAGCTTCGCCGAAGCCGCAGCGTTGGCCTATCAGGGGCGCATCAGCCTGTCCGCAACCGGATTCTATAAAACTCCGAAGGTCGAATGGGACCGGATCAAAGGCCATGGGCGCCCCTTCTTTTACTTTGCCTATGGCGCAGCCATCACTGAGGTGGCTGTCGATACACTGACCGGTGAAAACCGTATCTTGCGCACCGATATCCTGCATGATGCGGGCGCGTCCCTGAACCCGGCGTTGGATATCGGGCAGGTCGAGGGTGCTTATGTTCAGGGCGCGGGCTGGCTGACGACAGAAGAACTGGTCTGGGACGGCAAAGGCAGTCTACGCACGCACGCACCATCCACCTACAAGATACCGGCCTGTTCTGACCGACCCGATATTTTCAATGTCGCGCTTTGGGATGGAGAGAATCGTGAGGACACGATCTATCGTTCGAAAGCGGTTGGCGAGCCACCCTTCAATCTTGGCATATCAGCTTGGTTGGCCCTATCGAACGCGGTGGCCGCATGTGGAACCAGCTATCCCGCGCTGAATGCGCCTGCCACCGCAGAAGAAGTCTGGCGTGGAATTCAAAGGGTAAAGGGAGATACCTGATGGGATTTGACAGGGAGGCTTTGAGGGAGGCGGTCAAAACCCACGGCAAGGTGGTTCGGGTCGTCATTGCCGGGATCAAGGGATCATCACCGCGCGAAGTTGGCGCTTCGATGCTTGTATGGAAAGATGGGCAAAGCGGCACCATCGGCGGCGGCACGCTGGAATATCAGGCCGCTGAAGCTGCGCGTCGCCAATCCAAACCGTCACGGCTGAGCCAGCATGCACTTGGCCCTGATTTGGGCCAATGCTGCGGCGGAGCGGTTTCGCTGCTTTCGGAAATATATGACAGCGCTTCTTTAACGCATATTGAAGGTACGGTCGTCGCACGACCTGTGACCCAGGAATGCGAAAAAGATGACCCGCTGGATACTCAGGTTCAGCCTATGGCGGTTAAACGCGTATTAGCGCGGTCTCGCGCTCAAGGCGTCGCACCCGAACCTCAGCTGATCGAGGGATGGATGATCGAACCCATCCACGAACCCACCCGCAACATCTGGATTTGGGGGGCAGGCCATGTTGGCCGTTCTCTGGTGGATGTTCTTTCCCCTCTGCCCGATCTTGCAATCACATGGGTTGATACCGGTCCCGAGCGTTTTCCCAGCAGCATTCCGTCGGGGGTGACTGCCGTGCCGGCGGCCAAGCCAGCAGAACTGGTGCGACATGCACCGCCTGAGGCCGAGCATTTGGTGCTTACCTATTCACACAATCTGGACCTGGAACTGTGCAACAGGTTGCTTTTGCACGATTTCCGTTTTGCCGGGCTGATTGGTTCAGCTACTAAATGGGCGCGATTCCGATCGCGGCTGGCGGCGCTGGGACATCTGCCCGCACGTATAGGCCGGATTACCTGCCCGATTGGCGACCCCGATCTGGGCAAACACCCGCAGATGATCGCCGTTGGGGTCGCAGCGCAACTTCTGCGCCCGGCCCGGCAGAATGAACTGAAGAAGGACCTGAGCGCGTGACCACTCCACTTCTAAGTCTTCAAGGGCTGACCAAAGCCTATCCCGGCGTCGTGGCCAATGATCAGGTGTCTTTCGACATCGGTGAGGGCGAGGTTCACGCCTTGCTGGGCGAGAACGGCGCGGGCAAATCAACGCTGGTCAAGATGATCTATGGCCTGGTGAAGCCCGACAGTGGTTCGATGCTACTGCGTGGCCAGACTTTTGCACCGCCTGAACCACGAGCGGCGCGCTCTGACGGAATCGCGATGGTGTTCCAGCACTTTTCACTATTCGATGCCCTGAACGTCGCTGAAAACATCGCGCTTGGTATGGAAAACCCTCCTGCGATGGGTGATCTGGCGTCCCGCATCCGCGAAGTGTCGGAAACCTATGGCCTGCCGCTGGACCCCTATCGTACTGTGGGTGACCTGTCTGCAGGAGAGCGTCAGCGGGTCGAGATCATCCGTTGCCTGCTGCAAGACCCCAAGCTGTTGATTATGGATGAACCAACATCGGTTCTAACCCCTCAGGAAGTCGATATCCTTTTTGAAACGCTGAATAAATTGCGCTCCGAAGGCACCTCGATCCTGTATATCTCACACAAGCTTGAAGAAATCAGAACGCTGTGTGACCACGCCACGATACTACGTCTGGGCAAGAATGTAGGCGAGTGTGTGCCCGCCGAAACCTCCGCCCGCGACATGGCCGAAATGATGGTCGGCTCGACGTTGCAAACACCAGAACGATCCGGTCGGGAGTTTGGCGAAGTTGCGCTGGATGTAAGTGGCCTTTCGGTGCCATCGCCTTCAGAATTTGGCACAGCGTTGCGCAATGTTCACATGACCGTCCGCAAGGGCGAAGTTCTGGGCATCGGTGGCGTTGCCGGAAACGGTCAGGACGAATTGCTGGGTGTTCTGTCAGGAGAGATTTCAACTGCTGCAGATGCGATCAAGTTCAATGGTCAAGCGATTGGCAAGCTCGGTCCGACGGCCCGGCGGAAACTTGGTGTGCTGACAGCCCCCGAAGAACGGCTGGGCCACGCAGCTGCCCCTGATATGAGTCTGACTGAAAATGCCCTGCTGACCGGATCGATCCGCGAAGGGTTGGAAAGCAATGGCTTTCTAAAGTGGAACGAAACCAAAGAGTTCGCCGAGAAGATCATCAGCGCTTTCGACGTTCGGACACCTGGGCCTGAGAATGCAGCACGATCGCTCTCGGGTGGGAACCTGCAAAAGTTCGTTATCGGTCGCGAGGTGTTGCAGAACCCCGATGTGTTGGTAGTGAACCAGCCAACTTGGGGTGTGGACGCCGCTGCCGCTGCCTCGATAAGGCAAGCGATCCTGGATCTTGCGGCCAAGGGAACGGCAGTGATCTGTATTTCCCAAGACCTTGATGAGCTTATGGAAATCTCGGACAGCTTTGCCGCGTTAAACGAAGGGCGTCTGAGTGCGCCGCGTGAAACCACCGGCCTGACGGTTGATGAGATTGGCCTGATGATGGGCGGAGCACATGGCATGGAGGTGGCGCATGTCTGACGCGTTAAACTGCCTTCTACAAGAATATTTTCAAAAAGATGAAGAAAGCGGGGGGATAATCGGGTGATTGTGCTGGAGAAACGGCCTCAGCCATCCAAGGCTTGGTCATATGCGACCCCCTTGGTGGCGGTGTTGGCCACGATGGTTTTTGGCGGATTGCTGTTCGCTATACTGGGCAAAAATCCGGTTGAGGCGATCGGAACGATTTTCTGGGAACCGCTGTTTGGCGAGTTTGCATTCTACTACCGCCCTCAACTGTTGGTCAAAGGTGCGCCTTTGGTGCTGATTGCGATTGGCCTGTCTTTGGGTTTTCGCGCAGGTATCTGGAATATCGGTGCCGAGGGTCAATATATCATGGGAGCCATCTTCGGGGCGGGTGCTGGACTGGCATTCTATCCGATGGATGCGTTCTTCATCTTTCCCATCATGGTGATCGCAGGCGCGTTTGGCGGCTGGCTATGGGCAATGATTCCGGCCTTTCTTAAGGTTCGGTTCGGAACCAACGAAATCCTCGTCTCTCTGATGCTGGTCTATGTGGCCGAGCAGTTTTTGGCCTCGGTTTCGCTGGGTCTGCTCAAGAACCCCGAAGGGTTTGGCTTTCCCGGATCGCGCAACCTGCAAAGTTATGAAAGTGCACACAATGCGGAACTGATCGCAGGTTCAGGTATGCACTGGGGTGTAGTTGCGGCATTTATTGCAGTGATTTTCTCATATGTTCTGCTGAACCGGCACATGCTGGGCTTTCACATTCGTCTGACGGGTGAGGCGCCTCGTGCAGCCAAATTTGCAGGCGTGAACCCAGCACGTTTGATCCTGTTCTGTCTTGGCCTGTCAGGTGCACTTGCCGGTCTGGCAGGTATGTTCGAGGTCTCGGGCCCGTCGGGCGTGGTCAGCATCGACTTTAACGTCGGCTATGGCTTCACCGCGATCATCGTGGCCTTTCTGGGCCGTCTGCATCCGGTGGGGATTCTGCTGGCAGGCGGGCTGATGGCGCTGACCTATATCGGTGGTGAAATTGCGCAGTCTCAACTAGGCCTGCCTGCCGCCGCGATACAGGTGTTTCAGGGAATGCTGCTGTTCTTCTTGTTGGCATTCGATCTTTTGACAAATTACCGCATCCGTGCGGCACGTAGCGAGGTGGCATAATGGACCTTGGTGAGATTAACCCCGTCCTTTTGGTCGCTTCGCTGATGGTGGCCGCAACGCCACTGCTTCTGGCCGCGATTGGTGAACTGGTCGTCGAAAAGGCGGGCGTTCTGAACCTCGGCGTCGAGGGTATGATGATCGTAGGCGCGATCAGTGGTTTTGCGATCTCGGTTGAGACCGGTTCACCCTGGCTGGGCTTTATCGCGGCAGCGATCGGAGGCGCGGTGCTATCGCTGCTATTCGTGCTGTTGACGCAGTTTGCGCTGGCCAATCAGGTCGCCAGCGGTCTTGCCCTGACATTGTTCGGATTGGGCTTCAGCGCGCTCATGGGGCAGAGCTATGTGGGCATCAAACCCCCCAGCATGGGCGATATACATATCCCACTGCTCAGCGACATTCCGGTCGTCGGTCCGATCCTGTTCCAACACGATCCGATCCTCTATGTCGGCATCGCGATAATCGCCGCCGTCTGGGCCACGCTCAAATACACCCGTGTTGGACTTATCCTGCGTGCTGTGGGTGAAAACCATGACGCCGCCCACGCGCTTGGCTACAAAGTCATCAAGATCCGCATCATGGCGATCCTGTTTGGCGGGGCCTGCGCAGGACTTGGCGGTGCCTATATCAGCCTGATCCGAGTCCCTCAGTGGACCGAGGGTATGACCGCCGGTGTTGGTTGGATCGCTCTTGCACTGGTGGTGTTCGCCAGTTGGAAACCATGGCGTGTTCTGCTGGGTGCCTATTTGTTCGGCGGAATCACTGTGTTGCAACTGAATTTACAGGCGGCGGGCGTTGCCATCCCGGTCGAGTATCTGGCAATGTCGCCCTACATTATCACGATCCTTGTGCTTGTGATCCTTTCGGCCGACAAGAGCAGCGCACCTGCCTCACTGGGCCGTACATTCCATGCCTCGCTCTAGGGGCTAACTAAACCAACTTGGGGAGTAACACATGAAATTCACTACACTTTTGGCAAGCGCCGCCATGGCGCTGGGTCTGGCCACCGGTGCCATGGCCCAAGACAAGACCAAAGTCGGGTTCGTCTATGTCGGCCCGGTGGGCGACGGTGGCTGGACCTATGAACACAACAAGGGTCGCCTGGCAGTCGAGGAAGAGTTCGGCGACAAAGTTGAGACTGTGTTTGTTGAATCGGTCCCGGAAGGCCCAGACGCCGAACGCGTGATGACTCAGATGGCGCTGGAAGGTGCTGACCTGATCTTCACCACCTCATTCGGATACATGGACCCGACGATCAACGTGGCCAAGAAATTCCCGAATGTGAAGTTCGAGCACGCGACCGGTTACAAAACGGCAGACAACGTCTCGGTCTACTCGGCGCGTTTCTACGAAGGTCGCGCTGTTCAGGGGCACATCGCGGGCAACATGACAAAGTCCAACATCATTGGCTACATCGGGTCGTACCCGATCCCCGAAGTGATCCGTGGTATCAATTCGGCCTATTTGCACGCCAAAAAGGTGAACCCGGATGTCGAGTTCAAAATCGTCTGGGCCTACACATGGTTTGATCCCGCCAAAGAGGCTGACGCCGCCAAGGTTCTGATCGAACAGGGCGCGGACGTTATTCTGCAGCACACCGACTCGACCGCACCGCAAGCTGCTGCGCAGGAAGCTGGCAATGTGGTAACCTTCGGTCAGGCCTCTGACATGAGCGAATACGCCCCCTTCCCGCGTGTGTCATCGATCATCGATGATTGGGCACCCTACTACATCGCGCGGACACAGGCGGTCATGGATGGCACCTGGGAGAGTGTAAATACCTGGGACGGCATCCGGGAAGGAATGGTCGCAATCGGTGAGATTTCCGACGCGGTACCGGCTGATGTCAAAGAAGAGGCGCTGGCCCTGAAAGCCGCGATGGCGGCAGGTGAATATCACCCCTTCACCGGCCCGATCAACAAACAGGACGGCAGCGCTTGGCTGGCTGAAGGCGAAGTTGCTGATGACGGCACGCTGGCCGGGATGAACTTTTACATCGAGGGGCTGGAAGGCGACATTCCGCAGTAAAGTCTAAACCAGCAAGATAAGATCAAGGCTCGCAGAATCCTGCGGGCCTTTTTTGGTCATCCGTTCAAGCAGACACCATCTGGAAGAAATGGGCTTTCAGCGGTATCGCCGACGGCTCTGAACCAAAACGTACACGCATATTGTGTGCGAGATCACTGGCAATTTCATTATGGTCTCCATCGCGTTCGAGAACCTCAAAATAGGCTGGGCTGCCAAGCATCAGACCCAGCGCAAAATTATCAAAACTCGCAACAGTTGAGGCATGTTCGACGTATTCGTGGCGTGGCTCGACAAACCCTGCTTGCGCAACCTCATCCAGAATCGCGGCAGCATCGTGTAGCGAGAACGGGACTTTCATGAAACCGGGAGGATGACCATCAAATGCAGCAGACAATGTTTCGATGACCAGTTCGGAATATGGGTTCTCAGCGTTCGTGCCCCAGGTCGAAAACAAATAAATGCCACCCGGTTTCAACACCCGGAGCGCTTCGGCATAGGCTTTGGCACGATCGGGGAAGAACATATGACCGAACTGGCAGATGACCGCGTCGAAACTTGCGTCATCGAATGGAAGCTCCTGCGCATCTGCAGTTTGAAAACTCACGTTATCCGTCTCGATGAACTTAGTGCGTGCAATATCAAGCATCGGTTCGTTGAGGTCTGTGACCACAATATGCCCATCTTCCAACGCACTAGACACATGCCGGGTCACGATCCCTGTGCCTGCAGCGAGTTCTAACACCTGTCTGGGCGAAACGGCCGCTGTTTTCTGCGCCATAATGCGGGCCATATGATCGAATATCACCGGCCCCATCTCTCGATCGTAATATCCCGGGATATCTCCTACAAATGCAGAATTTGTATCAACCATCGTAACCTCCATGCACCGATAAAATCCCCAGCCTATCATGGTCAACTGAGGATATGCTGAGGCATCGTAGCACAGACTGCGCAAGTTCAGCGACATAACCACGTTGAACACATGGCTGTCAGGGACAGGGTCATACACGAAGGATTGGTTTAGGATCCGGTATTAGTGTCCAGTCAAAACCAGAGTGTTCACCGGCATCAGGATCAACCGCAACCGCAAGCCCGCAGCGTGGACAACACCGATGGTGTCGACCACATGCAGGAACGACTTTTCCCAGAACCCAAGATTTTCGTCTTCCAGCTTGGCGTGGTTATCCGTGTAGACATTGGCCAGACAGTTGCTTCCCGGCGGCACATCATCGGCCATGCTTTCATAAAGCGGCTCGAGATAGACGAGGATCGAGCCTGGCTTGGTATTGGTCTGGACGTCACGCAATTCATCGGTTGGCCTGATCTGACCTGAAGGGATCACATCCTGTACCTCGACGACGACGACGGGGATCACTGTGAAGGGTTTTGTCATGCACCCGATTTCACCGATCATGCCTGGTTTGATCACTTGCGCTGAAAGCTGGTTGAACGCAGCCTGAAACCGGTCGTGCCCCGAAGAAGACGGCACAAGGATGCCTGCCGGCCGCAATAACGGGCTCACGTAATCGCCGACCTGCAGCCCAAATTGTTCGATGCGACCGGTGACACCTGCGCTGATTATGGTCTTGTCCAGCTCAGTCAATGCCGCGTCAAGCTGAGCATTCGCACTGGCAAGCTGGGCAGGGATCAGTTCCTCGATCTGCTGCACCACTGCAGCGCGCTTGGAAGTGGCAGCCGTGACTTGCGCCTCACGCTCGGCAACCAAATTTTCAAGCCGGTCGATCTCGGCCAGGCGCACGGCACTGGACCCTTCGTCGCGCAGTGTAGTATTCCGCTCGAGATCTTCAAGCGCCTGATCCAATGCCGCGCGTGCACCCGCAATGCCTGCCTCGGCCTCGGCCAGATCGGTTTGCGCCACTTTCAAAGAAGCTTGAACCTGAGCGATTTGCGCATGAGCAGCTTCAACCTGTGCTGTTTGCGTGAAATCCTCAATCCGGAAAATCGGCTGCCCTGCTGTCACCTGCTCATTGTTGCGCACATAAACTTCGGAAACGCGGCCGCCGAGCTGTGGAAGGATCGTGACCGTCCGGAAGTACGAGGCTGCCGTTTTGCTGGCCGGATGGAAATAAAACAAAGTGGTGATCACCGTCAGTGCCAGAATAGCGCAGGTCGTTAACCCCCAACGCAGTTCATACCACATAGTGAACAGAGTAATCTCATGTCCGATCCGTTTGCCTTGAACAAAGCGGCGGAACAGATAGTCGGGAAGCACGGTGATCAGTGCGCACAGCATCGTCTCAATCATGGTTCAGTGCCCCTGCGCTGCCGGTTCTGAGGGTTCGGGCTCAATATCCGGTTCGGGCGGATCAGGAACCACGGCTTTATCCTGCCCCGGTGCCAGGGATCGGATGGCATCTGCAATCGACCGTAACGGAGCAGCAAAATCGGGGAACTGAAAACCCGCGACAAGAATTGCCGCAATCCAGAATATTCCGTTGTGGGTAAACAAAGCCAACAGCGCGAGTATTCCAACCAGCTGAAACTGTGGATGGTTATTCTCATGCGCCATTTTTTCCGGGATCGAATGCAGCGTAAAATACGCAACCCCGATCAGGACCACCAAACCGACGGTGAAAATGACCATAAAGGTAAAGAGGTAGTCGCTACCGTCCGCCTGCGTTACATAAGAGGGTATATGCCCCGTTGCCATCGGGTGAATGTCTGCCGAGTTCACGTCCGCCTCCGAATCTTGCTTTGATTGCACTAAGAGCAGGCTGATCGCTTGCGATCAAGTTTCCTGTGCATGGTGCTTGCTTCTTTTCGTTTGAAGGCACGCGTGCCATGGTCAGCACAGGTCACGGGTATATTATGCGTCACACTGATCATCCCCCGGCCGGAAGCGAAAGAACACGTATGATTGATTTCCTGATAATCGGCGGCGGTATCGCCGGGTTAAGCGTGGGTGCCCGCCTGTCCAAGCACGGCACCGTCACGGTGTTAGAAGCAGAGGATGCGTTGGGCTATCACACCTCAGGTCGGTCCGCCGCCCTGTTTGAAAAGGGATATGGTCCGCCGTCCGTCAAAGCTCTGAACGAAAAGAGCGCTGCTTTCTTTGAAGTCAATGAATACCTGACACCGCGAGGATTGATGCTGGTGGGTGCCAAGGATCAACAAGAGTTGTTCCTGAAGGAAGCTCAAGACCTTGGAGTTCAGCAAATTTCTCTGGACGAGGCCACAAAGCAAATCCCGATCCTGAATGCCGACACCGTAGGACATGTTGCCATCAGCAATACTGCCTTTGACATAGATACGGACCGGATGTTGCAGGATTATGCACGGATCATCCGACGCAACGGTGGATCAGTCCTGACCCGAGAGAAGGTCGGCAGCATTCGCAAGTCCGGTCACTGGGTCGTTGAAGCCTCTGACACCTTTGAAGCCCGCAACTTGGTAAATGCCGCTGGCGCATGGGTGGACGAAGTGGCGCAAATGGCAGAAATCCAGCCAATCGGTATTACTCCATTTCGTCGATCCATGGCCCGCCTACCATCGCCTGGAGGGCATGATGTGAAAAACTGGCCCATGATGCTGGGGGTCGCTGAAACCTGGTATGCCAAACCCGATGCCGGAAAGTTACTCGTTTCACCTTGCGAGACCGACCCGACCTCACCCCATGATGCCTATGCCGACGACATGGTTCTAGCAGAAGGTTTGGCACGGTACGAGGCCATGGTGACAGAACCGGTGACACGTGTTGAAACAAACTGGGCCGGGCTGCGCAGTTTTGTATCGGACGGCACTTTGGTTCTGGGGCCAGATCCCACAGACCGAACCTTTATCTGGACTGCCGCGCAGGGCGGATACGGGTTTCAGACTGCCCCGGCTGCCTCGCAACTTGTGGCAGATCTTGTAACAGGTACTGAACCATCACTTGATGCCACAACTGTGCAAGTGCTGAAGCCCGAAAGGTTGCGCAGATGACACCGCGCCAACTGCCCCCCAATGCAAGCGTCGCCACAGAAGGTGAAGACGGCATGCTTGTCGCCCCAGCAGCAAGCCGAAACGCGGCGGTGCTTTGTGATCTGATAGCGCGTGTTGCCCCATCATCGGGCCGCACGTTGGAACTGGCCAGTGGCACAGGTCAGCATGTATCGGCCTTTGCCCGGCGGATGCCCGGACTTCATTGGCAACCCAGCGAAGTCAACTTGGAACGGCGCGCCAGTATTGATGCCTATTCGAAAGGGCTGGGAAACACTTCCCCTGCACTTCATCTGGATGCAACCGCGGCAGGTTGGCACAAAACCATAGCAAGGCAAGATTTGGTTGTGCTGGTCAACCTCTTACATCTGATCAGCTTACCCGAGGCTGAAACCTTGATTGCCGAAGCCGCGCGCGTTTTGAACTTGGGCGGGCGTTTGGTGCTATATGGCCCTTTCAAACGTGATGGGCGCTTGACCAGCGAAGGCGACCAGAGATTTCACGACGCATTGGTTCAACAGGACCCCGAGATTGGGTATAAGGATGACACCCAGATAATGGCGCTGTTCTCTGAAAATGACCTCGATCTGGTCGAGGTCGTTCAGATGCCCGCGAACAACTTGGCATTCATAGGCCAAAAGGCAGCAATCTGATCAGGATCAAAGCCGGTCCCCTTCTTATGCATCATATGCAATTTATCATATGTTTTAAGAAGGATGTTGTAATGAGCTGGCACGAAGCACTGGACGGGACCCGCAAAAGCCTGCGCAATCTCAACGGCGCCATTCCCGATACCGCCCGAGCCTTTGGTGCCTTGGGGAATTCGGTCAAAGAAACTGGGATCCTGGACTACAAAACCAAGGAATTCATCGCGTTAGGCATGTCGATCGCCGTTCGGTGCGAGCCTTGCATCACCCTGCATACCGAGGCGTTGATCAAAACAGGCGCCACTCGCGATGAGGTTTCGGATGTGTTGGCGATGGCGGTGCAGATGGGCGGCGGGCCATCTATGATGTATGCGGCGAAAGCCCTAGACTGCTTTGATGAATTGAACTCATAAAAAAAAAAGCCCACCAGAGGCGGGCTTTTTGGGGAAGGCGGTACAGGTTTGTGCCGCCTTTCTAAGTTACTAGCCGTCCTTACGGATGGTTTCATTCTTCGGATCGTAGGGGCTGTCGCATGTGACGACCGCATCCCACAGTTTGTCCTGAATTTTGACCTGAAGCTTAGTACCTTCGACCGCCAGTTCGGGCTTCACATAGCCCATGCCGATGGACTTCTCGAAGGCCACCGAATAGCCACCCGAGGTCAGACGACCGACGCGCTCGCCTTCCGGCGTGTACAGCGCCTCGCGGCCCCATGGATCGGCATCGTCCGGCCCGTCGATCAGCAGAGTGCAGCATTTCACGCGTACGCCGGTCTCTTCCAGCTTGGCCTTGCCGTAGAAGTCTTTCGACAGATCAACAAAGCGTGGCAGGTCAGCTTCCAGAGGGGTTGCGTCACGGCCCAGTTCTGTACCAAACGCGCGATAGGATTTCTCCTGACGCAGCCAGTTCTGGGCGCGCGCGCCGACCAGCTTCATACCGTGCTTCTCACCGGCTTTTTCCAGCAGGTCGAACAGGTAATTCTGCATCTCGATCGGGTGGTGCAGTTCCCAACCCAGTTCACCGGTATAGGCCACACGGATCGCGTTCACGGGGCACATGCCGAGTTCGATCTGACGGGCCGACAACCACGGGAAGCGCTTGTTGGACAGTGCAGTTTCCGGATCGGCGTCCTTGATGACCTCCTTCAGCACGTCACGCGACTTGGGTCCGGCGATGGCGAATACGCCCCACTGGGTGGTCACGTCCTGGATCTCGATATAACCAAACTCCTCCATCTTGTCCTCGGCCGCCTTGCGCAGATAGTCGGCGTCGTACTCGGTCCAGGCACCGGCAGAGACGATGTAGTAGTTGTTCTCGCCGTTGCGGACGATGGTGTATTCGGTGCGGGTGGTGCCGTGCGAAGTCAGCGCGTAGGTCAGGTTGATGCGACCAACTTTGGGCAGCTTGTTGCAGGTGAACCAGTCCAGGAACTGGGTCGCACCGGGGCCTTTGACGACATGCTTGGTAAAGGCCGACGCGTCGATCAGGCCAACGCCTTCTCGGATCGCCTCGGCTTCTTCGACGGCATACTGCCACCAGCCACCACGACGGAACGAGCGGCTTTCCTTGTCGAAGTTGTCTGGCGCCTCGAGCGGGCCGAAATAGTTCGGACGTTCCCAGCCGTTGACCCAGCCAAACTGAGCGCCACGGGCTTTCTGCCGGTCATAAGCCGGAACAGTACGCAGTGGACGGCAGGCTTCACGCTCTTCATCCGGGTGGTGCAGGATGTAGACGTGCTCATAGCACTCTTCGTTCTTGCGCGCCGCAAATTCGGTGGTCATCCAGTTGGACGAGTAACGCTTGGGGTCCAGCGAAGCCATGTCGATCTCGGCTTCGCCATCGACCATCATCTGTGCCAGATAATAGCCGGTGCCGCCCGCGGCGGTGATGCCGAAGCTGAAGCCTTCAGCCAGCCACATGTTGCGCAGGCCCGGAGCCGGACCAACCAGCGGGTTGCCGTCAGGGGTGTAGCAGATTGGACCATTGAAATCGTCTTTCAAACCGGATTCGGCGCAGGAGGGAACACGCTCTGCCATCGCCATGTACTGATCGGCAATCCGGTCCAGATCCAGCGGGAACAGGTCAGCGCGAAAGCTGTCCGGCACGCCATGTTCGAACTGCGCAGGAGCGCCATGTTCGTAGATACCCAGAATCCAGCCGCCGCGTTCTTCGCGGGCATATGACTCGTTGTCGGCATCGCGCACAACCGGATGCTCGGGGTTGCCCGCTTCGCGCCATTTGACCAGTTCAGGGTCTTTGTCCATGACGATGAAGGTATGCTCGACCGGGATGGCAGGCATCTTGATGCCCAACATCTTGGCAGTGCGCTGCGCGTGGTTGCCTGATGCGGTCACCACATGCTCGGCAGTGATCACAACCTGCTCAACTGAAGGAACGAGGTTGCCGCCCTTCTCGACCATCTTGGTGCAGGTGACTTCCCAGTGGGTGCCGTTCCAATGGAACGCATCGGCCTGCATCTTGCGAACAATGTCGACACCGCGTTGACGAGCACCCTTGGCCATCGCCTGCGTCACGTCGGCAGGGTTAATATAGCCGTCCTCGGTGTGATAAATTGCACCCTTCAGGTCCGAGGTTTCGATCAGCGGCCAGCGCTCTTTGATTTGGTCAGGGGTAAGCCATTCGTAGGCAACATCACAGGTCTCGGCTGTGGACGCATAGAGCATGTATTCGTCCATACGCTCTTGCGTCTGTGCCATGCGCAGGTTGCCCACCACAGCGAAACCGGCATTTAGCCCGGTTTCTTCCTCAAGCGTCTTGTAGAAATCGACCGAGTATTTGTGGATATGGGTCGTGGCATAAGACATGTTGAACAACGGCAACAGGCCCGCCGCGTGCCAGGTGGAACCGGATGTCAGTTCGTCCCGCTCGATCAGCATCACATCATCCCAGCCTGCCTTGGCCAGGTGATAGGCAATCGAGGTTCCGACGGCGCCGCCGCCAACAACCAGTGCTTTGACTTGGGTTTTCATAGCCGGGTGTCTCCCCTTGGAATCTGTTGACACCATATGGCGCATTTGTGGCGCCCGGCGCGACATTCATCCGACCAGTGATAATAGAAAAACGACCCGCAATTGATGCAGGTTCGTTATTCGGGCGTGACAATCCGATCAGTTTTTACCGAAGGTGCAGCGTTTAGAGCTTCCACTCATTGCGCAGGAAGATCCTTCGTTTCCCTTTCTAACACGGACGTCTGAGCGTCCTGCGTTTGCTGCAGTAGCGACGGCGCCGCCGCCAAATGCCCCAAAACCGGGGATTTTCTGTAGCAATCCATTGATAAAACCGCCACCCGAGTCAGTCGGGCTGGCGTCGGCTTGACGTTGATCCGAATGCAATATCAACTCAAGCGCCTTTCCATAGGCCATCTGTAAATTGTCCTGATTTTCAAAGACTTTGCCGCCAGTGATATCGGCCAGACCTTCTGCGTTGAAATCCGTCGCTGTAAGCGTGTTCAACATCACAGTTCCGATATCCATGTTCTCGAGTTTCTGCTGTGTCACCTTGTCCTGCATAGCCACCATTTTCCCATAGAGGTCCAGCATTTTTCCTGCCATTTCAGGCTGTTCCTCCAGTGGAACATAAATACCCTGCCCCGTCGCAACCGAGGGAAATTCCAATAGTGCATTCAGCCCGGCCAAATCGACTGAATTCAAAAACTGCCGGATCGTGGCATCGCTTGCATTGGTATGCAGACGCAGCACAACTTCTTCATCAAATCCGATGCGACCTTTGATCTTACGGATGTCGCTTTCTTGAACATCGCCAGAAAGACCCTCGGTCACTTCCGCAAACGCCACGCCATCAATGACGGCATATCCGTTAGAAAACTGCATCGCGTTCATAAAGTCGGCCTGTCGCCCCAGTGCCAGACCAACCAGAGTATTGCGTGCTTTCTTAGGCTTCAAAGTGATGTCGAACCAGACGATTTCACCATCTTTTTCATAAACATAACCGGACTCTGCCAGCTTACGTATCAGACCCTCGCGCCCCTCATTCGTGAGGCGCTGTAATTCAGCCTGACCGGAAATAGAGCTGATCATGGGCGAGATTTCATACCCCGACAGAACCGCCTGAACCGGCTTGCTATCGGCATCTATCAGATCATAGCGGCTCCAACCTTCGGGGGGAGATGGCAAAAAGGATTTTGCGCCCGCATCCCAGCTTTTCTTGCGCGCACGTTCGGCCTGCTTGGCGACCTGCTCGGCCTTATACAAGCCGAAACGATCATTGATCGTTTCGATATAACCTGCAAAGGACAATGTATCGTCGTGCTTTTTATCCTGCTGGTAATAGTCAAGACCCGCGATAACAATCGCCGCGATCAGCAAAAATCCAATGAACCGCAAGGCGCCCATAAGTCAACCTCAGAATCAATTAGTGCTCTGAAGAGATTCAATCCTATGAAATTTGGGCGTGGATATGACCGATCCTTGGAATTATCTGTCCGTCGACATACAGCTTATATACTAAAGAATCTTCCCCGGATTCATGATGTTATCAGGATCCAGCGCCGATTTTATCGCCGCCATATAGGCCGTGGCTGCACCCAGTTCCTTCACCAGATAAGGGCGTTTTCCTTGCCCTATTCCGTGCTCCCCAGTGCAGGTGCCTTCCATCGAAATAGCCATATCGTTCAGCCATCCAACGAAATCCTCAGCGCCCGCGACTTCAGCCGGGTTGTCCATATCGATCAACAACAGAGTATGGAAGTTTCCGTCTCCGACGTGACCCACAATCGGGGCCAGCAATCCCAACTCGGCGGCTTTGTCCTGTGCGGCTGTCACACATTCGGCCAGACGCGAGATCGGAACGCAAACATCCGTTGAAATCCCCTGCGCGCCCGGTCGCAATTGCAGGCTGGCCCAGTACATGTCGTGCCGGGCTTGCCACAGCTTGTTGCGCTCCTCGGTTGTCGAGGTGGTGGTGATATCGCTGCCACCGAATTCTTCCGCGATTTGCCCAAAGGTCTCGGCCTGCTCAGCCGCTCCGCTGTCGGAACCGTGAAACTCCAACAGCAACAGCGGCGTTTCAGGCAGATCAAGTCCTGAATAGGCGTTTGCCGCTTTGACAGACATCTGATCCAGCAGTTCGATCCGGGCAACAGGAATTCCATATTGAATGGTCATCATAACTGCTTGGCATGCCGCATCCACTGTTGGAAATGAACAACGCGCTGAACTGATGGCCTCGGGTATACCATGCAGACGCAAAGTGATCTCAGTGATGATGCCCAGCGTCCCCTCGGCACCAATCAACAGACGCGTCAGATCATACCCGGCCGAGGACTTGCGGGCCCGATGTCCAGTGCGGATCACTTGCCCGTCAGGCACCACGGCCTCAAGGCTAAGCACGTTGTCTTTCATTGTCCCATAACGCACTGCGTTGGTGCCAGACGCGCGCGTCGCGGCCATGCCACCCAGAGACGCATTCGCGCCAGGATCAATGGGGAAGAACAGCCCCTGATCCCGCAGATGGGTATTCAGATCGGCGCGGGTGACACCCGGCTGTACCACGCAATCCAGATCACCGACATTGACGGCCAGTATCTTGTCCATCTGGCTCAGATCGACGGAAATCCCACCGGCAGGCGCATTCACATGCCCCTCAAGCGAAGTGCCTGTACCGAAAGGGATTACCGGCACTTTATGCGCGGCACAGACCTTAACGATATTCGCAACTTCTTCGGTAGAGTGCGGAAAGACCACCGCATCAGGGCTCTGGTTCTCGATCCAGGTCGTAGTGTGCCCGTGCTGCTCACGGATCGCGGCACCGGTCTGCAGCCGGTCCCCAAATCTTTGTTTCAGAACTCCGACAGCGGTTTCTATTCCGGATTCATTTCGCTGCAAAGCGGCTGCCTGCACCATTGCGTTCCCTTTCCTTCAGGCCGCGGCCTATAGCATTGCAGGCACAACCTGATCAGGCGGTCGATGGCCGTCCTCGAATGTCTTGATGTTGATGATGACCTTCTCACCCATCTCGATCCGACCTTCGAGCGTGGCCGAACCCATATGAGGCAACAAAACTACATTTGGCAGTTGCCGAAGGCGAGGATTTACGTCTGTGCCCTGCTCATAAACATCCAAGCCCGCGCCAGCAATTTCTCCCGCACGGATCATCCGGGTCAACGCGTTTTCGTCTACGACTTCACCACGTGAAGTATTCACGATCACAGCCGAGGGTTTCATCAGCTTCAATCGCCGCGCATTCATCAAGTGAAATGTCGACGGCGTCGACGGGCAATTGATCGAAATGACATCCATTCGTGCAACCATCTGGTCAAGGCTTTCCCAGTAGGTCGCTTCCAACTCTTGTTCAATCTCTGGGCGCAGGCGGCGGCGATTGTGATAGTGCACCTGCATTCCAAAGGCACTTGCACGGCGGGCAACTGCCTGCCCGATCCGGCCCATACCAAGAATACCCAACCGGCGTCCACCAACCCTGCCACCCAGCAAGGCAGTCGGAGCCCACCCGGCCCAATCGCCTTTTTGCATTACGCCCAGCCCCTCAGGGATTCGCCGAGTGACAGCCAGGATCAGTGCCATCGTCATATCTGCGGTATCGTCGGTCAGTACGCCTGGAGTATTCGAAACAAGAATGCCCCGCTGCCGCGCTGTCGCTACATCTATATTGTCGACACCCGCACCGTAGTTCGCAATCAAGCGCAAATTCTCGCCTGCATGCCCCAAAATACCGCCATCAATGGTATCGGTGATGGTTGGGACCAGCACATCTGCTTCTTTCACTGCGGCAGTCAGTTCTTCGCGTGTCATGGGATCATCGTTGTCCCGCAGCTTTACATCGAAAAGCTCGCTCAACCGGGTTTCCACCGCTTCGGGTAACCGTCGCGTAACGACAACACTCAGACGTTCTCTTGGCACCTTAGCCCTCCTACCGCTTTGCAAACAGCCGCGCGCCATGGCATCGTGGCGCAGGATTACACGGGGCACAAGAACCCCTTGGGCATCGTCTCAACCTTTTTTACGCACGATCGACAGGCATAAGAGCAGACAGGCAGTGAGTGCTAGTTTTTCAGTGAATCGCCATTTTGTGGCGTTGATCTCGGTGTTTCTTCTCGCGTTTGGCGTTGTGGCCGCGTCTGCGCAGGAAAAACGTGGCCAAGTCACGAATCTGCCTCTACCCCGATATGTCTCAATGAAAGCGGCCGAGGGTAATGTGCGCCGCGGCCCATCTCTGACCCACCGAATCGACTGGGTGTTCAAGCGACGCGGCATGCCGCTGCAGATCACGGCTGAATACGGAAACTGGCGCAAAGTGCAGGACCACGACGGCGCGGGGGGTTGGGTTCACTACGCTCTGCTTTCAGGCGTGCGGACTGTTCTCATAGAATCCGACTTGCTGCCGGTTTACACCCTGCCCGACTCAAATTCGCAGGTGAACGCGCATTTCGAAACCGGGGTTGTCGCCCGACTAGAGCAATGTACACCGGATTGGTGCCGCATTTCGGCCGGCGGCTATCGTGGCTGGACCCTCAAGAACAATCTTTGGGGGGTCGATCCCTCTGAAATTCGGGAATAACCACCCCTTATCCTGAATTCTGTGTTGGTTAACCCTCGGCTTGCCCGCTGCCGCGCTTGGCCAGTTCCTGATCCAGCAGCAATAGATTCCAGCGATCTCCGTTGGCCGCCTTGGCCTTATCCAAGATCGAAGTGAACAAATCCTCTTCCTCGATCTGCTCTGCCAAGAACCAGTTCAACATATTCTGCGTACTGTATTCCTTGACCTCGTGCGCCAGTTCGAACAACGCATTGATCTGCCCGGTTACTGTCTGTTCTTGCGCCAGAGCCTGTTCGAGCACATCAACAGGCGATTCATATTCCGTTTGCGGCTTGGCGATCCCCTCCAGGTTGATCCGGCCACCCCGCTTGGCGATAAAGTCGAAAATACGCATTGCATGAGTATCTTCTTCTACGGAATGCCCCCGGAACCAACTGGCGAAACCTGGCAGGTCCTGCGCCTCGAAATAGGCCGACATCGCCAGATAGGTATACGAAGCATGAAGCTCATTATTTATTTGCTTGTTCAATGCCTCTGCAACTTGCAAGTTCAGCTTCATAATAGGCTCCTTTTTTGGATAGCGGACAATAATCACCTAGGTGAGTGATCGGGAATTTTCAATCGTCATATTTTTATTTTAACACAATATTTCAACAGGTTAATATGCGCATCATGCAATTGAAACGCAGTCGCAGGTTGAAGTTCATATGCATAAACCAAAAGCTGCGCCTTTGCCAAGAAATCCAAGAAACACTCACCTGAACCAATCCTTGGAATTCACCATCTTTTCAGTATTTCGAACACTTACCAAAGAGCGGTAGACATCACCAAACCGCTGTCAGAAAAATTTGCAGATCGATATGATATTTGTCCAAAAAAGCCCTTGAACCCCGAAAGCAACAGTCGTAGATAGCCGCTCACCGTTGGGGTGTAGCCAAGTGGTAAGGCAGCGGTTTTTGGTACCGTGTATCGTAGGTTCGAATCCTACCACCCCAGCCATAAGAACAAGGGCATGCCAATTGGGCATAAGCGTGCAAATTCAGCGCAGTTCGTGCAAATGCATGTCAACAAGTTTCCGCAACTGTCTTCTCCAAACGGACTTTCTGCGTTCCCTGACTCAGTCAAACAATGAGTTTGTTAGCGTTCTCCTGTTCGCTTGAGATGTCCGTGCTTCTCTGATCGAAACCGTTCAGGTTTTGCTGTGCTAATGTGTAAGCCTTTTCAGCAGCGCATCGCGTCTGT
The DNA here is from genome assembly GCF_059610325.1 of Ruegeria sp. YTSA064. Lineage (NCBI taxonomy): Bacteria > Pseudomonadati > Pseudomonadota > Alphaproteobacteria > Rhodobacterales > Roseobacteraceae > Ruegeria > Ruegeria sp. YTSA064. The sequence goes on from NZ_JBXWNK010000004.1 coordinate 317,725, forward strand.
CATGCGAGGCCACAAAATTCCGCCGCGGCCGCCATCAACTTGAGTCGATGCCAGACAACCTTCAAAAAACGTGAAAGGATCAAGCGGATGGCAATCTAAAACCAGAGCTTGCTTCACCGGAATTCCACCGCATAATCTCTGCGACTGGATAAGCCAAATCCTCACTTAGCTCAGATGGCCATCTGTCCGACAACCTCTAACCACGGACAAATTATGAAAACAATGCACCTAAGTGCCAACACGATCTGTATCGCGATATTGTGCCTCGCATGCGTCTGCGCTCTTCCAGTAACTGCAAACGGCAAAGAAATGACGTTTGACATAATTTATCAAAATCATACGAATGTCGTGGTGGCCGAAGGTCAGATAACGGAAACCACACCTGAACGTTTCAGGGAGTTTCTCGAAGCAGATCCATTCGATGGTTTTGTATTCTTCATCGACCTCAACTCTCCAGGCGGAAACCTACTGGGTGGTATTGAGCTAGGAAGGATGATCCGTGAAGCAGGCTTAACGTCACGCATACACGCATATAAACCCAGGCAAATGGGAGGGCCCGGCTGGAGGCCGCAGGAGAACCCAGGTATTTGTTTGTCTGCATGTGCACTTGCCTTCTTAGGAGGTGAGCATAGGCGCGTGAGCGACGCGTCCACCATAGGGTTTCACCAATTCAGTAGTGCGGGCGAAGCCAGTGGAAAGGTCGCAGATGTATACGAAACACAGGTTTCGACCCAATTATTGACGGGAATTGTCCACGACTACATTGAAAACATGGGCGTCTCTTCGACGCTGTTCACGCGTATGGCTTTGACAGTTCCAGAGGCAATGTACATTCCAACCAAGGATGACCTCATTTCCCTAAAAATCAAAACTCCGGATTCATTTACAAATTTCAAGATGGAGCCGTACGGAGAGGGTGCGATAGCTTACGCTCAGTTCGATGGCAACATCTCAGGTCGCGGCATCATTAATCAGGTTACTGCTTATTGTCGATCAGGCGTGCGCTACATCTTGCTTTCCAAGCCTAACGGCTTCAGACCACTTGACGATTTTTGGCTCGAGACAGCCAATGATCTTCTTGATGGATTTGCTTTGAGGTCCAACGATGGCTCCCGCTCGCTCGAATACCCCTCGACAAGTGTGAGACTGCGAGCAGGTGGGCCAGAAGTCGCAGAGATAACTCTCGATCAGAAAGGCGTGGACATACTCAAAAGCGGCGCCTCCGGATTTGTTTTCCTTCCTGGTGCCTTGGGTACGAGCTTAGACTTCACGGTGACTACGACCCCAGAAGATCGAAAGCTTCTTGAGGGCGCCTTTAACCTTTGCATCGACGGATCCTCCCCTCAAGGTCAGCATAGTACATCTACTACACAAGACCCATGGTCTGAAAACGCCCTCATGACCTTCTTTGACACCTACCTCGCACAGTGGTCACGCGAAAACTCCGACGCAATGGGTTTCTTGGCAAGAGTGTACGCATCAGAACTGGTGTTTTATGGCAATCAAATTTCCAAGGCAGATGTTATCAAAGAAAAGAAGGCTTTTTCCGAGCGATGGCCCGAGAGAGAATACACATCTCGGCCTGGCACGTTTGAAGTCTCTTGTGGCCTCGACTTTTGTACCGTTTCTGCAATCATTGATTGGTGGGCCCATAGTACAAAAAGAGGAAAAACCGCGAGCGGAGTTGCGTGGTACGAGCTCAAGATACAAAAGGTGACAGGTTTGATCACTGCTGAAAACGGAAAGAGCCGCCGCAACTAATAAGGACTATTTTGGAAATCCTCGTTAACGTAGCCTCGAAAGTTGACTTTGAGATGAATTGGGTCCCACGAATGCGTCGCGTGTAACCACGCACCTCTTCAGCCGAACCGCGGCCCATGTTCGACCGCAGCGAAATCTTTACGCAGCGACGCCTCTCGTCCCTAAGGGCGTGCGATCTACGCCTGAGCTGATGCAACCACCAACGGTCACCACAGACGTATTCAATCTGCCGCAGCTTTACAAAAGCCGCCGTTCAAGAATCATTGACCATCGGCCCTTCAAACCATCGGTATTGAACTCGACACAAATCGGCATCAGGCCCGGTCGACAAACGCAAGAACAATCCATTTTGGTATCGCAGCTGCCAACAGAGCGCCCGCAGCTTAGCGTGATCATGCTCATCACCGACGGGATTGGTGGATTTTTTAACTTCAACAACCAAGAGGTTGTGGAGGTTGTGTCCGCGTTCGTGAATTATGATATCCGGGAAAACTCGACTGGTAGTCAAAACTCCGTTCGCATCTGGCATTTCGATGTCCTTCGGCTCCAGTCCGCGCCCTACTCGATTGTACTCAATATCCACATTGTATTGCGGAAACTTTGGTCCCATCAATACAGCTAGGCGCCCACATATTGCACGCTCCCCGCTGTCTTGAACCAACAATTGACCATCTTGATGGTATAGCTCTAGCAGACATGTTCTAATCACTTCATCGAGCTGACTTCGGTCCAATACTTTACCTCACATGTTCAGTTAGTGTCGGTTATTTCGGCGAAGAATACACTCATAAAGTACAGCGAGCGAAGACTGCACCGGCCCCTTTTCGCAGCAATCTCGCACCCCATGGACAGGTTCATCCGATCCGTCATCCAGTGAACGAATCAACGAAGGTGCAATTTGTTACCAGCTATTGCACCACCTTTTGGTTTCGCCACGCATTCAGAACAGCTGCTACATCCAATTCGCTGGGTTCCTCGCTCCAAGATTTTGCAAACGAAGCGTCATCGCTGTCTGGCGTTGGATCTGGAGGGTCGACCCTGACACGCGTCGGCATCATCATCGACTCTCCGATCAAAATTGCTTCTCCCCGCCTCAATGAGGAGAACATCGATGTAATTCCACGCACAGAGTCTGGTAGTAGGTTCCGCACGTATGCTTGATCGTCCGGGTTTGAGATTCTCAAACACAAGAAGCTGCCACATTGCGATAAGATTGTAGACGACATTTCTCTTGGTCGCTGACTTATCACGGTGAGGCTAATTCCGTATTTCCTGCCTTCCTTCGCAATCCTCTCCGCGGATTCCCGAGGTGCTTGATCAGCGCTCGCATCACTTAAGTAGATATGGGCTTCGTCAGCAAAGATCGCCATCGGATAGCGCACGCCCTTCACGCGGCTATGCCAATAGGAAAAGTCGAAGAGGCACCTCAATGTGAGCGAAATCAACGAGCCTCTGACGTCGAATGGGACCGGGCTCATGTCAAGAACTACAATCTTCTTCCGGCTTGAGGTTTCTTCGCCCAGTATTTTTCTGAACAGATCATCCATGGACCCACTAGTCTTGTAAGTCTTCGGCTTGAAGATCAGATCATAGCGTCTGTCGTTCAGCCGTGATTCCAGCCGCATCAGCAACCTTGTGAACTGACCATGCAATGGACCTTTGACATCTCTACCCGAAGAACCCTTGACCATCTGTGTATCTAAGGCGCGGAACTGTTCGATTATCGCGTCGAGATCAAAGAAAACTGGTGTGTCGATGGTGATTTTTTCCAGTCCTAGCGACGCGTTCTCTGGATGACTCTCCTTTGCCGTTTGTAAGAGTTCCTTGAATTTTGCATTTTGGTTAGGTGCACTAGACTCCGCTCTGTCAATCATTAGACCCAAGAGCTCTTCGGCATTCATTAACCAATACGGCATTTCAATTTCGGTTGCTGAAATCACTTCTGCCTCGTCGCCAAAGGCTTGGGCGTACTCTCCATGCAGATCTAGAAGCAAAATCGTAGATTGAGGGAAGGCCGAGATTTTTTGAAGAATCGATGCAACCGTCCAAGATTTGCCACCGCCTGTTTGTCCGAGTATCGCTGCGTGTCGGCCAAGGAAAGCATCCAAATTCAATTTTGCGTCTTGTTCGGGAAGTAGTGACAGTTTTCCTATTGAAAAATCACCTTCTGCAAAGCTCGTGTAGACGTCGTTTATTGTTTTGGGAAGAACTGCAAAAACGGGAGCATTGACAGTTGGAAGAATGTTGGTGCCACGCTCAAAGTTTCCACCTGCCGTTAATGTCCCGACTGGAATCGTCACAAGTTGCCTTGTGACTTGTTCAACGATGAAATCCCCATCATTAGCAGCGGATTTGAGTTCCGATGCCGCAATCGTCGCTTCTCGCATTCGAGTTTCTGTAACCAAGCACAACAGGGTGCCGTTGGGCAAAGACAGTTCGATAAATGAACCAGGTTGCCCGATCAGAATATTCTCAGGACCATCTGGAGTCGAAACATCAATCGCCATTTCTTCAGGGACGCCGATGTTTTTGTCCCTATCAAACTCGGCAAGCGAGACCAATATTTGGTCCCCTTTGACCTCGACTACTTTTCCTATTTGGTGCTTCAAGGCGTGATCCTTCAGAATAGTTTAACGAATTCGCTGAATTTCCAGGTGTCGTGAGACACTTCTGTCTCACGCCCGCCATTTACAGTCTTGTCTTTGCAGAAGTGCCAAACGTTCGGCCGCCCACGGGACGCTTCAAGGGCGGATGGCTCATCCAGACAAAAATTTGAAAAAGAGATCGCGCCAGAGTTAATCTTTGGAGTGATCAAGGTCTCGTTAATGTGGCTATCGCCGAAGCTGAAACCTGATGCTACTAGGTGCTTGCATTTGTCACCCAGAACTGAGCTGGAAAGCCGAAATAGCCGGTCATATGGTGAAGACAGCGTCTCAAGCACCTTTGTCCTTCTTGGTAGAACCATGCATCTCGCCTCGGCCTCATTGATAACACCAGGCGCTGCTTCAAAAATGCGTTCGCCCTTGCGAAACCAAGATACCGAACCGTGAAGCTTGACTAAGCGAACTGTTAAACCGCCATCCTGAGAAAAACGCCCCCCTGAAACCGTACCCGAAACCGTTGAGAATTCTCTTTCCGAGAAGTATCGAGTCGTCGCTCCAATGAAACCATTCGTCATCTTCAATCCGACTTCAGCACATGCTTCCTCAAGCAGGAGGTCGTAATTGGTCGTAAAGATCCAAACATCTGTTGCACGATCAAATGCCCGGCTCTTGATACGCTCAAAAAAGGCAACTTGATTGGATACATCTGGGTGCTCCACCCCCAAAATCGCTTCGCGAACTAGTTCGCGGATTTTTTCTTTCAACGCACCAAATTGCTCAAGTTGGCTATTCGTGTGATGCTCGATTACGAGATCCGAGATTTCCTCGATGTTTGGCGTGCCTGCCGCATCGTCATAGGTTTTACCGAACGTGGCCAAGACTTCATCCAAGACAGTCCGTTCTTCACTTTGAAGTGTTCCGACCACCTCCTTGGTCAATCCGCCGACCAAAGGGTATCCAGACTCGAACGAAGTTCCGGCACCAAAGAGGAAGCCCAAATTGTCTATGCTTGTTCGCGTCTTCGGTACAAACTCTTCAATACCCACGTTTCGCCTCAAAATTGATTTAGCTTCGTTTTGCTCACCCCACCCTAGCCGTCTTGTCTCGACGCTGCCAGTCGCCTTTTCGCGGCTTCGTCGCTGGCCTGCGAAAAAAGCGTAGAGCCAATTTTCGTGCTTGTTCAGATCGAAAGAGCTTAGGAAGCGAATGACGATTCCTGCCCAGAGCAAGGGTTCCTTGGTTAGAGCTTTCTCAGTTTGTCGAGCGCTTTAAGGGCATCTTCTCGCAAATAGAGAGGCCCAAAATCCTCTCTGTTCGGCGCAAATCGCGTCAGCTTGTCGAGCAAAACTCGCCTGTTAAGGCCGAACTCTTCTTTCATCATCTTTGATGTCACAAATCGCTTGCGAAATTCTTCGATGTCTCTGGTCGAGGCGTATGTCCATTCGCCACCATACTTCGGATGGGGTCTACGAGTTGCCGGTGTATGACCAGCAGCAGAAAGCCGCTCGAACCACCCCTGAGTGCGTATGCCAACTAATCGGCCAAAAGCGGCGGCGGTGATCAAGGGACCTCCTGAGGCTTCTATGCCCTCCGCCTTCATCTTGTCGATTTCTTCTTTCAGCACACAAAGCGCACTATATCCTCGTAGATCCTTGCGCCGTCCGAGTTTGAGATTCTTCGCACGCACCTGCGCGATGATTGCTCCAACAGTCAAATCGGTGCGGTTCTTGGCTTCCTGAATACGCTCCCAATTTTCGTCCAAGGCTTCCGTGACGCACGCAGTTTCTTGGAGCTCATTGACCAAAGCGATGCCGTCCGAAATCCGCCAGGGTGACTTGATCTTGGGTGTAGTGATCCGAGGCACCACGACACCATCTTTGACCAGCATTTCGAACTCACCCTTTGTTGCTCCCATCGCTTGCTGCATTGCGATGGGCCCAACCAAAGTAGGGATTTCGGCTAGCAAGTCAGCATATGCTCTTGCATCAAAGGTTTTTCGTGCTGGCGGTTTGCTGTCGTTGGCACTAATTGCGCCCGTATGGACCAAGAACTTCTCCAGCAACCCTTGGCCAATACCTGTTTCTTCAGCAGCGGAAACTAGAGAATGCACCTGCCTTTCAGGCTGTGAGATCCCGAGAACCGTTTCACCGGCAGCGACAGGCCAATTTCGGATAATGCTTTCTCGTAGAAGGTGACGAAACGGATCAAATTTGGGTTGGTCGACATAAGCTTGACTGAAATCCACAAACAAGCGGCCAAACGCATTTTGTGGCCCAGCATTGGCACCGACCGCCCGATCAGAAAGCTCGTCCAAGGCGCCTAAGATCCTTGCCTCTCCTTGGCTGGCAACATGAAAACCTAAAGCTCTCGCCCTTCGCAACTGAGCATCTTGATCCAAATGAGCAGTGTCTTCCAACTTAAGAAGTTCAGTGCCCAGCAATGTGCAGAATGTTGCTGCGGGATATAGAGCGCTGTTGGCGAGCCAAGTGTCGTCAGCTTTAGTTTGAAGTCGGGTCTCTATCCAGACGTCGTAGGGTGACGGAACAGTTCTGGAGCGGTCCAGTCTCCGTTCCTTGATGTCCTCCAAGATGGTTTTGAAATGCGATGAAAAGTCATACCTATCAATCGCCCCTTTGCTCTTCCAAAGCTGCACCAGTGGATGCGAGTGTTTGATGCAGATATCAACTTCGCGAAGCTGCCAGTCTCCGCGCATGGTCATTTGAGAAAGGGGGTTTACAGGATCGATTTCAGCGTCTTTACGCAAACAAACCGGACAGCCTCTTATGACCGGGTTGCGAACGGCTCGAGAACTGAAGACCTCGTCTCGAAAAACTTTCCTGACTCCATCGGTATCATCTCCCGACCAAGAAACGAGTTCTGCCAGCTGAGCTTCAGACAAACCGCCACACGAAGCCAAATCCCTCAGTGCTGATTGATGCAACAGAACGGCCTTTTTCAGCGAAAAGCCCATATCATATGCGAGTGCGGAAGCACTCACGCTGTTCATAGCGGCTAACCTACACAGGAACGAAGGTACGGTTTCTTTGCTCTTTGGCGTTGGTCTCAGTGGGAGTGGCTTTGACATGGTAGTGCGCTGTAAGTCTTCAGAATTTGCCTGATCTGTTATCATCGAGGAATACAACGTAGTCTACCAAAAGACGGAGTACATCGTTGCAAGAGGTCCAGTTTCCTGAAGCTGCTCGCGGATTGTACCAGCGTCGGCGTCTCGATTGAGTTTGATTACTGGGTTTCTGCTTTTGATTGACGAGGTCACTTGCTATCGTCCCATTGCTGCCAAATGTAGGACCAGAACGTGACTAACTTCTTTGAAGAACCGATACTTAACTCCCCCTACGAAGTGCCCAAGATGCACTGGGAGCTGGACGCTGACGGTAATCCAACAAACGATATCATAAATCGCAGGCGCCGAGCCGAATTTCTAATGGCTCTGCCTGGTGAAGGGGCAAACGACGCCGAAGATCTATTTAGTGAGGAGAGGCGGACTGAGGGCCTCGACTTACAAACAGCGATTAATGAGCTTCGTTCAGAAGTCGACCGCTGGCGGCAAATTCCAAATCCAAATGATTGGAAAGTTACTCCGGAAACACAGAGGCTAGAGTAGCTTTGGCAGAGGACAATCTGACGACATGGAGTGCTGCATTTCATGACCTTGCGCGGAACGGCGAGGTCAAAGGAATGTACGATCACGTTGTTGTGGACGAAGCCCAAGACCTGAGTGTGTCTGAACTGAAGTTCCTGGCATCCATTGCCGAAAAGGATGATGGCTTGTTTTTTGCCGGCGACATCGGCCAACGAATTTTTCGACAACCCTTCTCGTGGAAGTCATTGGGCGTAGACATTCGAGGGCGCTCAAAAGTTCTCAAAGTGAACTACCGAACTTCACATCAGATCCGAGCGGCAGCTGACAGACTCCTACCGAGTAAGATTGCCGACGTAGACGGCAACGAAGAAAGCCGGAACGGGGTTGTTTCTGTGTTTTCCGGCGTAGCGCCAATCGTTCGGGAATTCCAAAGTGTCGAAGAAGAGATTGAGGGTTTGAGCGACTGGGTTGCCGAAGTTTTAGAAGGCGGAGTAGAGCCGGAAGAAGTTGGTTTAGTTGTGCGCACCCGCAAACAGCTGTGGCGGGCGGAAGCGGTCACTCAGCATCTCGCATTGAAGCACCAGCTGCTTACATCCAACTCAGAGCCAGCTAAATCCCATGTGAACCTCTGCACGATGCACATCGCGAAAGGTTTGGAATTTAGAGCTGTCGGTGTTCTCGCCTGTGACGAAGACGTGGTGCCACTATCTTCAAGGCTGGAAGCTGCGGCAACGGAAGCTGAACTCAAAGAGGTCTATGAAACGGAAAGGCATTTGTTGTACGTCGCCTGCACTCGAGCGCGCGAGGCAATCATGGTTTCTGGCGTCGAACCCTATTCTGAGTTTCTCGAAGACTTGGCCGAAAACTAGGACGGCGTTTGAGCGAGTGACGATTATCGTGGGCAAATCGTTGCTTCTAACCGCCTTTGGATAGCGTCTTGCACTAAAGGGATGAATTGGCATGAGCAACCTGCCAGAAGGAAAGCAGATTTGGATCAGGGCCTTCTTTGGCTTCGGTCCCGAAGACGACGGATATGTCGGCTGGAGCCAGGAAAGTGCGCGTGACAGATATCTGAGGCACCTAAACGACGGCGATCTGTTGCTGATCTATGGCGCAAGTAGCGCCGAGACTGAGAAATCGCTCAGGTCATATGTGCTTGGTTTCGTTCAGATCGATGCAAGACCCATTCGAGATTTTGAGAAATCCTCTGAGCAAGGCTTGGCATGGAAGAAGGAACGTGGGTGGGAAGATAAATGGACCTACGGAATACCGGTTCGGCGTGCTTGGCGTGCTGAAGAAAAAGTCATGATCCGCACTATAGCTTTCAACTCCTATAGGCCTGAGGCTGGTCAAGCCTTAGCAGTACACGGTACTGACTTGGATGCCGATGAGATAGCCAAAGCTCTGAAAATCAAAGTCCGTGAGGTAAGCGTCTTCGGCGAGCCTCCAATTTCCGAGGCGGCAAGTACAGTTGTACCCTTCGCTGATGTTTTCAAACCATCACGAGCGTTTCCTGGCAGTGCAGGGGAACGAATTTCGAACTACGAAGATGGCGAAACTTTCCTTTACCTAGCCGTTTATGACGGCGACGGTCACAGCTTGATAGGTCGAAAAAAGTCATTCGGCGACAAATCGGTTGCAATGAAGATTGGCGTTTCAAACGCGCCAAAACGACGGCGGGAGGAGCTTAATTCTGGAATTCCCCCTGCGGCACCCGGTAAGTGGGAAATCAAAGTGACATCTCAACCGTTTCCAAACAAGAAGGCGGCCGAAGAGGTAGAAGCAAAGTTCAAAGAACAGTCCAACGGAAAACTTGAAAGCCTAGGTGGCGAGTTCTTCTGGGGACTTCAGGAAGACGCAGAAACCCTGTGCTGGTCGTTACCGGGAATGTCCCGATTCTAGATAACCGCAATTCTGATGTAGGAGTGCGGTCAGAGATACCAGTTAACCAAAAGCCTGCCCTATTTTCTCGACAGGCACAGGGATGTCATTGAAATCAACGCCCTCTGTCATCGGATGGAACCTCCTCTTCGTTCGCTCCAGATGGATCACTTAGATCAAGGCTTTCCAGATGCGCCACTAGGCGGCGAAGTGCTTCCTCCGTCTCAGCCCTTACGGCTGATCTGAGTGCGCCAAAGTCTTCGTCAGAAAGATCGAACAGAAGTTCGGCTAGTCTTTGATGCTTGCGGCTGTCCGGGGAATATTCTGAAGCTGGAAAAACCAGACTCATCACCGCGTCGGGTTTGAATAGGCGCCTCGACCCCTTTTCTAGGTCGGAGTAGATTCGGCATGTATTTGCATCAAAAAACAGGGTTTCCTTAAGGTTCCCTGACAAGATGCGATCTTTGATTTCCGCGACTAGTTGATCGTTGGAGTATGAGTCCATCGGACCTCCTTGGTCTTCGTCGGTTTCCCTTTGATAGGACATGTTTTGCCTCCAATAAGTGGTAGGAGGCCCGGGACTCGAACCCGATCAAGAACGCTAATCTGGCGCTAAAAATCTTATAAGGATTTCCTGCATACCCATGCTGCCTCCCACAGTTTGCGTGTGGGCTATCGACCTCAGGCCGATATTCGTTGGCAGTATTTACTTGGGTGGGTCATAGGCGAAGACTGCGGGAAGCGCGCCCCATTCGTCAACACTAGAAATCTGAAATCGTACTTTCGCCGCGTAGTTCCGGGAACCTTCTCACAAAGGTTATGAGAAACCCGGCAATTCCAGAGTTTATGACATAGCCTTGGACTCCGCTTATGTCGAATCACGTAGGCCGATCCCTCGCCGCCAATAGCTCGCGGTGAATTGCGACCATGGCCCAGGTGTCGCGTGTGCAATAGGCGACCAGATCCGCGTAGACCTTCTCACGTGCTGGATCGTCTGGATTCGTCAACGTCACGTCTTTCCAAAGACGGGATGCGCTGGCCCCTTCTTTGATGTCTAGGTCGTCATATGAGAGATCAGGCAAAAGAGCTGGTAGAACGGCTTTGATTGAGGCGCTGCCTTTGAACGCTGGATCGTTGATCACTTCATCCGCAAACGGCTTCATCAGGTCGACGACGCGCGCATTCAACGCTTCCAGAAACTCTGCATGTTCTGGGTAGGCATCGGCCATTTCATTGTTGCGCGATTTCTCGAACGGAGCGTACCAAACCAAAACGGAGCCATTGTCTCCGATGTCGTCACGGAGTTTTTCGAGCAAAACTGGTATTGGGTTGCCAGCGTCGCGATGCAGGTATTCGCGGTGTTCTATGTCTCCTTCAGGCTCATGCTGGACGTGCAACGAATATTGGAAAGGAACTTGCTGATAAGGGCGGGTCCCGTCCCATGGCGGAAGCAAGCTTTGAGATGTCTCGTAGTCAAAATAGTAAACTGGATACGCAATCTCGCCCAGAAACCTGTCCAGTTCCGTATGATCGATTGTGCGCACGCCGTTCGCTCGAGCCTTCAAGTAGCGCTGTGTTGACTTGCCTAGCCCTGAAGGATCAGTGATCTCATCAATCCTAGAGATACCATTCGCAATCAGCTCCGAGGATTTTTCAGCATTCATGAACGGCAGGCGGTGGATACTGTCCCGCTCTAGAGGCGGGTCCAGATGCGCGCGGATGTCCAACCATTCATCATAAGACCTCAGGCGCGCGAGTTCGGGAGCCGGATCAGGCATTGCGCCACTACTAACAACGCTCAATGCTTGGTCGATGCGTCTTCGCGTTTTGTCGAGCTGCTCTGTGACGGCTTCCGTGATGTCGGAGACAACAACAAGTTCTTGTGGATTGATCGGGCCGTTCCTGACGTAGCCACGGTTCACATGTGCTACTTCACAACGTTTTATTGGAAACCCCGCCGCCTCAAGTACAACACGTTGGAATGCGAGATCGAAAGTGTGTTCGGGCTTGGCCGAAGTGCCGCTCTTGATCTCCGTAAGGACATACCCATCGTCATTTCGGCTCACGATGTCCGATATGCAAGTGATGCTTCCATCTTCATAGCGTCCCTGCGCAACGACACTCGCACCGTTTCTCCAAGCGTCCAGAGTTCGCACTGGAAGCGCCTTATAGCTTGCAAAGTCGGAGAAGCCCAAACGAACCAGACCGGGAAACAGCTCTTCGGCATAAGGCTCAAATGCATGGCCCTCGTCAAAGCGTGCCTGAAGGGACGGGTCAATTGGTGGCAAAAGATGCTTGGCATGTTTCTTGATCCACAGCCATGCAGGGTGCTTTAGAAACAGCATGTAGTCTGATTTGGACAGCATCATACAGTCTTCATTCCAGAACTGATGCAACCCTTATGATACAAACAACCTTTCCTTGATCTCAAGAGGCGATTGCCAATTTCAAAACACTATGGCCGACGACTAAATCACCGGCCGAGAGGAGGTTGCGCCTCCACCTTTCACTAGAAGTGCAAATTACTTGGATTTCATCTTCCCCTTGCAGCGGGGAAAACTCACGCACCCCAAGAAACTTCCGTACCGGCTGTTCCGCTCGACCAGCCATCCATTCTCGCAAGCCGGGCAGCTTGGGTATTCTGCACCGCATGCGCATTGCTTCATATTGGAGCTTTCGATCTTTTTCGGAAGGCCTTGGCCACAACTTGCGCAAGCCGAGATTGAATAGCCGCAAAGGTCAGCGTGTTCACACCTGTACCAGGTGCGTCCGTCTTTTGTTGGGAATGCTAGGAGGTGACCTCCACATTCGCCACAAGTGTGGCTCTCCTGTTGGGTCGTGCGCTCGCCAACAATGCCGTATTCGGGGTCCTCAAGTAGCTCAGTGACAAAGGCAGATTGCTTTGAGCTAGAGCTCATCAGTGTCACAGTATTTCGTGCTCTGGTTAAGGCGACATACATGACACGTCGCTCCTCGGCGTTCTCGAACGGCTCAGCGTCTGGTGAGACCATATTCAGAAGAGGATCATCTACAATTTCGGATGGAAACCCAGTGCGCCCTCTAAACAGACTCAGCACGACGACATGATCGGCCTCGAGGCCCTTTGAGGAATGGATCGTCTTGAATGTGATGTCGAGTTGGGGAAACTGGCGTCGCAGTCCGGCAAGACCCGCCGGAGCCAAGTGTCGATATCGGCCCAACAGCAGCACTGTCGTCTTTTTTGTGCTGTCCGGATTTGGCGGAATAGAGCTCAAGACCTGTGCCAGCTTGAGATCAGCATCATGGCGGAAGGTCGGCACAACCCGCAGAGCCGGTGCCTCCGCGACACCTGCTGGAATGACGGTTTTGTTTAGTTGCGCTGGGTTTTTCAGGACAAACCGCTTTGCAGCGTGCGCGATTTGATCGACAGACCGGAATGTCCTCCCAAGGTCGACTATCCGGTGCACCCCGGTTTGCCCATCAAAGTCACCACCAAACTCATCTCCAAAGTGCCGCATCAGGTTGATGTCTGATCCTGCAAATCTGTAGATCGACTGCCAATCATCGCCAACAGCGAACACTCTGGCATCCGCATGTTGCGATTTGAGTGCTTTGACCAGCCTGCCCCTGCTACGCGAGATATCTTGAAACTCATCGACAAGGATATGTCTGAAGGGGCTCTGGTATCTTCCGCTCTCTGCGTATTCAGAGGCTCGCAGTATCATGTCTTCAAAGTCGATCCGCCCTTCCAGACGTCTTTGATACTCGCCGTAGACCGGCTCAAAGATTGCCAGAAAGGCCTTCGACCGTTTTCCAAGTTTCAGCTTGTCAGCTTTTTCAGCACATTCGCGAACCTGGTATCCGCCACCTTTGTAGTGGCGCAGGAAGGTTCCAACCAACTGCACGAAACTGTCGGCTTGCTTTAGTTCCACCACCCGGTCGAACAGCGTTTCAGGCGGCCTTGGCGCCAGTTCCTCATGTTCGGCCACTTTCTCGGACAAGGCTTCTAACAAACGCCCCTCTTGGCGCTCATAAGAGAACGTTTCAATAAGCGTGGTCTCATGTTCTTCGTGAACACTCCGCTTCCACTCCATGCTTTCGAGGTACTCTTCTCGGTCAACGAAAGGAGCGGTTGTGAACCGATAATTGTTATTCGCAAGCCGTTTGCGACGTACGCCAAAATGCTCGATGTAAACGCCACTTTTGGTCAAACGAAAGTCCGGACAATAGTCTCGATACCCGCCTTCTGAGACCTTGTGCTCATAGTTCGGCTCGTACTCGTACTCGATGCCGTTTTCGAACAACCAGTTCGCTATCATTAGCTCTTCGAAGCTTTTGACTTGCTCACCTTGAAGCGTGCGGAGGTCTGCCTTCTCAATAAAGGTGTAGTAGTCATGCTTCTGTTTGAAGTCCCATTCGCTCTTATCTTCGAGCCGGGCGTATGCAAACCAACCAACGATAGCCTTAGATACCTCGGTCGCGGTCTTAACGAGTGCGCGTAGGATATCCCTGATCAGAGCCAAGAAGGCTTTGTCATCCGTTGCATGCGCAGCAAGCGCCGGCTTGCTACCTTCAACCGCTCCAATGATGTCGTAAGCCAGCGAATGAAACGTTCTGGCCTCAAGTTGCTCGCCACATTTTTCTTCGATGCGCTCCGACATCTCCTTCGCCGCATCACGGGCGAAAGCAAGCAGCAGAACTTCATGAGGTTCACGAGTGCCTGACTTCAGCAAGTAGCCGGCTTTGGCTGTAATTACGCTCGTCTTTCCGGATCCCGCCCCGGCAAGAACCAGAGTTGCATCCTCGTCGGCTACAATAGACGTGCGTTGTTCCGGTGTGAGCGGGTTACTCTCGAATGTGTCGAAGAAATCAGCCCATTCAGCAAGTTGTTGCTTCTCGAATTTGGAAATCGCTGCGTTTCGCCTTTGTCCGGCGTCGCGAATGAAGGATTGAATAGATTCCACCTTCATTCTCGTTACATCATCGATTGCTCTGACGGGGAGTTTCGACAGCAACCTCCGATCTAGGTCTCTTGCAAGTTCAAGTTTGGGCGACAAGAGGCATGCAGATGGATACGCGGTCGGACCTGACAGCTCGGCTATGGTGCGCAACAGGTCAGAAATCACTGGCGCTTCGGCTTCTAGGCGCTCCTGGTTATAGGCCAGCCATTGGGCTCGCACTGTTTCTGCAAAGGCTACGGCTTCGGAGTGCTTTGCACCTTTCAGGAGATACTCGGCGCTATCATCGGTTCGAACAGAAAGCTGACTTCCCAGTAATTTCCTCGCAACAGACGGGGCATCAGCGAGATCACTCAGGTGAACTTGGTGTGTGTGCTTCATTCCGACCGTCAGCTTCTGGTCTTGGAAAGACAGCCAGCGCGGATGTGTTCCGATAGGGTTTAGAACAAAGCCAACTATTGGATTAGACTTAACTTGGTTCAATACTCTGGTTCTTCTTCACCTGATGTTGGCTTCCATGCTTACCCGAAAAAGTGAAAACGATCAGTCCGTTTTTGGAGTTTGCTGCGGCGAATGCCCAAGGGACAAGCGTTCAAAACTCTCCAACCCCGATCTTAGGCAACCTCATGCAGGCCCCCTCAGAACGGACAGACAGATCCATGAAGATGAATACACAATCTAAAGCTGATTCATGGGATTGCCTCTGCGCAGTCAGTGAGACGCAATTGCCGAGCCAAAAAGTTGGTAATACTTTTCGTTTTTCTTAATATGATCTGAAGCTTTTTCTTCATGAAAATGTACCGGATGGTCCAGTTCTTGCAGAAAAACTCGCGTCTCTTCGCAGCTTGCGCACCGCCTCTCGCTCCTAAGAACGCGCAGCTGAGTTCCAACGGCTCACAGTCCCCCGCATTGGTATGAACGGGAGGCGGCCTCATACGCTCTTGCAAGCGAACAACCTGCTTACACTTGGTGCACCCAGGGGCACCTCCTTTTTGCTTCACAGCCAGACCCTCCTTATGCCCGCCAATTCCAATTTTTGCCCCGTCCAAGCGAACTGAGCTTCCGGAGATCAGCATAGTCAATCGAACTAAAAATTTCAATAAGCTACTGATAAGGATAGTTTTTTGTAGAAATTAGGGTCAAAAAAATTTCCGTTTTGTTGAGTTAGGCTTCGCCTAAGTCAACAACGGTCAATTTGGAAGAATAGATAGGCAGATCCGACAAGGATTAGCACAAGAATAAGGTGCGGTTTGGTGCTGGGTGTTCTTAATTCGATTCACGCCCGCCGGACAGCGCTATTGAGGCTCACATGGCTACTTGCAGCACCGATTCGGAATGATGATTCGCAAAGTCACAGAGCTACCTAGACGATGTATGAACACGGATTATTGAGACCAGGTTCAAATCCTAACATCAGCAATGTCCAAGGTTTCGCTATTTTGAAATATTCAAAATGACTATCTGTGCCGAAGCTGGCTTCCTGCATTGTGATCCGCCTGCAACACTCTTGGTTCTGCGACTTCAGGTTGATAAGATTTCGTATATTGGGTATTGATCTTCAAGCCGAGTTCAGCTTTATATCGGCCCCCATGACAATCATGACCCATCATAACAATCACTCGCAAATACCGGCTCTCCGATAACCGGTATCCTGGATGCTTGTGTAAGCGCACCTGACTGGGGGCGGCTTTCCCAACCAAGCAATCCAACAAAGAAGTTTGATTGATGGTGGGCGTATAGATGTCTTTCCAAACCTGTTCACAACCGTTCCATTGCGTTGGAGCCAATCTCTTTGATTGGATCCGCGCTTTGAGTGCGCGCGTGGAGTTCCAGTTTCTCACGCGAATAGGCGCCTGATCCCAGCGGAGGAAATCCGCCTGTGTTCAAGCATTTATTCAAAATCCGAGCTCGCAAGGCATGGCCTCTGCGGTGATCTCGGACGCTATGAGGATACTGGAGATCCCATGACCCACGAAGTAATCGACCACGACACTTGGAACTATTCACCACCCAAGACACCAAAGGCTCCAAACATTAAACTCGGGGACATTCACGGTCTCTTGCCTTTTGACGGCGTAAGGAACCCGGGTGCGCGCAGCGCAACTTCTCACAAAATTTGGTTTCCCTATCAAACGCCCGCAAACGACTGGAAGCCGAAAGTCGCAGTTTGTGAAAGCGCGGCCGAAGCGGCTGTCGCCCTTGACGCTTTGATCACACCAAACATGCACGACGTGAGCTTCCAACCGCTCACCGTCCATTTTGAGCTCGATGGAAAGCAAAGGCAGTACACGCATGATCTCCTGATTACATTTAGAAATGGCTATCGCCGTCTCTTGTTTGTGCGGAATGATGCAAGTCTGGCGAAACCGAAAACCCAGCGCGAAATCCGTGCCATTCAGGAAATGACTCCACGAGACGCAGCCAACGATCTCAAGGTTGTCAATGCATCGGATTTCCCAAGGCAAAAGCGAGAAAACCTCTTCAGAATGCTGGCGTTCCTTCAGGACCCAGATCCTGAGGCAGATGATCTGGTGCTCGCGACAGCACGCAGCCTGCGCACGCTTTGGCAAATGAAGGATCTCTTTGATCATGTGGACTTGCCACAAAAACGGATCTTTCGCGCCTGCTACCGCCTCGTTGCCCGTCGTCAGCTCCACGCCAATTTGAACAACGTTTTCCTGGAGACATCTCGGGTACAGGTGACGCCATGACGATCCACGCTCAGTACAACTACGACCCTGGGACACGGGTTTCGCTGGGAACCGGGTCGTCTGAATTTCTTGGGAAAACCCAAGACGGGTACGAATTGATGGACTGTGAGACTGGAGAAGTTGGCGTCATTCCCTTTTCCAAATTCACGAAACTATTGCAAAATTCGGAAATCGACATCGCTGATGGCGGTTTGGCAACCAACCTTGTCTCGCTTCGCCAAGGTGGTCGCCAGGTCGCGGAGCAGTTCTCGGCAAGGTCCAAAAAAAACGGTGAGTTCCACCACGCAATCAGCCTCGGCGTAGTCGCTCTCCGTGGCGAAATTAGAAGACGTACGGGCAATCCTCTGTATCAACCCACAATTAGTGATCTAGACGAACCGGAGAACCGTCATTTCATTGCTAAGGTAGCAAGCCAACAATTTGGGAAAAGTGTGCGGGTCAAACCGTCTCGCGGTGGCCTGAACGCTGATTGGTCCCTTTATGGAGGCCGCACCCTCCAGAAGTATCTGAAGATTTATGACTCCGCGGGATCTGAGGACGACCTTGTCGCACTCCTTGCCACGCGCGAACACCAGAAAGGGAATCGTACTCCGAGAATTGACGACCCCGTCAAACAACTCATGACGCAAGCATGGGATAGCTTTGGACTCGACGCAAAAGGATTTAGCGTGGCCAACGTGAGGGAGTATCTCGCTAGTCTCATTCACGACCAGAATAAGCTACGCAGGCGTAATGGCCTCAAGGAACTCCTTATTCCTTCTCAAAAATCTCTAAAAGTACATAGAGATTATCTCCTTTCGCCAACTGAACTAATGATCGCGACGAAAGGAGAAATCTACACCCGCAACAAACGAGGACGCGGAAGCACGGACTACCGCGCGCTGCTCCCTGGTGAGATGTCCTACATTGATGAGATGAAGCTTTCTCTGATCACGACGGCAAAGGAAGAAGGGTTCTGGGAGCGCTTGTCTGAAGAAGAAAGGGATGTGCTGAAGAAAATCGACAAGTTCGTGCAACAGCGTTTGCACCTGCTACTCATGATCGACGTGGCTACCAGAATGCCGTTGGCTTGGGTGTTGAGTGATCAGCCCAAAGCGAAGGCGACTCTTGCTCTGTTGAGAATGGCAACGCGAGACAAATCTCGCGAAAAAATCAAATACGGCTGTGTCGGAGATCCTGCGCCAGCCATGGGCATCGGCTGCATCATGACCGACAACGGATCTGGCCTGCGCAACAAGGCGGTTATTGGCTCAGTAGTTGGCTTGGGATCAACATCAATCGTGGGCAGAACTTATGCTTCGACGGACAGGACCCACGTAGAAAGAGGATTGGGTACGCTTGAGTCCCAACTGATCAAACTGATCCATGGATACACCGGTAGACGTGCAGGAGAACTGCCCTCTTATGATGCGAATGCGAACGGCGTCTTGGACACCGAAGAACTGTACGGCATTTTGACCCGCTATTTCATTGACGAATACCCCTCGCGGCGACACATGGGTGTCGGAATGGGGGGACGCAGGCCCGCAGAAGTGCTCAAGGAACTCAACAAGACTCGCGGTTTGCTTCGTCCTACCGATGAGGATAAGCGTCGTGTTCATCTTGGGTGGAAGGATTCGGTCACGCCTACCGATGAAGGAGTAAGAGCTTTCTCCGGCATCTGGTATAACTCTGATGAGTTTCAACGCGCTGTCGACCGCCATCCAAAGACAAAAGTTGCGGTTTACATTGACCCGGACAACTTAACGCAAGCCACTGCCGTTATCCCCAACGAAACAAAACCCTATTTCAGGCTCCAGCTCCAAATTACAGCATTTGCGGACTTAACGCTGCCCGAAGCGCTCGAGTTGCTTCAAGCCCACCGCAAGGAGAATCCAGACGTTTCTGATATTCATGAGGATCGCATTATTGCGACGCGCAAGAAGCTCTACTCTCAACTTGAAAAGATCGGAGTAGAGCACGGTCTACCGAGAAGCTACTCGACTATCAATGAAGTCAAAGCCAAGGCTCATAGGGTGTTTAGCGGTGCTCGCGTAGTCCCCTCACCCAGCAAGTTGCCGACACTCCAATCTGGCGAAATCAGTGCAGGCACCGAAAATCCGGATGAGTTTTCGCTGGGCAGCGGCTTGCGGCGGAAAATGACCGACCGCACCTCCGGGTTGGAAACCTCAGCGTCAGTTTCGACAACTCAAAATACGGCCGACGCGCCCCAAAGAGTCGCAAACGCCGAGAAACCAAAACTGACATCAAAGATTGACAAGCACCGACCACTGGGTCGACCCAAGAAAAGGGGAAAATTCGCATGAACTTTATTAACCCAGACAGGTTTAAAATTGCTGACAAATTGAGGAAAAATCACCTTACTCTCCCTCGCGCAGATGAATTGAAGGTCGCGTTCAGCAAGTGCCTTGAACACCAATTCATCAGCCAAGGGAATGACTGCGTAGAGGCGCGTGGTTTGGTTGTCACTGGGAACTCAAGAATCGGAAAATCCCGGGAACTGAAGAAGCTGATTGGTGACTTCAATACAAGCAAAACTCAGATGCCCGACGGTAGGCCTGCGAAAATCGTCAGTTGCGTACTTTCTGGCCGCGTAAGCTTTAAAGACCTTGGGGTCAAAACGCTTACAGCGCTCGGTTACGAGGTCCATCGGGCTCGTACACAAGAGTACATCTGGGAGCGAGTTTTGGATCAAGCGCAAGGCCAAGGCGTTGTAGGCATCCACTACGATGAATGTCAGCATGTGTTTGCCCCCGGCGCGAAATCGAACACGGTGTTTCTGGACAGCTTCAAGTCCATGATGAAGGAACCCCGTTGGCCCTTGATGCTGATCATGTCCGGGGTGCCGACATTGTCCGATTACGTCCGCTCTTATGAACAACTCGACGCTCTTGTGGATCCCGTGCATTTTGACGAGATCAATCTGACGCGTGATGGAGATGAACTTCAAGAGCTGGTGTTTGCCTACGCGGAAGAAGTGGAGATTGATGTGGTCCCGCTGGTTACGATGGACTTTCTAGAGCGGCTCGATTTCGCTTGCGCTCATCGCTGGGGCCTTGTTATCGAGCTGTTGATCGACACCCTCACCAATGCAAAACTTAAGGGCAAAAGCGAACTCGAGCTGGAAGATTTTGCTGAACAGTTTGCACTGCGAACAGGAACTACAAAGCAGTATTCTCCATTCACAGAGCCAGATTTTGTCGAAGCATTCGATACCCAGAGAATGCTTAAACTAAGCGAATAAGGTTACACTCCTAACCAAGCACGCTCAAACTCGAAGTAGCCCGCACTTTGTGCGGGCTTTTTGTTTAACCTGTATTTGCACGCTTATGCTTCCAGCCCTGCACGCTTATGGTGTTCGGAGAAATTGGATGTTGCCTAGTTGCTTGTTTTTAATGGATTTTATTGCGCAACTATAGCGCGATTTCAGTGATTCTTGCACGCTTATGGTCAATTTGCAGGGCACCACGCGGTGCCCTTTCTTGTTTGGTGTCCAACTTGGTGTCCAAACGCTCTTTTCAGCGCTTGGTGCGCCTTTAACCAAGCAAAGCTGTCACAACCTCAAAGGATGCCAGACCGCACAGCAGAGCCGATAGCTGCAAACGTGAGTTTGCCCGAGTGTTGAGGCGGATCACCAGTTGGCGGCTGGTGGGCGATGCCCTATACCGGCAACTTAAGTAAGTATTCGTCGCATCTCTCTTTGCAACGCCGCTCTGTTTCCTCGCGAACGTTTGTCTGTTGCCGCGGTGTGATTGATGCCGATCAGACGAGACCTGGCTATAATCTGAGAATTCAGCGAAGCAAGCACGTCAATGCGCGGATTCTTCTTTGGAACGTCCGATTGGATCACGTAGCCTTCTTCGCGAAGCGTGTCCGCTTCAGCACCAAAGTCAGCGATCAACATCGAAATTTGCACCAAATGGATCAGGTCGGAAGGTTTCCAATCGTTGTAGGCGCGCTGTTCCTGCAGCTTTTCAAAAGTGTAATCGCAGTTCTTGCCGCCGAAATAGGCAACCCTTTGGTTATTGTTGGGTCGGGGTCGACCGGCTCACGGCGAGTGTTGGGCAGCCTTATCATGGTTGTTTAGCGGCAATGACGTTGGGACAGGTCTGGCGATCAACCCACTGCTTCAATGTCTGCACCAGTTTCGCCGGCCAGCAATCGACCAAGGTGAAACAAGATCAAGGGGTCGTCTTCGCACTCGGCCAAAAGCGCCGCAAAGGATTGGCGCGCTTTGGGGTCACTCGCCTCTAGCAGCTCATACGCCGCCTTGTAATCTCTCACTTGATCGGTGTCGACAAGCGCCTCTGACAAGGGTTCATAGCAGGTCACCGCTTGCGTTTTGCCTTTCAGCAAGAGTCTTCCAATTGGTCGGCCAGAGAAGTTGTCGATCCCCTTGGCAACACTTTCCGAAGTGCAGATGCGCGTCCCTATCGTCTTGTTGGCCTGTTCCAGCCTTGCCGCAGTGTTCACAGCATCGCCATACGCTGTATAGTCGAAATAGCTCTTGCCGCCGAAATTGCCAATGATCGCATCGCCGCTGTTCACACCTATGCGCGTGTCTCCCAACGCGATGCCGCGATCCAGTAGTTTCTTCTGAAAACCTTGGGCAAATTCGTCGAGCGCCAAGGCGCAGGCCACCGCGTGCGCGGCATGTTCCGGGTCGTCAACTGGCGCACCGAATATTACTTGGATGGCGTCGCCTATGATTTTCATGACTGTTCCGCCGTGCGAAAAGATTGTTCGGGTCATGCCATCTAGGTATTCGTTGAGAATTTCGACGATCAGGTCGGAATCCGAGCTTTCTACCAGCTGAGTGAAATCGGCCAGATCAGTAAATAGAAAGGTTGCTACGCGGCGCTCGCCCTTGGCCTCTATTGCCTCTGGATCACGCGACAACGTCTCAACCACCGTAGGAGAGAAATACCGTGACAGCGTCAATCTCGCTTGCTCAGCTTTATCACGGGCCGTGCGCAATTGGCGGAGCAACTCAAGGTGTTCCAGCGTCTTGGCAATGGTCCGGTCGAGATCTTCGAACTCGATCGGTTTGGTCACGAAATCAAAAGCCCCGCGGTTCATAGCCGCGCGGATATTGTTCATGTCGCCGTAGGCGGAAACCATAACAGTTTGCAGATCAGTTTCCATCTCGCTCAACCGGTCAAGCAAAGTGAGACCATCCATCCTGGGCATGTTTATGTCGGAAAGGACGATATCTATTTTAGGGTTCTCTTCGAGAACTTCGAGGGCGTGTTTGCCGTCATGAGCAAACAATAGATCGAGTTCCCCTTCGCGTACGCGACGCCGAAACTTTTGCGAAATCAACGCTTCAAGGTCGGGCTCGTCATCGACAACAAGAATGCGAGGCGGCGTCACGTCGTATCTCCGACAAATTGTGAGAGCCGCTCTTTCAGTTCAACAAAATCGACGGGCTTGGTCAGGAACTGTTCCGCTCCCAGTTCCCGGACTTTCGCCTCGGTCGCTGCATCACCATAGGCGGTGATCATCATAACCGGTAATTCAGGCCAGCGAGCGCGTAGCTCCTGCAAAAGCTCGATTCCTGACATCCCGGGCATGTTGATGTCCGAAAGCACCAACATCACTTCTTCTTTCGAATGACTTATTGCGTCCAAGGCCGACTCGCCAGACCCGGCAAACCCAAAACTGTAGACTCCTTTTCGTATCTCCCGCCGAAAATTTTGTTGAATCAGGTCTTGTGCGTCGGGTTCGTCATCTACCATCAGAATTTGTCCAGTCATGCTAGGTCCCCCTGAGAATGAACCGGGACCGAAACGTCAAAAATCGTGTGATCCCCTGGCTTACTGTCCACAGTCAATGTTCCACCATGCTGCTTGACGATGGTATCATAGCTCAACGAAAGGCCGAGCCCTGTGCCTTCACCCGCGGGTTTTGTGGTGTAAAACGGTAGAAAAATTTTCTCCCTCATTTCTTCTGGAATGCCCGTACCATTATCGCGAATAGTGACGTTGACGCGGTCACCATTGGCTCGCGTCGATAGCCAGATCGTCGGTGAAAAGTCACCTTCTTCCGCGTCTTTACGTTTGTTGGCCGCATACATGCCGTTGCTGATGAGATTAAGAAAAACACGCATCAAATCCTGCGGATAGCAATCGATTTGGCCAACGTCAGGATCAATGTCGGCTCGTATTTCGACATTGAAACTGGAATCCTCCGCCCGAGCACCGTGATAGGCAAGGTTCAGCGCTTCTTCTGCTATCGGGTTTAGTGCAACACGTTGCAACTCGCTTGGCCCCTCGCGGGAATGCAGAAGCATGTTTTTAACGATGCTGTCAGCACGTTGACCGTGTTGGTTTATCTTGCCCATGTTGCCGCGTACTGTCTGCCATAGGTCCTTAGCTTCCTCGCGATCCTCTTCCTCCAGAGCAGCGATCGGGTCTTCTAATATCTCGTGTAATTCTTCCATCAACTCGCCAGACAATTTGGCAAAGTTGTTGACGAAATTCAGCGGGTTCTTGATCTCGTGGGCAATGCCGGCAGTAAGTTGGCCTAGGCTGGCCATCTTCTCGGACTGGATGAGTCGTTCTTGGGCTTGCCGCAGATCGTTGAGGGCTTGTTCAGCCGCATCACGCGCGTTGGAAATCTCCGCTTCACGCCGTTTTAATTCGGTGATATCGAAATACGTCAGCATGCGACCGCCATCCGGCAGGTCCACGCATTGGAAACTCAACGTCATGCCATCAGCCCGACACAACTCGCCCGGTGGCATGTTTCCTGCCCGTATTGCCTCGACCCGCATGGACAGCCAGTCATCCCAGTCTTTCGGCGCGACATCATAGACTCCTGTGCCCTTGTTGTACTCTATCAGCTCCTGCATAGTTGGGCGCTGGTCGATGAATTTCTGATCGATGTTCCAAATTCGCGCAAATGCCCGATTTATTATACGCGCACGTAAATCCGGTCCCATGAACAGAATTCCATAGTCGACGTGATCGATGACCGCGTTAAATTCTGCCAGTGCCGCTTTCAGAGCTTCGTCAGCGAGTTTGCGGTCCGTAATGTCAGTGTAAGTTGCAACTAGGCCGCCACCTTGGATAGGGTTGCCGATAATCTCAATCACCGTACCATCAGGACGAATACGTTCAAATTTGTGCGGTAAGAATTTTGCGGCCAGTTCCACCCGCTCGCGCACTTGGGTGTCAATGTCGCCCGGCCCATATTCCCCTCGTTCAGCATTGAACCGAAATGCCTCTTCCATTGTGAATCCGGGGCGAAAGCGTTCGCGAGAAAACTCCATGAGGTCGAGAAATTTCGAATTCAACGCAATTGTGCGCAGCTCTTTATCCACCAGCGTAATCCCCTGGCCCATGTTCTCCATTGTTAACTCGAGGATTGCTGATTGTTGTTCGATCTCCAGCTGTTTGGTCTTCAGTTCGGTAATGTCGGTATAGATCGAGACGATGCCACCATCCGAAGTGCGGTGATCCGTAATCTGCAGCCAGTACCCGGCGACTAGCTGTTCGCGTGGTTCGCCCGAGGCTTTCATGCGCTTTTCGGCAATTCTCTCAAGATACCCTTCTACTTCTCCTTCGGAAAGTGGAAATAGGCCGCGCTTGATGCCGGCACCGATGATCTCTTCGAATTTCACGCCGGGTACGACCTTGTCGGCGAGTTCGCTCATGTAGGTGCGGTAGCGCTCATTACATACAGCTAGCCGATCCTCGGCATCCCACAATGCAAAACCAGACGAAATCGCTTCAATTGCGTCTTCAAACCGCTGCCGTGCGGCCTGCGCATCTGCCTCCCTGCGTTTGAATTCGGTTATGTCGTTGTAAACCATGATGCGGCCACCATCAGGCAGGCGACGTTCGTTGAGCATGATCCACACACCGTTGCCCAACTCTAGTTCCCAGTTCGCCTTTGGCTTCTCCCAAGCGACGCGGCGGGCAGCGATCCAACCGTCAACGCCGTCTGGATGTTCGGTAAACATCCCAAGCTCATAGCCGTTGCGGATCATGTCGAAGAATTCGCGGCCCTCATAGATTAGGTTGCTCAAATCGGCGCCGCCAGCGGCGTCGCTGAAGATCTGGACGTAGCGGTCGTTGAATAACTCGACGCGATTTTCAGGTCCCACCAAAAGCAAACCATCGGCGATCGTTTCAATTGCTCCGAGTAGCCGACCTTCAATTCGGGCAATTCGTTCCCGTGCATCCCGGATTTCAGTTATGTCGCGCACGGCACCGACAAGCCGGACGACCCGGCCTTCGGCGTTTCGCACACCAACGCCTCGGTCGTGAACCCAACGGTAACCGCCATCACGCGCCCTCTGCCGGTAGTCACATTCAACAGCATCAGTCTCGCCCTTGAAATGGTTAACGATTGCCTTGACATAAGCGTCGTAATCATCCGGGTGGATCTGCTCGGCCCATCGTTCCGAAGACGAATTGGCCTCGTCCAAACTGAGTAGATCGTTCAGGTCAGCAGAGACAAACAGAACATCATTGGTCACGTCCCAATCATAAATTCCATCGCTGGTAGCTTGAGTGACCAACTGGTATCGTTCCTCACTTGCGGCAAGGGCTGCATCCCGTTCAATCTTGGGTGTAATGTCCCGAATTGCGGCCACCATACGCGTCGCGTAGCCGTTAGTGTCGCGAATCGAGGTGCCGTGATCCGATACCCAGCGCCACTTGCCGTTAGCTACTTTGAGTCGGTACTCACATTCCCATCGTTTCTTCTCGCCGGATATATGCGCCTCCAACTCTGACAAGTAAGAGGGCAAATCGTCGGGATGAATAATGTCTTGCCATACCCACGTTCTCTCTCCCTTAGGACCGGTCTCAAGCCCTAGGAAAGTCTCAAGTCGTGGGGACGCATAAAACTGGTCGTCGGTAATATGCCAATCGTAGATTGCCTCTTCCGCAGCGTCTGAAACAAGCGCGTAGCGCTCCTCACTTTCTCGCAATGCTCTCTCTGCTTTTCGTTCGGCGGTGCGGTCCTGATAGGTGACCATCGTTCCTCCAGAGGCCGTTCTGCGATAGCTGATCGCTAGAACCTGCCCGTCTGCCATCTCATGCTCGAGCGCGCGCTCACCAGAGGCACCAATCTCGTTCATTCGATCGGCCACTAGCCGATCAGTGTTGCCCGCGCCAAAATCTCCGCGTTCGGCATTGAAATGCAGCAAATCTTCTAGACTAACACCACGGCGGCAGAGCTCTTGTGGGTAGCGTCGCATCTCGCGAAATGCGGGGTTGCAGTAAACCAATCGGAGTGCGTCATTGAATATGCCGACACCAACATCCAGAAGCGCAATACCTTCTTCGTACCTGTCTGCTTGGCTTTTTTGGTCAGCGCCATTCATATCCAGTTCCCCCCCGTGGAGAAGAATGACTGAGTCAAAGAGTTTAGTCAAAAAACCAACCGTAAAAGCTTGGTTTTAGTGAACACGAGCTCTTGTAGAAAGTTCTTGCAATTCAAAGGGTGACGTAGCTTACCGCTCCAGAGCTTACCAAGCCGACAAACCCGTTCCACCAGCCTTTAGGTCACGTGCGTTAGTTACGGCATCCCCGTAAGGTCCGCTTTGTCCCGCACAGCGGTCATTGAGGCAATACGCAGCGAAGGTTTGCTCTGAGCCCAAATCGACGGATGCTGCGCTGGGGTTAAATGTCCGCTTTCAGCGAGCTAAATC